>JABFXX010000309.1 GCA_013368795.1 Kofleriaceae bacterium
GGGATCCGAGGGCCGCCGCGGTCGGCGTGCTCGTCTATCGAATCGCGGTCTACGAGGGCTGGGAGCTCACGCCCGAGGCCGCGATCCCGCTGTACGTGTCGCTGATCAGCGACACCGGCGGCTTTCGCCACGCGAACACGAACGCCGAGGCGCTGCAGGTCGGCTCCGAGCTCATCCGGGCGGGCGTCGTTCCGGCGTCAGTCGCGGCGAGCCTCGAGGAGAGGCCGAGCCCCGGCAAGCTCCGCCTCCTCGGCGCGGTGCTGTCGACGCTCGAGCTCCACTGCGCGGGCCGCGTCGGCGTCCTCAGCGTCACGACCGACATGGTCGAAGGCGCACGCGCGTCGTGGGAAGACATCGAGGGCATGGTCAACTGGGCGCGCAACGTCGATGGCGTGTCGGTCGGCGTCTTGCTTACGACGGCGAAGGGCGGCGGTGTCCGCGTGTCGATGCGGTCTCGCAACGAGCGAATCGATGTCGGCAAGGTCTGCATGAGCCTCGGCGGCGGCGGTCATCCGGGCGCCGGCGGTTGTCACATCAACGCGGATCTCGTGGCGACGAAGGAGAAGGTCGTGCGCGCGCTCGAGCAGTCGTTCAACCGGATCTCGCAGCCCGTGATGAGCCGCACCACCGCACCTGATTCGGCGTCATCCTGAACGTCGGCGTGCGGGAGCGCGTCTAGAGTACAATGGCCGCCATGCGGTGGACTCCGGCGCTCGCGCTCGCGCTGTTGGCGTGTGGCGATGATCCAAAGGCGACTCCCGATGCGATGACCGACTCGCCGACGGGGATGGTCGACGCTGCGCCCGACGCGTCGGATCCGAACATGCCGCGCACGCTCGCCGAGACCGGGCTCTGCATGGACGCCGCGTGTACGCAGATCAGCCCACTCGCGATTCCGTACACGCCGCAGTACCCGCTGTGGTCCGACGCCGCGACGAAGAAGCGGTGGATCCAGCTGCCGCCGGGCACGAAGATCGATACGACCGACATGGACTTCTGGGAGTTTCCTGTCGGGACCAAGGTCTGGAAGGAATTCACGAGCGGCACGACGCGCGTCGAGACGCGCCTCATCATGCGCACCGGCACCGGCACGACCGTCAACGACTGGTTCTATGCGGCGTACGTGTGGAACGAGGCGCAGGACAACGCGGTCTGGGAGGAGCTCGGCGCGGTCGACGTGCTCGGCACCCAGCACGACGTGCCGAGCAAGTTCCAGTGCCGCACGTGTCACGAGAATGCCAAGCCGAGCCGCGTGCTCGGGTTCTCGGCGATCCAGCTCGACTACGACAACACGACCGCCGGCGAGCTCGATCTCGCCGACGTCGTCGCGCAAGACCTGCTGACGAATCCGCCGACGGGAGGCCAGCCGTACTTCCCGCTGCCGGGCGACGCGACGGCGAGGGCCGCGCTCGGCTACCTGCACGCGAACTGCGGCAACTGCCACAATCCCAACTCGCAGATCTACACGAACGACCAGACGCAGATGGAGCTGCGGCTGACCGTCGGCACGCTCGGCGCGCTGTCGACGACGCCGACGTATCAGACCGCGGTCTCGCACCCGGCGAAGCTGCCCGTCGGCGGCAGGAACGTGATCGTCGCGCCGGGCATGCCCGATTCGTCGAGTCTCATCTATCGGTTCGAGTCGACCAATCCCGCCGAGCACATGCCGGCGCTCGGCAGCGAGGTGATGGATCCTGCGGGACGGACGATGCTGCGCGATTGGGTCACGAGCATTCAGTAGTCGCTCTCGCCGTGCAGCAGTGAACGGAGTCATCGTCCTCGACAAACCGCCGCGCATGAGCTCTGCGAGCGCGGTGGAGCACGTCAAGCGGCGGCTCGGCGCCAAGCGCGCGGGCCACGGCGGCACGCTCGATCCGATCGCGACGGGCGTCTTGCCGATCTGCCTCGGCGAGGCGACCAAGCTCGCGCAGTACCTGCTCGCCAACGACAAGGCGTACGAGGCCGACCTCGTGCTCGGCATCGAGACCGACACGCTCGATCGCACCGGCACCGTCACGCGCACGTGCGATGCCTCGCACGTCACGCGCGACGCGATCGAGGCGGCGCTCGCAGCCAGGCGCGGCGAGCACGACCAGCTCCCGCCGATGTACTCGGCGATCAAGCAGGGTGGGGTGCGCCTCTACGAGCGCGCGCGCGCCGGCGAGGAGATCGAGCGCACGCCGCGCCGCGTCCGGATCGATCGCCTCGACTTGCTCGACTTCAACCCGGCGACCGCGCACCTGCGCATCGCGATCGACTGCAGCAAGGGCACGTACGTCCGCTCGCTCGTCGCCGATATCGGCACCGACCTCGGCTGCGGCGCGCACATGACCGAGCTGCGCCGGACGCGCTCCGGCGTGTTCACGCTCGCGGAGGCGCACGACCTCGATCGCATGGACGGCGTCCGCCTGATCCCGATGACCGAGGCGACGAGGCTGCCGCGCGTGACGGTGGCGGCCGAGTACGTGCCCAGGATTCGCTCGGGGCTCCAGCTCGCGCCCGAGGTCCTTTCGGTGCCCGCCGACGTGTACGAGAGATTCCTGCTACTTGACCCGGCGGGCGAGCTGGTTTCGGTCGCTCACGTCGAAGGCAACAAAGTCCTGTACGACCGCGTCTTTGTGCCTTGACGCATCCGTCGGATTGTCCCAATCTCCGCGCCTGACCACGGCACTCGTTCATCTCGGACGCGGCCGCTGGCGACTGGAGTAGCAATGTCTGTTTCGACCGTTCGCAAGCAAGAGACCATCGGTAAGTTCCAGCAGCACCAGACCGACACCGGCTCGCCGGAAGTTCAGGTCGCCCTCCTCAGCGAGCGCATCTCGCACCTGACGGAGCACCTCAAGAACAACCACAAGGACCACCACAGCCGCCGTGGTCTCCTCAAGATGGTCGGTCAGCGCCGCGCGCTCCTCGATTACCTGAAGCGCAAGAACCTCGAGCGCTACAAGAAGCTGATCGAGACCCTCGGCCTGCGTCGCTAATCAGCGCCGCGCCGGTCCGGCGGAAACGGAATCGGCGCGACGGGCGGGCGTCCGAACGCCAGCTCCTTTGCATCTGGCGTCGCGTCGTTTGCGACGAGGTGCATCACCTTCGCGAGCTCTGCCTCGGGCACCTCGTGGCGATGGTGCGCGAGGTAGTGGATCGCGAGCGAGCTCGTGATCAGCTGTCCCTTGTCCGTCCGGACGAGGTAGTCCCACGACGTGCTGCGCGCGCCGCAGCTGCACGTGTGAACGCCACGCCAGCTGTCGCCGAGCCGTGCAGCGCGCAATGCGCCGGTCATCCGCAGCGTGTACGCGTCGATCACCGCCGGCGACTCGAGCGGGTCCATCGGGTGGATGAACAGCAAACGCCTGGCCGCCGTCGAGATCACGAGGTCTTCGCGGCCTCGCGAAGGACGTCCTTGAGCGCGGCGAGCCACGTCTCCTTCGACGGCGCGCCCGTCACCCGGGGGACGTCGGCGATCGACACATCCGGAATCTCGGTGGTCCCGTCGGACAGGATCCGATCCGCGCCGACCCAGCCGACCCGGACGTCCGCGGTCGGCACGCCGACGTAGCCGAGCACCCGGATCGTCATATCCCGCAGGATGGCGCTCGTCCGCACGCGGCGGTGCGTCCACTCCGCGACCTGCTCCTCGGCCTCGACCTCGCCCAGGGCGGCGAGCGCCTCGAGCCACGGAGCGGCGTCCTTGGTCACCGCGGTCAGTTTCACGTCGAGGAATCCCGGCGTGTCGGTCTTCATAACCGTGGACGCTAACACGTGAAATCGGGGGAATCCGGCCAATTCGCATCCCTTGGCTTTTGCTCCCGTGTGTGCAATAACGCCCGCGGAAACAACCAGGTAGCGTCGTAGGACCAGGCAGAGATCGGGTTGGTTTGATCGTTCCGTCGAGTGGCTCGAGTGATGTCTTCGAGCCGTTGGATAGAGGGTTCAGGCCACGCGACATGCCCCCGACGACGTGACTCTTCGAAAGGACACGTCAGTGGCATACGTTCGTGAGACCGCCATCGTAGGCGGCAAGGAAATCATCGTCGAGACGGGCAAGTGGGCCAAGCAGGCCGGCGGCGCCGTCGTCATCCGGTGCGGCGACAGCATGGTGCTCGTGACCGCGGCAGGCTCTCAGCAGCCGCGCGACATCGACTTCATGCCGCTCACCTGCGAGTACCAGGAGAAGTTCTACTCGTCGGGCAAGATCCCCGGCAGCTTCTTCCGTCGCGAGGGTCGCTCGACCAACGCGGAGATCCTCGTCGCTCGCCTGATGGACCGCCCGGTCCGCCCGCTCTTCCCCAAGGGCTGGTTCATCGACACGCAGATCATCGCCAACGTCATCTCGTTCGACAAGGAGAACGCGACGGACGTCCTCGCGATGACGGGCGCGTCGGCCGCGCTCCATATCTCGGACCTCGTCTGGGAGGGCCCGCTCGCCGGCGTTCGCGTCGGCCGCATCGACGGTCAGTTCATCGCGAACCCGACGTTCGCCGAGCGCGAGAAGAGCGAGATGGACATCGTCGTCGCCGCGAGCCGCGACGCGATCATGATGGTCGAGGGCGAGATGCACGAGCTGCAGGAGGACGTCGTCATCGACGCGCTCCTGTTCGCGCACCAGGCCGTCCAGCCGCTGATCGACCTGCAGGAGCGCCTCCGCGCCTCGAACGGCAAGGAGAAGCGCCCGTTCACCAAGCCCGTCACCGACGAGGCTCTCGCCGCGAAGGTGAAGGAGTTCGCCTACGAGCGCCTCGCCAAGGCGATGCAGATCAAGAACAAGCACGAGCGTCGCGACGCGACGAGCGAGCTGCACCTCGAGATGCGCACCGCGCTGACCGCCGAAGGTCAGCCGTGGGCCGGTAAGGCCAAGGACGTCGACGCCGCGTTCTCGAAGCTCCAGAAGAAGTGGGCGCGCGGTCACACGATCACGACGCGTACGCGCATCGACGGTCGCAAGCCCGACGAGGTTCGCGCGATCATGATCGAGACCGGCGTGCTTCCGCGCGCGCACGGCTCGGCGCTGTTCCAGCGTGGCGAGACCCAGGCGCTCGTCGCGGTGACGCTCGGCACCAAGTACGACGAGAAGAAGCTCGACACCCTCATGGGTGACACGAAGCGCACGTTCTACATGGACTACAACTTCCCGCCGTTCTCGACGGGTGAAGTGAAGCCCCTGCGCGGCCAGTCGCGCCGCGAGGTCGGCCACGGCTTCCTCGCCGAGCGCTCGGTCGAGTCGATCGTGCCGGTGTACGAGGACTTCCCGTACACGATCCGCGTCGTCAGCGACATCCTCGAGTCGAACGGTAGCTCGTCGATGGCGTCGGTCTGCGGCGGCTCGCTCGCGCTCATGGACGCCGGCGTTCCGACGAAGGCGCCCGTCGCGGGCATCGCGATGGGTCTCATGAAGGAGGGCGATGACTACGTCATCCTCTCCGACATCCTCGGCGACGAGGACCACCTCGGCGACATGGACTTCAAGGTGACGGGTACGCGCCGCGGCGTGTGCGCGCTCCAGATGGACATCAAGGTCGACGGCCTCACCCGCAAGATCCTCGAGGAGGCGCTCGATCAGGCGAAGCGTGGTCGCATCCACATCCTCGACAAGATGGATGCCGCGATCAGCGCGCCGCGCGACGAGGTCTCGATCTACGCCCCGCGCATCGTCACGGTGCAGATCAAGCCCGACAAGGTCCGCGACATCATCGGCCCCGGTGGCAAGACGATCCGCGCGATCCAGGAGCAGACCGGCGCTCAGATCGACATCAACGACAACGGCACGGTGTCGATCGCGTCGTCTGACTCGAAGAGCATCGAGCAGGCCCAGGCGCTCATCTCGGGCCTCACGATGGAGCCCGAGGTCGGCCAGTTCTACAACGGCATCGTGAAGAAGATCGTCGAGATCGGCGCGTTCGTCGAGATCATGCCGGGCACCGACGGTCTGCTCCACATCAGCGAGGTCGCGAAGGAGCGCATCCGCGCCGTCGAGGACGTGCTGTCCGAGGGAGACGAAGTCGTCGTGAAGTGCATCAAGGTCGATCGCGACGGCAAGATCCGCCTGTCGCGCCGGGAAGCGCTCGACGCGAACCCGGGTCCGGAAGAAGTGAACAACTTCGTGATCTGAG
>JABFXX010000656.1 GCA_013368795.1 Kofleriaceae bacterium
GCTCGCACCGCTGGTCGAGGTTACCGGCCTTCCCCGCGTCCCGCTTTCCGTCGCACGCCGCGCACACGAGCAGTGCCGCGAGGAGCATTCGTCGTACTTGCATGCGGCGATTGTACATGAGCACTGCGAGGGCATTGTGGGCACGCCGTCGCGCCGGATGCCGGTGGCAATGATCGAATCACGACGCGAGCAACGTTCGCATCGGGCGATCTTCAATCGCGTCGTTCTCCCGCTCGCGATGTGCAAACTTCGTCCATGCGCGTGATGTGATCGCTGAAACGCCGCGCCATGGCCGGGCTCTACCCCGGCATGAAGAAACTCTACGTGCTCGGCGCAACGCTGCTCGCGTCGTCGCTGGTCGGGTGTGCCGGCAACGACGATCCGCAGCCAAACCGTTCATTCGCGGAACCAGAGGCGAGCTCGCGCGGGGAGGCGGCGCCCGACCCGGAACACGCGAAGTGGCCGCTCGACGTCGCGGTCGAGATCGATCGCGGGTGTACCACCTCGTCGTGTCGCGGCACGAGCGTCGCGATCAACGTGACGAACCTGGGCCGCGATGACGCGCAGATCGTGCTCGTGCTCGCGGCCGATGGCCTCGACGGCAGAACCGCGCGCGTGCGCGCCGACGGGCAGACGACCGGGACGGTTCGACTCGCGGGCGGCGAGCGCCGCACGTTCCTCGTCAACGCGAACGCGCTGCCGGTGCAGCCGCTCCGCACGCTCGCGAGTGCGACCGCCGAGCTCACCGTGACGGTGGGTGGCGTGACCGCGACGTCGATCTCGTCGCCGGTGGTCTACGAGCACGATCCAGACTTCCGGACGGTCACGCTCTACGACGACGCCGCAGGTCTCGACCGCGGTGGCCGGCTCGATCCGCGCGACGTCGACCGGCCACTGGGCCGCGTGTGGAGCGGCCGCGCGTTTGTCGATGTCGCGACGCTGCCCGCAAACGGAGGCGACGGCTACACGATCGGCGGCGCGACCACGACCTGGGGGCCGTCTGCGCCCGTGCCGCAGCCTCCGTCGGGCGATCCGCCGCCGCCCGGATCGTCGAATGTCTGCTTCGACCTCAAGGTCCAGTACAACGACGCCGGCATCGGCGAGGACTACATCAACGCCGGCACGGCCGTGCAGAAGCAGCGCGCGGCGTACATGCGAGCGTGGATCACGAAGTCGGGCGTGCCCGGCATCACGTGGGACGGCTACCTCAACAGCGCGGGCTGTACCGGCTACAAGGCGTTGTCGGGGAGCTACACGCTTCACGTTCAGAGCATGTTCGAGAAGCAGGTCGGCGGGGCGCCCGCGCACCACGACGTGAAGTTCCACTCGGGCACCATCGATCAGGTTCAGGGATGGACGCGCGCGTTCACGGTGAGCGCGCCGACGACGGTGCTCCTCGAGGCGCTCTCGACGAGCAAGACGGCGAACGTATCCGGCGTGATGGCGCGCATGTACGCCGGTAGCGATACCTGGGTCCCTGCCGGCACGAACACGACGTACGTCGACAAGGGGTGCCCGGGGCTCGATCCGCCGACCGACTCCTGCTACTCGCCCGGTGACGCGGTCTACATCGGCCCGGGCGCATCGCCGGCACCGGCCCAGTCGAGCGACAAGTTCCTCGTCGCGCACGAGTACGGCCACTTCGTGCAGATGAACCGGTTCTTCCTCTACCAGTACGACTACAACGCCGTCAGCGACTCGCTGGCCGCATGCCGCTGCGATCACGTCGTGTCGGCGAACCAGTACCACTGCATCCAGTCGCTCGAGCAGTACGAGGCGGCGTTCGTCGAGGGGTTCGGGCACTTCTACGCGTCGAAGCTGTTCAACAACCGGCTCGAGACCGATTGTCACTTCGGCTACTACAAGGAGGTCTGGATCCTGTTCGGTACCCTCGTGCCGACGGTGCCGGTCGATTGCGCGAGCACGATCCAGTGGCGCGATGCGCACTGCTCTGCGATCCCGAATTCGGCGGTCGAGATGGATGTCATGCGCTTTCTGTGGGCGCTCTACTCGACGCTGCCCGATCGCCTGACGATGGACGAAATTGGCGATCTCCTTGCCGCGGCCGCAGCAAACTCGCCGGGCGCGATGACGTGGAACGACATCAAGGCCGCGGCGGCGCAGGTCTTCGGCCTTGGCTCGGCGAAGTACAACAAGGTCGTCAACCAGGCGAGCATTCACGCCGTCGACTAAGACGCCGGCTGGAGCGACTCGGGGCGCAAGAACGACGAAACCGGTGCGCGCGGCAGCGTGAAGAAGAAGATGGTGCCGCGGCCGACCGTGCTCTCGACCCAGATGCGGCCGCCATGCGCCTCGACGATACCGCGCGCGATCGGTAGGCCGAGCCCGGCGCCGTGGCGCGAGCCCTTCTTCGCCTGCCAGAACGGATCGAAGATGTGGTCGAGGCCCTCGGCGGTGATGCCGGGGCCGGTGTCGGCGATCCAGAACAGGACGTTATGGTCCTGCGGTCGCGCGCCGACGACGATCTTGCCGCCCGCGGGCGTGAACTTGATCGCGTTGCCGATCAGGTTTTCGAGAACCTGGCTGATGCGATCGTGATCGCCGAGGACGTCGGGGAGGGCGGTCGCGAGCTCGAGCTGGAGCTCGAGCGCTTGCGCCGTCGCGAGCCTGCGCTCCGCTTCGACGACATCCTCGAGGAGGAGGTCGGTGGCGACGGACCCGCGCTCGATGCGCAGCTGACCGGCTTCGATCTGGCTGACGTCGAGGAGATCCTGGATGAGGCGATTCATTCGCTCGGTCGCGCGGAGGATGACCTGCCGCGGCTTCGGATCGCGGCGCTCCGGCGTGCCGGGCCTGGGCTCGAGCGAGCTCGTCTGCAGCTGGATCAGCGTGAGCGGGTTGCGCAGGTCGTGCGCGACGACGCCGAGCACCTGATCGCGGAGCTTCATCGCCTGCAGCGCGGACAGGTAGAGGCGACCGTTCTCGATCGCGAGCGCTGCGCGATCGGCGAGCGCCCTCGCGAGCGGGAGGTCCCGTTCGGTGTACGTGCGCTCGCCCTTCGACAGGACGAAGCCGAGGACACCGACGATGCGGCCGCGGACGAGCAGCGGCACCTCCATGAACGAGCGTGGCTCCATCGCGAGCAACAGGCGGAGATGCTCGGGGCTCTGCGAGAACCGTTCGAGGTCGCCGACCTGCAGCTGCTCGTAGACGAGGGGGCGTCGCGTTTCCCACACCTCCTTCGTGGCGTGGGGGAGGGTGGGATCGATCTGCAGGCGTTCGATCTCCTCGACGATCGGGCGCAGCCGCGGATCGTCGGGGATGACCCGGATGCGCATCGGGTGATGCTCGCCCTGTGCGAGCTGGATGACGCACCAGTTCGCGAGGTCGCGGACGACGAGCTCACCGACCGTGGTGAGGGTCTGCTCGTAATCGAGCGATGAGCTGAGGATCTTGCCGGCCTCGGCGAGGAAGCGTTGCTCGCGCTGGGTGCGGCGCTGTTCGGTGACGTCGTGGAGGACGACGGTCATCGTGAACGAGTGATCGATCTGCAGTTTCGAGATCGCGGCTTCGACCGGGAACTCCTCGCCGCTCTTGCGGCGGCCGACGAGGTCGTCGCTGTTGTGACTCCGCATCGAGCGCGCCGTCGCCGGTCCGCTCAAGAAGATGTCGACATCGCGGCGATGGCGGACGTGATAGCGCTCGGGGATCAAGATGTCGATCGGCACACCGATGACCTCGTCCCGGGTGTAACCGAACAGCTTCTCGGCGCCGTCGTTGAACACGGTGATCCGCTGCGACTCGTCGATCGAGATGATCGCCTCCGTCGCGATCGCGATGATTCCGGAGAACCTCGCCTCGGAGAATCGCAGCGCCTCCTCGGTCTGCTTGCGCGCACTGATGTCGGTGATCTGGGAGATGTAGTAGAGCGGCAGTCCGTTGGGCCGGTAGAGGATCGCCGTATGGAGCAGCACCGTGACGAGGGTGCCGTCCTTGCGGATGTAGCGCTTCTCGACCTGCATCCGCGGGATCTCGCGCCGGATGAGTCGCTCCGCTTGCGCCAGATCGGGGGCGAGGTCCTCGGGATGCGTGATGTCTTGGAAGCGCAGCTGCTGGAGCTCGTCGGCCGTGTAACCGACGAGCTGGCAGAGCGCGCGGTTCACGCGCACGAATCGGCCGTCGAGCGCGACGATCGCCATGCCGATCGGCGCCTCGTCGAGCATCAGGCGGAACCGCTCCTCGGACTCGCGGAGCCGCGCGTTGGCCGCGTCGCTCTCCGCACGGGCTTCGCGTTCGCGGGTTGCCAGGCGTCCGGCGCGCGCGCGACCGTACGCGATGGACACGACGCCTCCCGAGACCGCGACGAACACGACCGCTTGCCAGATCGCCGCGACCACCCGCTCGCTCGACGTCGTGAGGGAATCTATCGTTCCGGCGACGACGCCGAGCGCGATCGCGACGACCGCTGCACGATACCCGGCTACGACGCTCGTCAGGAGCACCGCGCCCACGAGCGCCACGAAGCCCGCACTCGTTTCGGCGATGGAGGGGACGAAGTCCCTGAGCACCAGTGCCAGGCCCACCGCAATGACCGCAAACGCGTACTGGGCGAACGGCCGCTGGAACAACTTCGGAGTCGTTGCAGCAGGGTCCGCGCGGGTCATGCGTCCAACACGAGCACATTCGATGCCGGAGCTCGGGCTTGCGACAACAGCTGACCGGGGCTGACACCTGCGAGGTGTGAGTTGTTGGTGCTGTCGCGTGGCGACGTGACAACAGTCGGCAGGGACAACTTGCGCGCAATCGCGAGATTGCACCGCGTGCGCAGCTGGTTCGTCGCGTGCAGAAGCGCGTCGCTCATGCGCACGAACCTCGCCAGGTCGATCACGCTCGCGATCCTCGTGTCCACGGTTGGAGTCGCCGCTGCCGACGAGAACCTTCCGCCGCGCTACGTGCGCGGTGAGACGATCATCATCCGCGGCACGGCACCGCCGGCGCGTGCACCCGCGCCGAAGAAGAACTACCACCGCATGGCACCGCCCTATAGCGACGCCGCGATCGAGCGCGACGTGTGGGCGAAAGCATGGGTGCTGCTCGACATCGACACGAGCGGCGCGGTGACGCGCGTGAAGCTGCTCAAGAAGCCCGGCTACGACCTCGATCGGATCGCGGTCGAGCACGCGCTGAAGATGCGGTTCGAGCCCGCCGAGGATGCGCGCGGCAACCCGATGGCAACGCAGCTGTTGTGGTCGATGGAGTGGCCGTCGTACTGGTGGCTCGTCGACATGGACGAGCCGCCGAATCGCGTACCGGACTCGGCGATCCACGTGCCGTGTCGAGGCTCGGGGCCGCTGCACATGGGCTCGCTGCATCCGACCTATCGCGACTGCTCGTCGCCCGACCTGACCCGGATCGACCAGGAGCCGTGGATCGCGAAGTAGCGACAATGAGCGCGTGATACCGTGGAGGCACCGTGACCCAAGCACTTGCCACACAGCCTCAGACGCCCGTCGATTCCGAGAAGCGCACCGTCGTCAGCTGGCCGGTCTACCAGGACCCGTGGCCGGTGATCGCGGCGTGGGCGCAGAAGCACAAGTTCAACCCGCGCGAGCCCCAGACCGGCAATACGAAGCTGTTCCAGAAGGGCAGCGGGTTCTGGACCGCGGCGATGCGCACGCAGTTCACGCTCGACGGCAGCACGATGCACATGCAGGCGTGGCTGCCGATCGGCATCTTCGCGCGCATCGGTGCGCTGTTCATGTTGCCCGCGGAGATGCACATCCGCTCGGGCGGGTTCCGCGCTGCACTGCCGCGCAAGATCGCGCGCAACGCGGTCAACGAGCTGCTCCAGCAGGTCGGCGCGGCGCCGATTCCGTAGCGACTACACGGCGAGCGCGACGATCGCGATCGCGGCGAACAGGGCGGGCAGGATCAGCACGCGAACATTCGGGCCGGTCGCGCTCAGTCGACCGTCGGCGTCGATCGTCGGCGAGCCGGGCAGATGGTCGAGAGGCGTCGCGTGATCGGGCCACCCCGGATCGTAGACGAGCGTCTCGGTCTCGTCGTCCTCGAGCCGCTGCGGCTCGTGCGTGCGCACCTCGCAACTCTGCACGCGTCCACTCGG
>JABFXX010000375.1 GCA_013368795.1 Kofleriaceae bacterium
GCCGCGCGGCCCCGAGCGCGCGGTGTATTCGCTCGTCGATAACCGCCTGTCGGCGCACCTCGAGCGCGGCGGCGGCCTGGTCGTGCCGGCCGGCTCGGCGGGCTTCGCGAAGTACGTCCGCTTTGGCAACACGCTGAGCGGCGCGAAGAAGACGTGGGAGCTGCGCCAGACGCAGGACAACGTCAAGGTCGCGAAGATCTCGAGCAAGAGCGGCACCGTGTTCGTGCCGCTGACGGCCGCGCAGGCCGGCCGGAACACGCTCCGGTTCCGCGCGTTCTCGGAGTCCGACGGCGCGGTCTCGATCCGCGTGAACGAGAACAAGGACCTCAACGCGCAGGCGACCAAGGGCTGGTCGACGATCGAGGTCAGCGTCCCGGCGGGTCAGCTGAAGGAAGGCGAGAACTCGATCGCGATCTTCACGAAGAGCTCCGGCACGATGGTGTCGTGGTTCCAGGTCGGCGGTCAGGCACCGGTCGGCGACGATGGCGCGACGAAGTTCTACGACGCGCAGAGCAAGAGCCTCGTGCTGCCGAAGGACGGCGGCATGAGCTGGTTCGTGTCGGTCCCCGACAAGGCGAAGCTGACCGGTGACCTCGCCGACGGTGCGTGCACGATCAACGTGCTCGCGACCGCCGAGGACGGCGCGACCGCCGAGGGCAAGCTGACGGGCATCGGCTCGGCGGTCGACCTCGCGTCGCTGTCGGGCAAGGCCGCGCGCGTCGACCTGACCGCGGCCGGTTGCGCCGAGGCGCAGCTCGCGAACGCATCGCTCGTCGTCCCGGGCGCTGCGCCGGTCGTGAAGCGCGGCGAGCCGCCGAAGCACGTGCTGTTCGTGATCATGGACTCGCTGCGCGCGGACCGTATCAAGCTGTGGAACTCCAAGGCGCGCGCCGAGGTCCCGAACTGGGAGAAGCTCGCCGAGACGTCGACGGTGTTTGACCAGCACTACGTGCAGGGCAACGAGTCGCAGGTCTCGCACGCGTCGATGTGGACGTCGATGTACCTCGCGAAGCACAAGGCCTGGCAGATGAAGGATCACCTGCCCGAGAAGTACGTGACGATCGACGACGTCATGAAGAAGGCGAGCAAGTACGTCGCCGGCGTCTCGGCGAACGGCTACATCCGCCCGGGCCGCGGCTTCGGCAACTCGTGGGATCAGTTCGTCAACCACATCGAGAAGAGCCTCGGCCTCAAGGGCGTCGACGTGATGGACAAGGGCATCGGCTTCATCACGCCGAAGAAGGACCAGCCGTGGTTCCTCTATCTCGGCCTCATCGACACGCACGTCACGTGGCGCGCGAAGTCGCCGTGGATGGAGAAGTACGACCCGGGCTACAAGGGCAAGCACGCCGATAGCTTCGGCGACGACGGCAAGGGCGGCAGCAACGGCAAGAACCTGACCGATCGCGAGAAGGACCACATCCGCGCGATCTACGACTCGAACATCAGCTACCAGGACGACCTCCTCGGCAAGATCATGGAGAAGCTCCAGAGCTGGGGCATCGCCGACAGCACGATGATCATCGTGACGGCCGACCACGGCGACGAGCTGTGGGAGGAGGACCGCATGGGTCACGGCGGCAGCGAGCTCGAGACGGTCGTCCACGTGCCGATGCTGATCCACTACCCGCCGATGTTCCCGGCGACGCGCGTCGAGGCCGGCACCGAGGGCGTCGACATCGTCCCGACGCTCGCCGACGTGCTCGGCGTCGCGAACGACCCCGAGTGGCAGGGCACGTCGCTCCTGCCGATCGCGACCGGCGGCGAGAGCTATCCGCTCATGGCGTTCTCGTCGGCGTACGAGAACAACCACGTCGGCCGCATCGGCCACTGGAAGATGCAGCTGAAGGGCGGCGGCGCCCCGAAGCTGTTCAACCTCGCCAAGGATCCGGGCGAGAAGACCGATCTGTGGGGCACGGCGGGCGTCGGCGCGCGCGTCCTCCTCGATCCGATGTGGATCCTGCGCGCCTGGAACGCCGAGTGGAAGAAGTCGCAGTGGGGCAACGCGGCCTCCGTGTCGAGCCGCTTCGCGTCTGACCTCGGTGAATAGCTCACTCACTCCGACCGCGGGGGCACGGTACGTCCTCGATCGCGAGCAAGAGCTCGACGGTGGCGCACGTGCCCGCTATCGCGCGACGATCTACACGCCGACCGAGACGCACATCGGCGCGGCAATCCTCTCGGAGGACGGCAGCGTCGAGCTCACCGCTGAGGGAGTCCCCGAGGAGCTCCTGAAAACGCTTGAGATGTTCGCGCGCCTGACGGCACGATCGGCTTCGAAGAAACGTGAGGATGGCCTGCCGCCGTGGCCGTCGAGAGTGACGCGGTGGCGCGGGCCAGGAAGAGGCGAGTGATCCAAGATAAGGACATGAACGAGACCGCGGGGATGCTCGAGGCGAGACTTGCCTTGATCGAGCGAATCCGTCGCGTCGAGCACGCGCTCGCTCACGCCGAGCAGGCGCGGGTGGCGATGGCGCTGCTCAAGGGTCGCTCGCACGATCTCGGCAACTCGGTGCAGATCGTGAAGCTGTCGGCGCAGGAGATCGCGCGCCGCCTCGCCGATCGTCCAGACATCGCCGAGCTCGTCACCGACATGGCGGGCGCCGCTGATCACGCGAGCGGCCTGCTCCAGGAGATGATGTCGTCGGCGCGGCCGCTCGATCGCAAGATCGCCGGTCCCGTGGTCTCTCACGGCGTCCGCGCCGCGATCGAAGCCGCGCGCCCGGCG
Organism: Kofleriaceae bacterium; assembly: GCA_013368795.1. Lineage (GTDB taxonomy): Bacteria > Myxococcota_A > Polyangia > Haliangiales > Haliangiaceae > JABFXX01. The sequence continues at coordinate 2,729 of JABFXX010000375.1, forward strand.
CTGCTCGCACCGCTCGAGCTCCGCATCGAGCTCGACGACACGGTCCACAGCTACTGCGCCGCCGACGAGCTCGAGGCACTTGTCCTCGCATCGGCGCTCGACGCCTCCACGGCGACGCGCATCTCGTTCGTGCTCCGCGAGCGCCTCGTCCAGGGCAAGCGCTGGGTCGAGCTATTGCGCGTCGACGATCGCCAGCAGTTCGGCGACGGCGAGCTCGCGCACATGTTCGAGGAGTCGTCGCTCCTGCGCGTCGTCGCCGGCTGCGCGAAGGAGGCACAGGGCGCGGTGTCGCTGTCGCCGGTCCGCGGTGGCATCGAGCTCGCGGTCGAGCTCCCGGTCGCGCCGCCGTTTCAGAGCCAGTAGGACGTAGAGCTTCGCTCTACGCCTGCTGCCTCTGTCTCATCGGCTCGCGCGGCGCTCGCCTGTACGGAACGAGCTCGCACGCTCGCTCTAGTCCTCGTCGTCCTCGTAGTACTCGACGGGCTCGTAGCGCAGCTCCTTGCTCGCCGGGCAGAGGTCGCGGTAGCTGCAGCGATCGCAGTACGTGCCGGGATTCGCGCGCGGCCCGTCGGAGACGGCGAGTGCCGCCGCCTCGATGTTGTCGAGTAGATCGGGCACGAGCTCGTCGGTGATCTTCGCGGGCGGCACCGGCTTGCTCCACTCGACGGCGCGCTCGGCGATCCAGTGGATGCCGAGCCAGAACTGGCGCACGTGGCGAAACGCGGCGGCCGCGAGCACGGCGTAGCCCTCGAGCTGATCGGTGATCGACGTGCCCGGGATGCGCGCGCCCGTCTTGTGATCGACGAGCGCGATCGAGTCGTCCTCGAAGATGTAGCCGAGGTCGAGCACGCCGCGGAAGTACGCGTCGCCGGAGTAGAACTGCGTCGTCGACAGGTCCTCGCGCACCGCGAGCGAGTACTCGACGAGCTGGCGCGCGACGCGGCGGCGCCGCTTGAACTGACCGATGCGGCTCGTGAACGGCGCAATGCCGGTGCCGAGCGCGTCGAACCGCAGCTGCTCGTGCTCGCTCGGCAGGTCGGCACGCACCTTCTCGGTCGCCTCGGCGAGCGGCGTTCCCTGGAGCACGAGCTCGAGCGCCTTGTGGATCGACTTGCCGATCCGCGTCTCGGGCATCACCTCGGGCTCCTTGAGCTTCTGGATGTACTTGAAGTGGAACAGGCGCGGACAGCGCAGCGCGGTCGAGACCTTGGAGGCCGACCACGGGGCGTGGATCAACGCGCGTGTCGACGGCACGGGACCCACAGGGTAGCCGAAAACTTGCCGCCGGAAAGCCGGCGCCATACCACCGATGGGTGGACAACTCTGCGCCAGCTCACGTGATGGTCTGCGAGGTGTGTCGAGCCAGCGTATCCGAGCTGCGTCGCGGTCGGTGCTGGGGGTGTTACGAGCAATGGGTCGCGACCCGCCCCGTCGGGCTGGGCGCGCGATGCCTGACCTGCTCCGAAAAGCGCCGGCGGTTCTTGAAGACCGTCGAGATCTTCGGGAGCTGGCACCCGATGTGTTTCAACTGCCACGGCTGCGCGATCCAGCTCGAGCCGATGCCGCAGACGGTTGCCGCCCTCCGCGAAGCGGTATCGCGCGAGCGCCGTAAGCGCGATCGCCGATGGGGCAAGCCCGACTCGCGCGTGTTCGTGTACGAGCGCCGCGTCGGTGAGCGCCGGTCCGGCCGCGACGATCAGCTCCCGCCGGTCGACGACGAGATGATCATCGAGGTCTCGGTCGACGATAACGCCGACCTTGTCGACTTCGACGACATCACGGCGATCCGCGACCTCGTGCAGGACCTGCGCCCGACCGAGCTCGCGGGCTGACCTGGCCGCCACGGCGAATCGCCGTACACTTCTGTCACGCACCGACCGTACGCGGTCGACGCAGATACTTGGACATCAAAGTATAGTGCGGACGTGGCAGCCGAATCAGAGCGCTACATTCATTCCGATGTGCCGTCGCGGCTAGACGCGCTCGGTTGGTCGCGCTGGCACAAGCGCGTCATCGTCGCGCTCGGCATCACGTGGATCCTCGACGGGCTCGAGGCGAGCCTCATCAGCGCGCTGGGCGCGACGCTCCAGGACCCGCGCACGTTGGGGCTGTCCGCGACCCAGGTCGGCTTCACGAGCACGGCGTACCTCGCGGGGCAGGTGCTCGGCGCGCTGGTGTTCGGCCACCTGACCGATCGCCACGGCCGCAAACGCCTGTTTCTCGTCACGCTCGCGCTGTACCTCGTCAGCACGGCACTCTCCGGCCTCGCGCCGAACCTCGCGGTGTTCGTCGTGTTCCGGTTCTTCGCCGGTGCGGGGATCGGTGGCGAGTACGCGGCGATCAACTCGGCGATCGACGAGCTCGTGCCGGCGCGACTGCGAGGTCAGGTCGATCTCGGCATCAACGGGAGCTACTGGGTCGGCGCCGCGATGGCGTTCGGCCTGTCGCTCGTCGTCCTCGATCCGGCGATCGTTCCGATCGAGCACGGCTGGCGCATCGCATTCGGCCTCGGCTCGCTTCTCGGGCTCGCGATCCTGATCATCCGCCGGCACGTTCCGGAGAGCCCGCGCTGGCTCTTGCTGCACGACCGTCACGACGAGGCACGCGAGGTCGTCGCGACCATCGAGGAAGCGGCGGGTGGTCTCCCGAAGGACGTCGTCCTCGCCTCGGTGCGGATCCACGTCAAGCGTCCGCAAGGCCTCGGCGCGCTGATCCACACGCTGTTCGTGCGCTATCCGCGGCGCGCGATCCTCGGCGTCGTCCTGATGCTCTCGCAGGCGTTTCTCTACAACGCGATCTTCTTCAGCTATCCGCTCGTCCTGAAGACGTTCCACGGCGTGAGCCCGAAGGACGTCGGCCTCTATGGCCTGCCGTTCGCGGCCGCGAACTTCATGGGGCCGCTGCTGCTCGGGCGGATGTTCGATCGCGTCGGTCGGCGTTCGATGATCTCGGCGACGTACGCGCTGTCGGGCGTGCTGCTCGCGATCACCGGTGCGCTGTTCGTTGCAGGGTTGCTCGACGCGGTCACGCAGACCATCTGCTGGTCGGTCGTGTTCTTCTTCGCGTCGGCGGCGGCGAGCTCCGCGTACCTCACGGTGAGCGAGCTGTTCCCGCTCGAGCTGCGCGGCATGGCGATCGCCGTGTTCTACGCGTTCGGCACCTCGATCGCCGCCATCGCGCCGACGCTATTCGGCATGTTCGTCGACACCGGCAACCCGGTCTCGGTGTTCCATGGTTACCTGCTCGCGACGCTGCTCATGTGTATCGCTGCGGTCGTCGCGCGCACGCATGGCGTTGACGCCGAAGGCCGATCACTCGAGGAGCTCAATCCTCACGATTGATGTGATGCCAGTCCGCCGGCGGCGTGTGCTGGATCGACGGCATCCCGATTCCGGGACCGGTCAGTAGATCGCGGCACTCGTTCGCGCAGCGGCGACACGCCTCGGCGCACACGCGACAGTGCTCGTGCATCTCGGCGTGCTCCGCGCATTCCGCTGCGCAGACCTCGCACGCCAGCTGGCATGCTTCGAGTTGCGCCTTGAACACGCCCATCTCGTGATGCAACAGGCGCGATAACACGCGACCGGTCGTCGCGCAGATGTCGGCGCAGTCTCGGTTCAGCCGAATGCACCGCAGCAGTGGCGTTGTTTCGGGCTCGCCGAGACATGCGTCGGCGCACGCCTCGCAAGCCTGCGCACAGTCGAAGCAAGCCTCGATACACGCGGCGAGACGGTCCGGCGGTATCGGCGAGGGCGTCGGGTTGGTGTGGATCATCTCGGACGTATGCACGCGCTCCTCCTCGTAGAGAGAACCTGCATGGATCTATTCGCAAGCAGGGTGCCAGCTACGTGCTGCACGCAATCGGCTCGCCTTGGCGAGGCCATGGCCCGTGTGGTAACCAACAATCACAACCTGAAGGGTGCGGCGGACCTCCGCCGTAGGACTTGGGTGCCGATAGGGGCGTCGGCACCACTCCTCTCGGAGGATCCATGTCCAATTCGTCGCCTCAGAGCTCGCACCCACCAGAAGCCTGGAAGTCGGTGCGGCGTGCGGCCGTCGCGATCGCATCGCCGATCCAGCGCATCCTCGCGGTCGAGGCCGCCAGCGGCATCATCCTGCTCGCGGCGACCGCCGTCGCGCTCGTGTGGGCGAATGTCGCGCCGCATACGTATCATGACGTGTTCGAGACGCCGCTTGGCCTGACCCTCGGCACTGAAACGTTCGAGCGCTCGCTCCATTTCTGGATCAACGAAGGCCTGATGACGGTGTTCTTCTTCGTCGTCGGTCTCGAGATCCGGCGCGAGATCTATGAAGGCGAGCTCGCGACCTTGCGTCAGGCGGCGCTGCCGTTCATCGCCGCACTCGGCGGCATGATCGTGCCGGCGCTCGTGTTCGTCGCGCTCAATGCCGGTCGCGAGGGGCTGTCGGGCTGGGCGGTGCCGATGGCGACCGACATCGCGTTCGCGGTCGGCGTGCTCACGCTGCTCGGCCGCCGCGTGCCCGGCTCGCTGCGCGTGCTCCTGCTCGCGCTCGCGGTCATCGACGATATCGGGGCGATCGTCGTCATCGCGCTCGTGTTCAACACCGGCATGTCGATCCACGGCCTCGTCATCTCGATCGCCGCGATCGGCACGACCATCGCGCTGCGCGGCGCGGGCGTGCGCTCGCCGCTCGTCTACCTCATTCCGGGCATCCTGCTCTGGATCGGCCTCCTCGAGGCGGGTGTCCATCCGACGCTCGACGGCGTCCTGCTCGGCCTCCTGACGCCCGTGAGGCCGTGGTTTGGACCCTCTGGCTTTGCGGAGACGACGAAAGACCAGCTTACAGATCTCGACACTCAGGATCGCGACGCACTGCTCGCACGCCTCGACGAGATCGAGATCGCACGCCGCGAGGCGGTGTCGCCCGTCGATCGACTCGTCCACGTGCTTCACCCGTGGGTCGCGTTCGTCATCATGCCGCTGTTCGCGCTCGCGAACGCCGGCGTCTCGCTCGGCGGCGCCGACCTCGGAGGGGACGCGCTCTGGGTGTTCCTCGGCATCGCGATCGCGCTGCCCGTTGGCAAGCTGCTCGGCATCGCCGGATTCTCGCTTGCCGCGACGAAGCTGCGGCTCGCCGTCCGTCCCGCCGAGCTTGGCTCGCGCGCGTTCATCGTGCTCGGCCTCGTCGGCGGCATCGGCTTCACGATGTCGCTGTTCATCGCCCAGCTCGCGTTCCCGTCCGGGGCGCTGCTCGAGACGGCGAAGCTCGCCGTGCTTACCGGCTCGGGCCTCGCGATCGTCCTCGGCATGGGGGCCGGTCTCGTCATGCTCCGCCGTCACTCCGAGCCATGAGTCGAACGGTCCTCACGAAGCTGCAAGATCACGCGGCAGGTCTGATCGGCCTCCAGCCTGAACGGCGCGCTTCGATCGTCAGAGCGATGCTTCACCGTCCTCGTGGCGACTCCGCGGGATACTGGCTCCAGCTCGCGATCGCGGTCGTTCTCGCGACACTCGGCCTCGCGCTGAACAGTACCGCCGTGGTGATTGGTGCGATGCTGATCGCGCCCCTGATGCGGCCGATCGTCGAGCTCGCGATGGGCCTCGCGACCGGTTCGACGCCACTGGTCCTCCGGACCGGTGTCCGCAGCGTCGCGAGCATCGTCGTCGTGGTCGCTGCATCCACGACGCTGAGCCGTATGCTGCCGTTTCACGAGGTCACGCACGAGTTGCTCGCGCGGACGACGCCGAGCTTGCTCGATCTGCTGGTCGCGGCGGCATGCGCGCTCGCCGGTGCGTATGCGGTCGTCATCTCGAGCAGCGACGTCGCTACCACGGCCGCCGGAACGAGTATCGGCATCTCCCTCGTGCCGCCTCTCTGCACCGCGGGCTACGGCATCAGCACGTCAGACTGGGAGATGACGCGAGGTGCTGGGCTGCTGTTCACGGCAAACGTCACCGGCATCGTCATCGTCGCGAGCCTCCTGTTCGTCGTCCTCGGGTTCGGACAGGTCGACGTGCGCAGTGAGGAGGCGACTCTCGACGATGATCGCCAGATCGGCGCGGCGACGCGGGTAGGGCGGCTCTTGTCGCGCCGGCAGGCGAGGCTCGGGCCGCTATCGCGCGTGCTCCTGCCCGGCCTCCTGCTCGGCGCGATCGCAGTTCCACTCCGCGGCGCCGTCGACGAGATGTCGAGGCACAGCGACATCCGGCAGCGCGTCTCGCACATCCTCTCCGCCGGGGAGGGTAGGCGCATCGTCGAGTACTCGCTGGATCAGAGTGCACGCCCGATGACCCTCCGAGTGGTCCTCGTCGGAGACAACGCGGTGGCGCTGGCGCTCGAAGAAGAGCTGCGGCGTGCGCTCGCGGCTGCCGGTGCCCGCAGCGCACACGTCACTGTATGGGCAGTTCCCGATGCCATCGCGATGAGCGAGCTGTCGGCACGACTCGACGACGTGCCGCTCGTGGTTCCGCCACCGGAGCCTGCGCCGCCCCCGCGATCGCTCACCGAACGTGTTCGCGCCGCGTGGCCGCAGGCTGCGGGGCCGATCATGACGATCTGGACCTCGGAGGACCCACCGCGGGTCCGCATCGTTCATCTCGGTAGCGAGCTCGGGCCCGCCGGCCGCGCGCTCCTCGCCTCGACGCTCGCATCCGAGGAGCATCTTATCGTCGAAGAACGGGCGCTCGGCCCGGTCGAGGCAACACCGGATCAGCTGGAAAGCTGGTTGCCCGCGGCGCTCCAGCTCGTGGCCGATGCGCGGCGCTACCGCGAGCTATGGCTCTGCATCACGGTTCCCGCCGACCCTGGCAGGCGATCGAAGGTCGCACCGCTGACCACGTTCGCGAAGGCCACACTCGAGCACGCGGTCGAAGGTCTCGGCCAGGTGCAGATCGCGCCCGGCGCGACGTGGAGCGCGCGTCCGGCGCTCAGCGAGTGCACGACGGGCGCCGGCTCGAGCGCGCCGTAGCTCACATATCGACGAGCTCGACGGTCCCGTCGATGAACGGGTTCCGGCAGACGTACTCGATCGAGTCGCACGTCGATGCGAAGTATTCGCCGAGCGAGTGCGCGCTGCCGATCGGTGCCACTTCTTCGAGCTCGAGGCCGGTGAGCGGCCGCGCGCGCGCGATCGTCATCCTGGGATAGAGCACCGCCGCCGTCTGAGGCCCGAGCATCAACTTGTCGATCGCATGTCGCCCGAGCAGATGCACGATGTCCGTCACCTCCTGGGCGAGCACCGACGCGACGATCCGGCGTGGGCCGCGCGTCAGCACGTCGCCGAACGAGGCCACCGTCGGGAAGCGTGGTCCGAGCAGCGCCTCGACGGTATCGCGCAGGAGCGCCCAGCGTCGCCAGCGGAACTCGTACGATGCGTTGCGGCCGAGCAGGGCAAGACTCACGATTGCAGCCTCGATGAGGTCGCCACACGCAGCTTCGCGAGGAACGTCGTGGCCCACTGCTGCGGTGTGTCCGCCTCGACGACGGTCCTGAGGCGCGAATGGCGCAGACGCCGTTCGTCGGGCGACATCGTCAGCGCGCGGTGCAGGTCCTCGGCGAGGCCGTCGGCGTGATATGGGTTCGTGAGGATCGCATCGGCGAGCTGTGCCGCCGCCCCCGCGAACTTCGAGAGGACGAGCACGGCGGGATGCTCGGGATCCTGGGCGGCGATGAACTCCTTGGCGACGAGGTTCATGCCATCGCGCAGAGGCGTGACGAGTGCGACGTCCGCGGTTCGATAGAGCTGCGCAAGGACCTGATGATCGTACGACCGATACAGGTAGCGAACGGGTACCCAGTCGGCTTCACCGTAACGACCGTTGATCCGGCCGACCAGCTCCTCGACCTGTTGACGGAGCTCGGCGTACTCGGGCACGTCGACGCGCGATGGTACCGAGACCTGAATGAAGCTGACCTTCGTGCGCCATTCTGGATGCATCTCGAGCAACCGATCGAACGCGACGAGGCGCTCCGGGATGCCTTTGGCGTAGTCGAGGCGGTCGACGCCGAGAATCAGTCGGCGATCGCCGAGCGTCAGCCGAAGTCCGGCGACCTCCCGGTCGAGCTCCTCGTCTGGCGTCGGCGCGAAGGTCGTCGAGTCCACCCCGATCGGCAAGGTATCGATCACCGGCATCGGCAACGCTCTGCCGAGTCGACGTTCCTGCGCCTGCAGGCACGCGCGCAGGTTCGCAGCCCATTGATCGGTGTGCAAGCCGAGGAACGTGAACTCCCGCATCGCGGCGAGGATCTCGTCGCACCACGGCATCGTCTCGAACACGTCGGGTTGAGGAAACGGTACATGCAGGAACAGACCGGTACGGCCGCGGAACCCGTGGCGGGCGAGCTGCTGGCCGACGAGAAGCAGATGGTAGTCGTGGACCCAGATATCGCCGGTCGGCTCGGCGAGCGCAGCCGCGAACCTCGCGTACGTCGCGTTAACGTCGACGTACGCGCGCCAGTCCGTGTCGCGATAGCGGGCGCGTCCACAGAAGCCGTGGAGCAGCGGCCACAGTGCACGGTTGCAGAACCCATCGTAGAAGTCCGTGCGCCATGACGGCCGGAAGTCGAACGACGCGCGCGACGGCCGAGCTCCTTCCTCGACGACGAGTGCCGGCCCGGCGTCGTGGTCGCGGCCACTCCAACCGAGCCACACGCTGTCTTGTTCGGCGAGGGCCGGCGCAAGCGCGCTCACGAGCCCGCTGACTTGCTGACGGCGGCCCTCGGGGGCTTGTGGCGGCACTCGATTCGAAACGACGACCAGCTGCGAGCGCGCCGCCGAAATCGGCGTCGTCATGATCTCGAGCGGTGGTGGCAATACGTCTCGGCGTCGTCGTGTCGCGATGATCCAGCCGAGAAGGTCGCGGACCGCGGTCGGATCGGGCAGCGAGGCGCGCGCGCGTGTCCGCCTGCATCGACCGTTGCGAACGACGATGGCGAGCTCAGGCTCTGCGAGCGCGGCGAACATGTCTTCGTCGGTGTCATCGTCACCGATCGCGAGCAAGTGCGCGCCTGGAAGACGCTCGCGCATCCAGGTCACAGCGCTGGCCTTCGTGGCCGACCGATGGCGGACCTCGAGCATCTCGACGCCATCGATCCGCTCGAACTCGGGGTTCGCGTCGAGCCACTCGTCGGCCAAACGCTCCGCCGCGGCGATCACCGAGTCGCGCTGAGCCGGCGAGACACTCCGCCAGTGAACGCAGAGCCCGTGCGACTTGCGCTCGATGCGCGTGCCGGGGACTTCGAGCGAGTGGACCAGGGATGCAGCGAGAGCCGCGATCGCCGGCGCTCCACCAACCGGCCCGTGCCAGTCGGCGCGTCCGTCGTGGCGCCACAGACCGTGCTCGGCCACGAACCACGCGCGCTGCGCTGCCGGACGGATCCGCTCGGCGAGCGCGAGTGGCCTGCCGGTGACGATCACGACCTGAACGCCGGTCTCGGCGAGCTCGTCGAGAAGTCGCGACCCCTCTGCATCGAGGTTTGCCTCCTCGGCGGTCTCGGCGAACGGCACGAGCGTGCCGTCAAAGTCGAGGAGCAGTACGAGGTCGTCGCGGCGAGCGTGAGAGAGCCAGAATGCCGGATCGAATGGTGCAGGGAGTGGATTTCTCATTGTGCGTCGCTGGCGGCCCGACCAGCGCGATCCTGCAGTCGCGTGACTGCACCCTTTGTGAATTGGTTTGAGCTCAAAGCATATCAGAAGACGCGATGCGTGATGTGGCGTTCACGCTGATCATGACGAAATTGCCTTCATCCGGTCGATGCGCATCCGATAGCTCCGGAGGATGGTGTGGCGGTCGAGCACACCGAGCAGCGCGCCGGTGTCCGAGACGACCGGTACGGAGTCGACGTGGCGAAGCGCGAGCAACTCCAGCGCACGCTCCACCTTGTCGTTGCAGCGAAGCGCGGCCGGCTCTGCAGGCAGCAAATCACCGACGACGACCAGACCGGGGCTGGGGTTCTGCGCGATGACTGCGCGGACCGCGTCGACCGAGATCACTCCGAGCACGGTCCCGTCCGGGCGCACGACCGGAACACTCGAGACTTCGCGGTCGTCGAGAAACGCGAGCGCTGCCCGCACTGGCATCGAAGGATCGAGGCAGTCGCGCGGCGGCTCGGAGATGACTTCGCCAACCTCGACGTCGGCAAATACGTCATGAAGAAGCTCGTCGCGATGGGCTGGCGATTCGGCTCGCGTACGCACCTGCTCGGAGTAGATCGTCCAGCGGTGCGCGATGATCATCGTCAAGCACACGACGAGCATCGACGGCAGCAACAACGAATAGTTCCCCGTCAGCTCGCCGACCATGAGGAGCGTCGAGATCGGGGTCTTCGCGACCCCGGCGAAGAAGCCGGCCATCCCGACGATCGTGAACGGTCCGACATCTGGCACGAGACCGGGTGCGAGCGCGTGAAACAAGGTTCCGACCGCCGCGCCCAGGCAACCTCCGATCACCATGGATGGGCCGAACACGCCACCCGAACCACCCGAGCCGATTGTCAGAGACGTGGTGAGCATCTTGCCGACGGCGACGAACACGAGGATCGCGAGCGACGGCCCGATCGCACTCCACTCGCTGACCGCGCGCTGGAGCGTGCCGTAGCCCGAGCCCATGACGGCGAGGACCGACGAGTCGCCCGCGACGAGCAACGCGGCCAGCGCGATCGTTCCGACGGCAGCACCGCCGATGGCCGGCTTGAAGTAGTTGCTGATCCGCCAGCAGCGAAAGCGTTCGGTCGTTCGGTCGAGGAGCGTGATGTACGCAATGCCCCCGAATGCGACGACGACACCAAGGACGGCGTAACACGCGAGAGATACCGGCTGCGAGAACGTGAAGCCCTGCGTTCCGACGAACAGATGTCCGAAACCGTGGAACGCGCAGTAGATCGTGTAGCTGACGATCGACGACAACAGCGCGGGGACGAGCACGTCCGCCTCGATATCTGGTTCGCGATACAGGACCTCGGCGGCGAACACGGCGCCCGCGAAGGGTGCGCGAAAGATCGCGCCGATGCCGGCCGAGACACCCGCCATCATCAGGATGCTGCGCTGCCGCTCCGACAGTTTCAGCCAGGAGCCGAGCAGGCTCCCGAATCCTGCGCCGATCTGCGCGATCGGTCCTTCGCGGCCGGCGCTGCCGCCAGAGCCGAGCGTGAGTGCCGACGCGAGTAGCTTCACGACCGGCGTCGACCAGCGCATGCGTCCGCCTTCGCGATGAAACGCACGGATCGCGGCGTCCGTGCCGTGCCCCGCGGCCTCTGGAGCAAACCGGTAGACGAGGAGCGCGCTCAGCAATCCGCCGAGCGCGGGCGCGAACACGATCGCCCATGGGCGCATCGGACCGGCTGCGGTGATCGTCGAGGGTTCACCTCCGGCGGTCGAGGGAACGAATGAAACGAGCGCACCCCAGAACGTCCCGAGTACGTGATCGGTCAGCCACTTGAATGCGAGCGCGCCAACGCCGCCGACGAGACCGACGAGACTTGCGAGCAGCAGCCAATCGTAGACCCGACGCAGGTTGAAACGTTCGACGAGCTCGGCGACATCGTCTGCTCTGGGGAGCAACTGCTCGAATCGCCTGAAGCGCCGCCTCTCCGACTCGGGCATGACGCTTTGTATACAAACTAATCAGGACGTGCGCACGGTGCACGCCATGACTCAGTGCTCGGTCGCGAAATTGCGCGGCGCTCGCCTGCCGGCTTCGCCGCTGCGGACCAGACTCATTCTGAGGAGCACGGGCGCGATCAGCTGGTTGACCCCGACGACGCTGAGCAGCAGTACGGCAGCTGGCTGGCCGAAGCTCGGGAAGTTCTTCTGGATGACGACGACGAGCGCCAGTGAGAGGCCGGCCTGTGGCACGAGCCCCGTCCAGCCGAAGCGAGTGACCGAAGGATCGGCATGCGTGCGCACGCACGCGAACCGGCATCCAGCGTAGAACACGCCCGCGCGAACGGCCGCGATGATCGCGACGGGAATCGCCGTGGTCCACAGCATGTAGAGGTCGAGCTTGCTGCCGGCGAGCGCGAAGAACACGAGGAACACGGGGAGCTCGGCGGACTCGAAGTTGTGCAGCAGGGCATTGGCGTCCGACTTCGAGAAGTTCCTGAGCCACAGGCCCGCGGTCATCATCACGACGAGCGGATCGAGGTGAATGCGTGCACCGATCTCGGCGACGACCACGCAGACCATCAGCGCGAACAGCGTCGCGCTGCCGCCGCGCACGGACCGGAGGAACGCGCCGATCAGTACGCCGATCGCGATGCCGAACGCCATCGAGCCGAGCAGCTCCCAGGCGATCTCGAGCGTCGTCGCGGTGACGTCGATGCTGCCGCCGAACAGCGAGCCTGCGATCGCGGCGACGATCGAGTAGATGATGATCACGACGAGATCCGCGACGACGACCGTCGCGAGCACGAGGCGGCTCAGCGGGCCTTCCGCTCGCGTTTCGGCAAGCAGTGCCATCACGACCGACGGAGACTGCGCGGACAGCGCGACGGCGATGACGCCGCACACCGCGATGCTCTGGACGAACGTCATCTCGTCGAACATCGGCAGCATCGGGCGCAGCAGGAACAGGATGCCGGTGAGGATCAGCATCGCGACGAAGATTCCGTAGAACGTGATCGAGCGCAGCGTGCGAAGGAGAGGCTTCACGCGTGCGAGATCGAGCTCGCCGCCCGCGGTCAGGCCGAGGACGCAGGTCGCCACGCCGTTGACGATGCGAAGCGACGACGCCATGTCGTGCGTGATGAGGCCGAGCACGTAAGGCCCGGCAAACACGCCGGCGAGCAGATAGCCGGTGAGCTTGGGGAGCTTGAGGCGGCTGCCCAGGCGGCCGAAGAAGTATGCGGCGAGCAGCAGGTACCCGAACCCGAGCTCGGTCGCGCCGGTCGTTGCCGGGCCGCCGAACGTCTGGGCCGTTTGCATGAGCCCGGTGATCGCCAGCAGGATCAGGATCTCGATCATGCGCTGCTAGATGACACCGAGAGATCCTTTGAGATCAAAGCACCGGCGGCAAAAAGAAGAGGGCGGGCCTCCGCGTGCGAAGGTGGGATGACCAAGAGGAGAGGCTCCACCCCCGTTTTGCCCCAGGGAATGCGGAGGCCCGCGCCGATCTAGATGACGGCGAGGCCGAGGCGATGTTCACGCGGCTGAAATCAGTTGCGAGAACCAGTAGTTGCGCGCCGGGCCTCGGCGGCGCGGAGCTTGGCCTCGGCCGCCTCGCGCTCGTTGATCGCGGTGTCGCGCTCCTTCTGGAGGGCGTCGCGCTCGAGCCGGGCGGTCTCGCGCTCGCGGCGAAGCTTGTCGCGCTCCTTCGCGGCCCTCTCGCCCTCGCGCCGGGTCTCGACGACGAGCTTCTCGAGAGCCGCCTTCGCCTCGTTCGCTGCCCGGCGGTCGCGCCGCGCCGCCGAGAGCTGCTCGACGATGTGCCGGGTCTCGGCAGTCGCGTGTTGCAGCTCCTGCTCCTTCGCCTCGATCAGCGCGGCGTGCGCCTTGCGGTCGTCATCGATCGTCGCTTCGAGGTTCGTGAGGTTCTCACGCTCGGCCGCGAGCTTCTCCTGCGTCGCGTGCAGGTTCGCGCGGGCGCGGTCGACCGCCTGGCGCAGCGTCGCCTCTTCTTCCTTGCGATGCTCGACCTCGCGATCGAGCGCGCTGCGTTCCTCGCGCAATCGCACGACCGTCGCGTGCGTGCCCGCCGCGATACCGGTGATCGCGACCGCGACGAAGCCGGTCAGCGCGAGCTGCGGATTGCGACGGCACCACAGCCACAGCCGCTCGAGCCGCGATCGATCGAGCGACGTCGGCCGGTGCGCCAGGAATGCCTCGAGCTCGTGGGCGAGCGCCGCTGCGGTCGCGTAGCGGCCGGCCGGATCGATCGACATCGCCTTCTCGATCACGCGGCGGAGCCGGCGAGGGATGCGCTGACCGTCGCGCGTGCGCTCGAGCAGCGGCGGTTTCTCGTCGGAGGCGGCGACTTCCCATGCCGTGCGGTCCGCGCGCGACAGCCACGGCGGTCGGCCGACGAGCAGGTCGTACGCGATCGCGCCGAGTCCCCACACGTCGATCGCGACGAGCACGGAGCGATCGGAGGCCGAGCGCGGATCGAGCGTCAGCGGCAGACCACGCGCTTGCTCGGGCGCCATGAACTCGGGCGTGCCGCGCACGCTGAGCGGGCCCGACGGGCCGCCCTTGAGCAGGGTGATCGCGGGCTGTGCGAGATCGGAGCTCTCGCCGCTGACCGCGAGGCCGAAGTCCGCGACGCGCGCGCGCCGCGAGATCGGGGTGACGAGCACGTTCTTCGGCTTGAGGTCGCGATGGAACACGTTGCGCAGGTGCGCGTCGTGAACGCCACGCGCGACCTGCATCACCCAGCGCGCGACCTCTTCAATGCCGCGCGGCCTCGTCGCCGACGCCGCGGTGCCGCGCACGACCTCTCCCTTCTCGGGCCCGTACTCGCCGACGAGCTCCATCACGATGTACGGGTGACCGTCGCCGTGATGGACGTCGAGCACGCGGACGACATGATCGGAGATGACGTCGCTCGCCGCGCGCGCCTCGGCGAGCACCTGGTCGAGTGCCTCCGACTCGTCGCGTGCGTGGAACACCTTGATCGCGACGTTGCGGCCGAGGCGGCGATCGTAGGCCTGCCACACCGCGGCGGTCGCACCGCTGTCGATCCGGACGCTCAGCTCGTAGCGCTCGTCGGCAGCCTCGCCGAGTGACGGCGGCACACCGTCGAGCTCGGGGCCTTCCTTCTCGGCGTGGAGCCACAGCAGCGCCTGCGCGCGCATCGCCGGATCCGACGGAAACTCGGCCGCGAGCTTGTGCGCCCACTCCTTCGCAGGTCTCGTCGCGAGCCGTGCGAGCACGTCGCGCACGCGGCCACCACTCGGGGGCGTCTCGCTCACGAGACGTCGCCTCCGATGCCCGCTTCGATGCCCTGCAGCACGACGAGGTAGTTCGTGCCGTCGAGGATTCGCTTGTTCGCCGCGCCGAGCGAGATGCCGAGCTGCGTCGCGATCTGGCGCTGTGTCATGCCGCCGATGTGGAGCCGCAGCGCGCGACCGATCTGCGCCGCGTTCGCGACCGGAATGCGGATCCGCGCATCGATCTTGCCCTGTTCGAGGTCGTCGATGCGCGCCTCGATCCACGTGCGCAGCTCGGCGGCCTCGATCATGTCGATCAGCGTCGCCTCGTCGGGAATCGCGAGCAGCTCCTCGGGCATGTCCTCGCGCTCGCCGCGCCGGCGCAGCTGATCGAAGCGGTCGAGGATGAATCGCCGCACGCTCTCGCCGATGTGGCGCTCTTCGGGCGGTAGCTGCTTCAGCCGTTCCCATTCACCGCTCTGCAGCCAGCGCGCGACGAGTGCGCCGAGAATGTCGCGCGTGCTGTAAGACCCCCGATAGTTCATCGAGCTCTTGACCCTCCGGATGATGCGCTCGAACTGGGCGGCCATCTGGTCGTCGCTGGTGAGCTCGGAGCGCTGAGACATCGGAAGTTGGAGCGCCGACATCTCTGCAAACGGGGACGGTCGGCAAACTGGTTTGTTCACAAACCATAACACCGTGAACGCGGCCGCGGTTCGGGCGTCTTCGTCGGGCATGAAGACGCACCTATACTTCGGCTTCATCCTATCGGCATCATTGGCGGCGTGCGGCGGCGGCGCGAAGAAAACGGCCACTCCAACAACTTCCGCCTCTGTGACACCGGTCGCGAAGACTCCGCCTGCTTCGCAGACGGCCTCGGTGAGCCCGAACGTCAACGTCGATAGCGAGCTGGCCTCACGCTGCAAGCTCACGTTCGGCAACGTCGAGGCGGCCCCGAAGTTCGACTACGACGATAACGAGCTGCTGCCCTCGGACCGCGACATCCTGCAGCAGGTCGCCAACTGCCTCGTGAAGGGACCCCTCCAGGGACGCAGCCTGCAGCTCGTCGGCAGGGCCGATCCGCGCGGTACCGACGAATACAATCTCGGCCTCGGCTCGCGGCGCGCCGAGAGCGTGCGCTCGTACCTCCAGCGGCTCGGCGTGCCCGCGGCGCGGCTGTCCCCGACGACGCGCGGCGACCTCGACGCCAGCGGCAAGGACGAGACGACCTATCGCCGCGACCGTCGCGTCGACCTGAAGCTCGTGAATTGATTGACGTGCGCGCGGCGGATGAACGCGCGCGCGCTTTCGCCGTCTTCATGTCGAGAACCCCTTGGACCGCCATCTCGGCAACCGTCTCCTCATCGGCCACTGCTCGATCGCGCTCGTGATCGTCCTGAGTGCTGTGACTGCACTCGTCGCGCTCGGATCCACCATCCGGCGCGCAGAACGCACGCGCGAGATCGAGGCGCGGCTCGCGCTCGTCCGTGAGCTCCGTGCAGATGCACGCGAGCTCGCGCAGTCGGCACGGCGATTCCTGTTGAGTGGCAACTCGCAGGATCGCCAGCGCGTGTTCGCGATCGATGCGGAGCTCCGGCGAGAGCGCGATGCACTTCGCGCGCGGTCCTCCTATCCCGCCGGCTGGGTTGCCGACCTGGCCGAGTACTCGGCGACGCTGACGACCGCGATGTCGCGCGCCACCGACGACATCGAGACCGTCGCGCACTTCGAGGACGAGCTCATGCGCGTGCGCAACGCGCTCGAGGTGACGCTCGACGGCATCGTCGCCGGCGAGCGCGCGAAGCTCGGCGACCTGCAGAGCTCGACGGCGTTCGTCCGTCGCGCACAGTGGGCGCTCGCAGGTGCGTCGCTGCTCGGCCTCGTGCTCGTCGTCGTCATGGGCGTCTACGTGTTCCGGCTGCACGCGCGACGCCTCTACTCGAGCTCGCTCGCGCCGGGCGGCAGCGGCACGCCTCCGTTCACGTCCGACTCGTCGCCGGACTCGCTGGACTCATTGGCGGATCCTTCCGTCGAGCCGACCCACCTGCGGTAGCTCCTCATGGCCGATCTCGCTCCTCCCTCCATCGCGCGTCGTCGTGCCGCCGAGCTCGCCGACGCAGAGAGCGCCAAGCTCGTCGACCTCAGCGAGGTCGTCACCGCGCCGAGACTCGTCGTGCTCGTCGACGTCGACGCGCTTCATCCCGTCGAGCGCGGGACCGTGATGGTGCTCGACGCGCTCTGCCACGCGAACGTGCGACTGCTCCTCTACTCGCGCGCGCCGTCTGCCGACGTGGTGAAGCTGCGCGTCGACCTACCGCGCGCGGCGTGGCTACAGCCGAGCTCCGCGATCCAGCCGAGCGAGCTCGTCGCCGTGATGAAGCAGATGCGCGCCGACACGCGCTTGCTCGCGATCGGTATCGCGCCGGAGCTGCGTCGCGCGATCGATCCGACGCGCGATGCGATCGTCACCCTCGCCTCCGACGACAGTAGCTATCAGCGCACCGTGCTCCGCGCGACGCTGTGGGCGATCGTCAAGGTGCGCTATCAAGTGCGCGAGACGATCGCCGAGTAGCCCAGCCCGACCAGCTCGACTCAGGGATGCTTCGCCGGCGCGCCGCTCTTCTTCGCGGGCGGCGGCGGCAGCGGGGCAGGGGCCGGCATCTGCATCGTCGGCGGCGTCGATTCCGCCCGACCGGCGAACAGGAACACACCCGCGAGCGGCAGGAATCCGCCCATCGGCAGCACCTCGCTGACGCTCTTGCCGGTCAGGCGCACCGTGAGCTTGAGGCTCTTCGAGTCGGCGTTGACCGACGCCTGGAACTTGCCGTCGCCGGTATACGAGTCGACGATCTTCAGGACGTCGGCCTTGTGACGCAGCAGGTCGTCGACCTGCTTGTTCGTACCGCGATACGACTCGAGGCCGCCCATCAGGATCTTCGCAAACCCGCGCGGCGCGATCTGGGCCGCGCGCAGGAGGTCGACGAAGCCATCCGAGATCTGGGTCATCGCGTCGAGGCCGGTCTTGCTGCTATCGATCCAGGTCCAGCCAACGCCGTCCTTGAACACGGCGAACGCCGCGAACTTGTGGCGCTTGAGCACGTCCGTCGCGAAGTTCTGACCCTGCACGCTCTTGAGCGCCTCGGCGCGCGCCGTCTGCGACATCGTGAGCACGAGTGCGAACACCGGCTTCTGTCCCAGAATCTCGGCCGCGTTCGTCAGGTTCGCGTTACCCGCGGTCCCCGGTGCCTTCCACGTGTCGGCCATGCGGTCCTTCACGAGGCTCGAGGTGCCCGCGAGCAGCACGCCGTTCTTGGTCACTGCGACTGCATTGCCATCACCCGTATCCACCCACGCGCCGGCGCCCGACTTCACAGCACCTTTGCCGGTCATCTTCGCGATCTTGTCGATCGTGATGACGCTGAACTTGCCGTGCACGGCAACGACGATGTTCGGGTCCTGCTTCGGCACGAGCTTCACGAACGCAGTCGCATCAGACACATCGGTTGTCAGGTCGATACCAACCGTCTGCTTCACGAGTCCGCGAGGTCCATCGATCTCTGCGACCGCCTTCCGGACCATCTTCGCGAGCTCGGGAGACGCTTTGATCTGCGGCTGGTTCGCGAGGTTCGTCAGCACCTTGTAGTTGCCCGGAATCACCGCGCCTGCATCGAAGTGCGCGATGACGTCGGCGTCGGGAACCGCATACTCCAGTGCCTGGTCTGCCGTCGGAGATTTGGGGTTCGTGCCGACGGAGAAGCCCGACAACCCCATGATCAACGTGATCACTTCGATGATTCCAAATGACATGTCTTATCCCTCTCTTCGCACTCTCTTCGGCACGCTCTTCACACACGCGTGCAGGCGCAAACGCACCCCGGCCGAGCATTCGCTCAACTCGCATGTCCACGCAACGACGACGGAACACGAAGCCTAGAAAATTCAACCGCGAAAGCTGCGACCTCGCGCATCATCGACCTTCTGAAAAAAAAGTGATGTCAAGACTGGTTCCCGTTCTGGCCGGAGCTAGGATGGCCATCGTCTCGACGGTACGGTCCGCCGAAAATTGGAGGCACGAGGTCATGAGTACGCTTGCTGTGGTTGAGGAGATCCTTCGCGAGACCGCTGTTCCAATGTCGGTGCGCGAGATCGTGGAACGCGCAGGGGCGCGGCTGCCAAGCAAGTCAAAGACTCCAGACACAGTCGTCGCGCGCGACCTCTCGATGGACATCAAGAAGAAGGGCGAAGGCTCCCTTTTTGTACGTACGTCGCCGGGTCGCTACACGCTGCGCGCCCTCGCAGCGGGCACGGGAACGCAGCCGGCCGTCACGGCCGATGCGAATCGCGTGGCACCGCAGCCCATGAGCGCACTCGCCACACGTAAGCCGGCCGCAGCTGCTGCGCCGTCGGTTCGCCCGTCCACTACCACCACCACCGGCCGCGACACGGCCGAGGGTGGCGGCTACGCCTCGTAACGTACCTACGAAGGCTCGACGGAAGCTCGCATGATTCGACGCGCGGAGGTCCAGGATCATCCCTGGATCGTCGCGACGGGAGCCGAGGCGTATGCCGACCTCGGCGACTACACGCGGATCTTGCCGTCCTGGCTGGAACAGCCAGGCGTCCTCGCCTGGATCGATCACGACGTCCAGGGACGCGGTAGAGGCTTCGCAATGCTCGGTTTCTACACCGAGGACATCCCGCGTCCGTCGAGCGCGACGAGCACCGGTACGTTTACAGACGCAGACGCAGACGCGCCACGTGGGCCCAACGGCAAACGCCAGCAGGTCGTCGCGGACCTTCTCGCGCTTGCGGTACTCCCTGCATATCAACGCAAGGGCATCGGCTCGAAGCTCCTCGAGCACGTGATCGATGTCGCCGAGCGAGTCGCGCCTGCATCACATATCTCGCAACTGCGCCTGACCGTCGCGGAGAACAACACCGGCGCGCAACGTCTCTACGCGCGCACCGGATTCCGCATCGTTGAAGGAGCAGCCACGTACGATCGCGGTCAGCGCGCACTTCGCATGGTGCGTCCGCTCAAGTCGCGCTCGCGCTGATCCGAAGCTGGTCGACGACGCCCAGTCGAGGCTCGCAGGTCGTCGCAGACCTTCGCGCGCTTGCGGTACTCCCCGTACACCAGCGCAAGGGCATCGGCTCGAGGCTCCTCGAGCACGTGATCGATGTCGCCGAGCGAGTCGTGCCCCACGTCGCGCTCGCGCTGATCGGAGCTGATCGACGACGCCAATCGAGGCTCGATC
>JABFXX010000557.1 GCA_013368795.1 Kofleriaceae bacterium
ATCTCGCGCGGCGCGGAACACCCAGTCACCCGCGCGACCTCACATTGCACGCGTGCATCGGATGGCGTTGGCCCGGTCACGAGGCACCGCACAAATGGGAGTTCTTCGAGGAGGGGCGGTGGTTCGATGTCACGGTCACTGGACCCGTGATCAGCAACCTCAAGGATTTTGGCGTGCAGGCGGCGCTCGATGGCGTCGGCATCGCGTTCGCCACCGAGCAACTCGTCGCGGATCACGTCACTGCCGGCAGGCTCGTCGCACTGCTCGGAGCGTGGTCAGGACCGTTTCCCGGCTACTACCTTTGCTATCCCGCGCAGCGCCACATGGCGCCGCCACTTCGCGCGTTCATCGACGCGATTCGCGCGAGCTCTCGCCAGTGATTCGCTGCCACGACGCGCCTCTGGCGCCTCTATCTCGATGCGCGCGCAGGACTCGAGACAGTGCGCGAGAACGACGCGGTAGTTTCGCGACGCAACAAGTCGCCGGCGCAGGTTGGTAGGCGGTTACCGACGCAACAGCATCAGGATGGCTCCAATCGCCGCAAGCCCGAGAATACCCATCCCGAGCCAGAGCAGCAGCTCCCGGTAAGGACCGGCCAGCGACTTGCCGCCACGCTTCACGCACGCGAGGCACACGGCGAATGTCGTCGCGCCTCCCTCGGTGAGCTCGCAGCAGTCTCCGCACGTGGGACGGCGACAGCGGGCGCACGGCCCAACCGCGATGGCACCGCAATGCGAGCACTTGGCAGACGGCGAATCGCCGGAGGACATCAGCGAAGGCATCGGCGGATGCGCTGCAGTGTACGCCGCAGCGCCTCGTCGCGATATGCGCTTTCTCGACGAGAACCTATCGAGCCTGAGGTACGTCGCCGCAGCGTTCGTCCGGCGCCGGAAGGTTGTGTGGCCGAGGCCGCGACGTCGCGGCGACGAGCAAAACCAGCCACGCCGGTTCGACTCCGACTGCACCTCGTGGCAAATCTGCTCACGCTGTGAGTGCATCACCCATCCTCGTTTGGGATCGCCGAGAGGGCCGCGAGATCGAAGAACAGGTCTACGGCGAAGGCGGCGTCCGGTTCATGTACGGCAATCCGTTTGGTCGTGGGCTCGGCGAGGTGCTGCTGTCGCGGCGTTGGTTCAGTCAGGGTTATGGCTGGCTCCAGTCGACGCGCTGGAGTGGACGCAAAGTCGCCGACTTCATCGAGCGCTATCGCATCCCGATGGACGAGTACGAGCCCGGGCCCTTTGCGACGTTCAACGACTTCTTCGTGCGCAAGTTCCGCGAGGGCGCGCGCACCTGGACCACCGAGCCGCGTGTGATGGCCGCCTTCGCGGAGGCCCGCTATTTGGCGTGGACATCGATCGAGGACGACCAGACGTTCCCCGTGAAGGGACACCATTTGTCTGCGTCCGCGCTACTCGGTAATGAGGAGCTCGCGCGTGACTTCACCGGCGGTCCGCTCCTGCTCGCGCGCCTGTGCCCGGTCGACTATCACCGTTTTCACTATCCGGACGACGGGCGCGTTCTCGAGAGCTATCGCGCTCACGGCGCTTACCACTCGGTGAACCCGGTCGCCCTCAAGGCGAAGAGCGACGTGCTCGCGACGAACGAGCGCCACATCACGATCCTCGACACGAAGAACTTCGGAAAGCTCGCGTACGTCGAGGTCGGCGCGATGTGCGTCGGCAAGATCGTGCTGACGCACACCGAGGGTGAATTCCGTCGCGGCGACGAGAAAGGCTACTTCTTGTTCGGCGGCTCGACGGTTGTCGTGCTCGGCCAGCGCGGTGTGTGGCAACCCGACACCGATCTGCTCGAGCAGACAGCTCGCAAGCGCGAAACGCTCGTGCGGCTTGGTGAGCCGGTCGCTGTGCGCTGTTGACCGCTACTTCATTTGGTTCGGCTGGTCGCGCGCGGCGGCGGTCGACCTGGCGGTGGCCGGCCCGGCGGATACTCCGGCGGCCGCAACGGCGGGGCGGTCGCAACGGTCCTGGCGGTCGTCAGTCGTCGCGATCGTGTATCGTCGAGCGCGGAACGTGTCAGCCGCCGAGCTCAAAGCGTCGTGGCGAGTGATCCGCGAAGGCCTTCCGAAGGAGATGCGAGCGGGTCATTCGGCGACGCACACACAACGCACGGTCGGGCACGCGGTGCACGTGGTTGCCGCGAAGCTCGTGCACTCGCGAAGCCGAGAGTATTTCGTGCAGGCGGGCGTCTTCCTCTCCGATGTGCGTGCCGCAATCGGCGCCGAGCCGCGCACCAAACCACAGACGTTCGAATGTCAGGTGTGCTGGCAAGCCGAGTTGCTCGCCGGCGAACCCGCACGAACGTTCACGCCCGGCGATGAAGCCACCGTCGTGCGCGTGCTCCGCATAGCCCTCGAGCGGCTGGCACCCATTCGAGACGCCTCGACACTCACCGATCCCGAGCTGCTCGCGACCCCCGAGCGTCGCGCGACCTCAAACTCCGGCCCATTCCCGCTCGACGCGCAACTGGCGTTCACGCAGGGTGCTCGCGCGGACGCATACGCGCGCTTGGTCGCGGAATCGACGCGAACGGGCCGCGGCGTTCGCGAGCTGGCGGAGCTCGCGGGGCTCGTTGCGCTGCTGCGCGACCCCGCGCGTTGATGGCAGCTTGATCCCCCGTCGTGTTCTGACGGGTAGGTCGGCTGATCGGCGGGAAGTCGCGGTGTCGAAGATCTGGCCGTTACGATCGGCGTCCGGACACCATCACGCTCAAGGCTCGTAGCTCCAGAGGTCGTTCAGACGAACTCCCTGCGCGGCGGTCGAGGCGGTCGTGGAGTCGGCGCCATGTCCACCGAACATCCACAACCGGCCGGCCGCGTCGGTCCAGCTGAGAATCCCATATCGCCCGCCGGGAGAGTTCGTCGCAGCCGCAGTTCCGAGCGTGCCGTACACGCCAGGCAAACCGTTGCCAGTGCCACAGCTACCCGTCCCTCCCATCCAGGTCCACTCGCCGGTGGCCGGATCGAGCTTCCAAAGATCGTTGAGCTGATAGCAGAAATTCGTGTCCATCGTCATGCCCTGCCCGCCGAGCAGCCAGAACTTGCCATCACCGTCGACCCACGTGGCCGCTCCGTATCGTGCAGTCGGCACGTTCGCGGTGTTCGGTTGGCCGAGGGTGCCGTAGTTGCCCGGTGAGTCGAGCGTGTTCGGGCCGCCCATCCACGTCCACTGGCCGGTGCTCGGCGTGTACTTCCAGAGATCGTTCAGGAACGACGCCCTGGCGCCGGTCACGTCGAAGCCAAGTCCGCCGAACATCCACACGTTGCCCGCGGCGTCGAGCCACGTCGCCGCTGCGTTGCGGCTACCCGGATAATTCGTGCTCGCAGCGGTCCCCAGCGTGCCGTAGACGCCCGGCACGCCATATCCACCGCGTGGAGCTTGGGAGGGCGGGGCCGTGTCCGCGCCAGCGACCCACGTCCACGTTCCGGCGGCGCCATTCTGGCCCGGGGTGTACTTCCACAGATCGTTGAGATAGACGAGCTCGTTACCGTGGACGCCAAAGGGTTGTGAGTCGACTCCGCTGCCACCGAACAGCCAGAAGTTGCCCTGCGCGTCCGTCCACGAAGCGGCGCCGTACCGGCCTCCAGGGAGATTGGCTGCGTCGGCGATCCCCTTCGTGCCGTAGACGGAGTTGGATCCGCCGAAGTTCACACTGCCGACGGAGTTGGTGCCGCCCATCCACGTCCATTGCCCATCGGCGAACTTCCACAGATCGTTCATCGCTCCGGTGACGCCGTTCGCGTCGATGCCCACGCCACCGAAGATCCAGACGGCGCCGGACGCATCGACCCAGTGGTTCGCCTCTTCGCGCCCACCGGGGACGTTGGCAGCGGCAGGCGTGCCGAGGGTTCCGTATACCGCCGAGGCTCCCGACGCGCCGAGGCCGGTCGTCTTGGTATAGCCGTTGGCGCCGCTCACCCACGTCCAATGGCCGGACGCGGGATCGAACTTCCACAGATCGTTGAGCTGGCCACCGAAGTCGTTGTTGGCGCCGGAGCTATCGGTCGTATAGGCGGAGCCGAAGCCGTAGCCACCGAAGAGCCACAGATTTCCGGCCTTGTCGGTCCACGTCCTGGACCACTCGCGACCGCCGGGATAGTTCGTCGCGGCCGGAACGCCGAGCGTGCCGTAGACGCCGAGCATGCCGCTGTTCGTGACGACGTCATGGCCGGCCCGCCAGGTCCACTGCTTGCTGTGCTGGTTCTCGGGTATGCACGCGACGTAAACGTCGCTGACATCTGCGGTCGCCGTGCCGGTGCCGTGGTCGACCGTGCAAACCTTGCCCGTCGGTTGGGTCGTGATCGTCACGGCGTAGGTCGCACCGCTCGCGACCTTCGTGTCGAACTCGAAGCTCGTCGCGCCGGAGGCGACGGCGAGCGTGTCACCGTTATTCGCGATGGTCAGTCCATCTACATCGAGCCCGGCGACCGTGCCGCCGATGCGGAACGAGCTCGCACCCCCGTCGGCCTCCTGCCCCTTGTTGTTGTCGCCGCAGCCGAGCAAGGCTGCGGTCAGCAGTGCAGCGTGAGTGTAAAACTTCATGTGCACGGAGTGTGGCTCGACGGCAGCGTGACGGCGTCGTGGAAACAAGACATATTCACAGTTCTTAACGCGCGGCGATCTGACGCGCGCCGCCATGCTCCGCGCCGAACGAACCTCACGCGCTCGCTCGACGATCTCGGCGTGCGATGGCGAGTTGCCCGGCTCGAACAGCATCGGTCCCGGTGATCCTGCGCACGCTCGTCGCGGATGGTCGGCTCGCGCAACGCGCCGTGTCGTCGACGACCGTGCAAGCGGCTGCACTGCGAAGCGGGCCTGACGCGCGGCGGCCGCTGCGCATCCATGCGCTCCTCGACGACGCCTCGCGCTTCGTGGTCGCGCTCGAAGCGCACCGCTGCCCATCGGAATCAGCGAACCGGATGATTTACGGAATCGTGATCGGCCTCGTAGCGATCGCTGGTCTCGTGCACGAGTCGACGATGTGGACGCGCGCCGTCGCCGTCATCCTGGTCGGCGCGCCGAGAGCGAGCTCGAGACCACCTGGGCGTAGGGGCACACGAGTCTCACGGGGCGCTCCGCGATGGTGCCGGGAGCGCTCGAGCCCGCAAGCGCACCCGCTCGCCGTAAAGCAGGGCTCACCGCGACGGCACGCCGGGTGCTGCGCGTCGCCTCATGCGGTTGTTGGTCGTTGTCGCTTTCGGCGCAGCGTGTGCGACGAATCCAGTGTGGCCGCATGGCGAACCCCGGATGCCCACGCCGATCGACGACGTCCGCAGTGACCTCGAGGCCGTGTTCTCCGGTCCCAACCTGTTCTACTTCGTCGCCATGGGGTGGTCGACGTACGTGATGGTGCTGTCGGGCGCCGACCGCGTGGTGCACGACGTGTTCGACCGTCACATCGACATGAAGACCGGAAACAGCCTTGCAAACGTCGGCGGATACCTCGTCCCGGGCCTCGTCACGCCCTCGATCTGGGTCGTCGGCCTTTTGACGCACGACCGCACGCTGGCCGGAGCGGGCAGCGCCGTGATCGAGTCCATCCTCGTCACGGTGACGACGATGGGCGCGCTGAAGTTCGCCACTGGCCGGGTGTGGCCCCGAGACGGGAACTTGGTCGACTACAGCAAGGACTTTGACCCGTTTCGGAACGGCACCGCCGCGTGGCCCTCGGGGCATGCGGCGACGACGACCACGATCACTGCCGCGCTGACGGCGTACTACCCGGAGCATTGGTGGATCCCGGCCATCGGTTACCCGCTCGCCGCCTACCTCGGCATCGGAATGGTGGATCGCAACAGCCACTGGGCCTCTGACCTGGTCTCCGGGATGCTGCTCGGGCAGGCAGTCGGATACTCGATCGGACGCAACTTTCGCCGGCGCGTGCGCGGCATCGCGGGGACGGCGGACTCGCTCATCGTGGCGCCGCTCCCCGAGGCAGCCGGGCTATCGCTCAGCGGCACGTGGTGAGCGACCATGGACCAAAAACCAGAAGAGGAGAAAAGTCTCGATGCGCTCGCCGAGTTGCTCCG
>JABFXX010000613.1 GCA_013368795.1 Kofleriaceae bacterium
CGTCCTCGGCTACGACGTGTGGAAGCGCGCGTTCGGCGGCGACAAGCGGATCGTCGGCCGCACGATCCACATGGACGCGATGCCGGTCACGGTCATCGGCGTCATGCCCGAGGGCTTCGACTTCCTCGATCGCGAGGAGGCGTGGATCCCGGCAAACGTCGACTTCGCGAAGGCCAACCGCGGCGGTCACTACCTGAACGTGGTCGTCCGGCTCGCCGATGGCCAGACGCTCAAGACGCTGCGTGACGACATCGCCGCGCTCAGCGCGGAGTGGTCCAAGCGCGAAGGCGCCGCCGGCCACAACCACCAGATCCGTCCCGAGAACCACCCGATGATCGCGCTGCCGTTCCACGCCGATCTCGTCGGCAACCTCG
This sequence comes from Kofleriaceae bacterium, assembly GCA_013368795.1. Lineage (GTDB taxonomy): Bacteria > Myxococcota_A > Polyangia > Haliangiales > Haliangiaceae > JABFXX01. Next base: position 375 of record JABFXX010000613.1, read on the forward strand.
CGACGACGCTGTGGCTGCTGCAGGGCGCGGTGCTGTTCGTGCTGCTGATCTCGATCGTCAACGTCGCGAACCTCCTGCTCGCGCGCGCCGAGACCCGGACCCGCGAGGTCGCGGTTCGCCACGCGCTCGGTGCGAGCCGCCGCCGCCTCGTCCGTCAGTTCCTCACCGAGAGCGTGCTGCTCGGCGTGCTTGGCGGCGCGCTCGGCGTGCTCGTCGCGGTATGGGCGATCGACGGTGTCACGGCCCTCATCCCGTCATCGGCGCCACGCGCGAGCGAGATCTCGCTCGATGGCCGCGCGGTCGTGTTCGCGGTCGGCTGCGCGTTCCTCGCGTCGATGCTGTTCGGGCTCGCGCCGATCTTCCACGCGAAGAAGACGAACCTCCACGGCGCGCTCAAGGATGGCTCCAACCGCATGACCTCGACGAAGGCGCGCCTCCGCGTGCGCCGCGCGCTGGTCGTCGGCGAGATCGCGCTCGCGGTCGTGCTCGTCATCGGCTGCACCGTGATGGTGCGCAGCTTCATCAAGCTCCAGCGCGTCGAGCTCGGGTTCGCGCCCGATCACCTGCTGACGTTCGAGATCGAGCTCCCACCGAAGTCGTATCCGAAGAAGACACCGTCTCAGTTCTGGACGCGCCTGCAGGATCGCCTGCGCGCACTGCCCGGCGTGAAGAGCGCGACGCTGCTCGACGACCTTCCGCCCGCGCGGCCGATCAACGCGAACGACATCGGCTTCCCCGACCAGCCACACATGCCGTTCGTACCCGGGTTCAGCGTGCCCTGGAACGTCGACTACTGGCAGGTGATCGGCGACGACGGCATGGAGGCGCTCGGCGCGCACGTGCTCCGCGGCCGCGCGATCAATGCCTCGGATACCGCCGAGTCGCCGTCGGTCGTCATGATCAACGAGGCGTTCGCGAAGAAGTTCTTCCCCGGCGAGGACGCGATCGGCAAGCGCGTCGCGCTGTGGGAGAGCCCGGACCTGAAGCAGCTGCAAACCCAGACCATTGTCGGCATCGTCGCCGACATCAAGCAGCAGGGAATGGACAAGCCCGCCGGCACCGAGGTGTTCGTCCCGTGGCGGCAGTACGAGCAGCTCGGTGGCGCCGACGAGCAGGCCGCGCCGACGTCGCTCTACGCGGTCATTCGCACGATCGGCGCGCCGCAGAACCTCGCGCCGTCAGTGCACCACGTGATCGCCGACCTCGATCCGGGCATTCCGGTCTCGAAGCTGCGGACGATGGACGACGTCATGTGGGAAGCGGTCGCCCGCCCGCGCTTCCTCACGTTCCTGCTCGCGAGCTTCGCCGGCATCGCGCTGTTGCTCGCTGCCGTCGGCATCTACGGCGTCATGGCGCACACGGTCGCGCAGCGCACGCACGAGATCGGTCTGCGCGTCGCGCTCGGCGCCCAGCCGGCGCAGGTGCGCGCGATGGTGCTACGCCAGGCGGCGACGCTCGTCGCGACCGGCGTCGCGATCGGCCTTGGCGTCGCGGTCGGCCTGCAGGCGGTGCTCGACGCGTCGCTGACGAATCTGTTCTACGGCGAGCGGCTGTCGCAGCCGGTGATGCTCGTCGGCGTCGCGCTCGCGGTCACGATCGCCGCGCTGCTCGCGACGTGGATCCCGGCGCGCCGCGCGACCAAGGTCGAACCGACCGTCGCGCTGAGGAGCGAGTGATGAGCTCGTTGTTCCTCGATCTGCGCTACTCGCTTCGCATGATGGCGAAGACGCCGGGCCTGACGGCGATCCTCGCGATCACGCTCGCGATCGGCATCGGCGCGAGCACGACGATCTTCTCGGTCGTCAGCTCGGTCGTCCTCCGCGATCTACCGTACGAGGACCCGGGCCGGATCGTCCGCGTCTACACCGAGTACCACAGCAAGTCGTCGCTGCATCACTTCGCGATCTCCGTCCCCGAGATCCGCGACCTCCAGCAGAACGTACGCTCGTGCTCCCTCCTCGCCGCCTGGGCGCAAGGCAGCGCGCCGATCTCGGGCGGTGATCGCCCGGTGCGCCTGCAGGTCGGCTATGCGACGCACCAGCTGTTGCCGCTGCTCGGCGTGCCGCCACTGCTGGGTCGCTGGTTCGACGCCGAGGAAGATGCCCCTGGAACGCCGTCGCCCGGCCAGCTCGTCGGCGACCCGAGCGTCGTCGTCATCAACTACGACGTCTGGCAGCGCGCGTTCGGCGGCGACCCGCAGATCATCGGCAAGAAGGTCCAGCTCGACGCGTTACCGGTGACGGTCGTCGGCGTGATGCCGCGTGGTTTCAAGTTCGACGACATGGAGGCATGGGTCCCCGCGCGGTTCGACTTCTCGACCGGCCGCCGCGCCAGCCACTTCACGAACGTGGTCTGCCGGCTCGCGCCCGGCGTGTCGCTCGGCGCGTTCCAGTCGGAGCTGAGCGCTCTGTCGAAGTCGCTCGGCCCGCGCGACACGAAGGAGTTCCACTCGCTCAGCGAGACGCACCCGGTCGTCGCCACGCCGTTCCAGCAGGACCTCGTCGGCTCGCTCGCGACGACGCTGTGGCTGCTCCAGGGCGCCGTGTTGTTCGTGCTCATGATCTCGATCGTCAACATCGCGAACCTCTTGCTCGCGCGCGCCGAGACCCGCACGCGAGAGGTCGCGGTCCGTCACGCACTCGGCGCGAGCCGACGGCGGCTCGTCCGGCAGTTCGTCACCGAGAGCCTCGTGCTCGGCCTTCTCGGTGGCGGGCTCGGCATCCTCGTCTCGGTGTGGGCGCTCGACGGCGTCACCGCGATGATCCCGAAGTCCGCGCCGCGCGCGAGCGAGATCCGGCTCGACAGCATGTCCGTGTTGTTCGCGGTCGGCTGCTCCGTGTTCGCGTCGTTGCTGTTCGGGCTCGCCCCGATCCTTCACGCGAAGAAGACCGACCTTCACGGCGCACTCAAGGACGGCTCGAACCGCATGACCGGCAGCAAGGCGCGGCTCCGCGCGCGGCGCGTGCTCGTCATCGTCGAGATCGCGCTCGCGCTGCTGCTCGTGATCGGCTGCAGCGTGATGGTGCGCAGCTTCGTCCGGCTCCAGCGCGTCGAGCTCGGGTTCAAGCCGGACCACGTCCTCACATTCGGCGTCAACATCCCGCTCAAGACCTACGAGCCCACCGCGACGCACGTGTTCTGGAATCGGCTCGAGGCGCGGCTGCGCGCGTTGCCCGGCGTCGAGAGCGCGACGCTCCTCGACGGTCTGCCGCCGGATCGCTCGGCGAACGTGGAGTCGTTCCACATCGTCGGCAAGCCGGAGCCCCAGACCGGTGACACGCCGTGGACGACGGACTACTGGCAGACCATCGGTGCGCGCGGGGTCTCGGTCCTCGGCGGGCGCATCGTGCGCGGCCGCGACTTCGACGACCGCGATGCACCTGGCGCGCCGCGCGTGATCCTCGTCAACGAGGCGTTCGCGAAGAAGTTCTTCCCCGGCGAGGATGCCGTCGGCCAGCAGCTCGCCCTGCCCGGACCGAATTCCAAGGACATCCCGGTGACGATCGTCGGCATCGTCGCGGACATGAAGAACGCAGGCGTCGATCGCCCGGCCGGCACCGAGGTGTTCGCGCCGCGCGCCCAGCTCGCAACGGTGTCCCCGCCGCCCGGCCTGTACTGGATGTACGCGGCGGTCCGAACGAACGATCCGCCGACCGAGCTGATCCCGGCAGTGCATCGCGTCGTCGCCGACCTCGATCCGTCGGTGCCGCTGCACGCGGTCAGGACGTTCGACGACCTCATGTGGGAGTCCGTGGCGCGGCCGCGCTTCCTGACCTTCCTCCTCACGTCGTTCGCGATCGTCGCGCTCTTGCTCGCGGCCGTCGGCATCTACGGCGTCATGGCTCACACCGTCGTCCAGCGCACGCACGAGATCGGCCTGCGCATGGCGCTCGGCGCGCATCCCGCGCAGGTCCGCGCGATGGTGCTGCGCCAGGCGGCGTCGCTCGTCGCGACCGGCGTGGCCATTGGACTCGGCGCCGCCGTCGTGCTGCAGCTCGCTCTGGAGAAGCCTCTCGTGAATCTGTTCTATGGCGAGAAACTATCGAACCCGGTCCTGCTCGCCGGTGTCGCGATCGCGGTCGCGGCGACGGCGCTGTTCGCGACCTGGATCCCGGCGCGCCGTGCCACCAAGGTCGAGCCGACCGTTGCTCTGAGGAGCGAGTGATGGATATCCCACGCCTCAAGAGTGGTGAGGGCGAGGGCGCACGCATGGACGTACCTCGCTCCGGCGCCAAGCCGCGCACGCGCCGCACGGTGCTCGTCGCAGGCGCGATCGTCGTCGCCGGCCTCGTCACGCTCGTCGTCCACTGGCTCGCGAATCGCGCGCCGACCGTCGCGCGCGGTGAGCTGTGGATCGGCACCGTGCAGAAGGGTCCGCTCGCGCTCGAGGTTCGCGGCACCGGCACGCTCGTGCCGACCGACTTCCGCTGGGCGTCGGCGCCGGTCGCCGCACGCGTCGACAAGGTACTCGTCCAGCCGGGCGCGCAGGTGCAGCCCGACACGATCCTGCTCGAGATCTCGAACCCCGAGGCCGAGCTCGCCGCGCTCGAGGCCGATCGCGATGTCGCCGCCGCCGAGGCGGAGCTCGCGCGCCTCGCCGCGACGCTCGACGGCACGCGCCTCGCGCAGGAGTCCGCGGTCGCCGGCCTCGAGTCCGACAGCGCGATGGCGCAGCGCCGGTCCGAGATGGACAAGCAGATGGCCGAGAAGGGCGTCATCCCGACGATCGAGAGCGCGGAGTCAAAGGATCGCGCCGCGCAGCTCGTGGCGCGCAAGTCGTTCGAGACCAAGCGTCTCGCCGCGCTTCGCCGCGGCAACGCCGCGCAGCTCGAGGCGCAGCGCGCACAAGTCGAGCGGCTGCACGCGCTCGCCGAGTACCGCCACAAGCAGCTCGACGCGCTGCACGTCCGCGCCGGCCAGGCCGGCACCGTGCAGCAGGTTGCCGTCGAGGCCGGCCAGTCGGTCGCCGCGGGCGCGCCGCTCGCGAAGGTCGTCGTGCCCGACAAGCTGCAGGCACGCCTGCGCATCCCCGAGGCATCGATGCAGGACGTCTCGCCCGGCCTCAAGGCATCGGTCGACACGCGCAACGGCGTCGTCACCGGCGAGGTCGTGCGAATCGATCCGGCAGCGCAGAACGGCAGCGTGATCGTCGACGTCCGCATCACCGACCCGCTGCCGAAGGGCACGCGCGTCGATCAGAACGTCGACGGCGTGATCGAGCTGTCGCGCACCGGCGAGGTGCTACACGTCTCGCGGCCCGCGATCGGCGACGCGCACTCGACGGTCAGTGTCTTCAAGCTCGTCGGTGGCGAGGCTCGCCGCGTCAGCGTCACGTTCGGCCGCGCCGCGGTCAAGGATATCGAGATCGCCAGCGGCCTTGCGGCCGGCGATCAGATCGTGCTCTCGGACATGTCGCGCTGGGACGGTGTCGACCGCCTGCGTCTCGAGTGAGGAAGGAACGAACCATGGAAGCTGCACAGAAGCTCGAACCCACCCCGGTCGCGTCGTCGTCTCGTGCGCTGCTCGCGCTCGAGAAGATCGGCAAGACCTTCCACACCGACGACGTCGAGACGCACGCGCTGTCGAACGTCGAGCTGACGATCAACCGCGGCGAGTTCGTCTCGATCAGCGGCCCGTCGGGCTCGGGCAAGTCGACGCTGCTCGCGATCCT
>JABFXX010000023.1 GCA_013368795.1 Kofleriaceae bacterium
CTACGTCACGCGCATCTGGGTTCGCGAGGAAGGGCTCGCGTACGAGTGCACGTGCCCGATGGGCGAGAAGCGGCAGTTCTGCAAGCACGCGGTCGCGATCGCGCTCGCCCACCTCGAGAAGGAACGCGCGACGATCGAGCGCGATTTCGCGCTGCTGCAGCAGGCGATGATGACGGTGACGCAGGAGTCGCTCGTCGTCGGTCTGCTGCGGCTTGCCAAGCAGGATCCGGACCTTGCCACCGAGCTGAAGCGCGTCTGCCTCGACGCTCTGCAGAATCAGCAGCCTCCGCCGAGCTAGACTCGAACGTCACCGCCGATTGCCGGAACGTGCGTTGGCGCGATCGTGGGGCCGGCACCACGATCGATGTGTGCTCTCACTGCTCCTCGCCGCACCGCCCGTCACGGCCGGGCTCGCATATCTGTTCTGCTATGGCGGCTACGAAGGTCCCGTCGACTGGGCGATGGGAACTCGCACGCACGGCTCGCGCGATCGCCGCCGCATCGCGCTGACCTTCGACGACGGGCCCGATCCCGTGCGCACGCCGGCGCTGCTCGATGCGCTCGGCGAGCTCGGCGTGACCGCGACGTTCTTCCTCGTCGGCAAGCAGGTCGACGCGCATCCCGAGCTTGCCGCGCGGATCGCGCGCGAGGGCCACGAGATCGGCAACCACACGTATAGCCATCGCTACCTGCCGCTCACGCGTTCGCACCGCGTCGCCGCCGAGCTCGCAGCAACGGACACGGCGATCGCGCGCGCGACCGGCATGGTTCCGTCGCTCGCGAGGCCACCGTACGGTGGGCGATCGCCGCGCAACGTCCGCGTGTTCGCGCGCCAGGGCAAGCAACTCGTGCTGTGGGATGTCAACAGCAACGACTGGAAGGGCGCGGCGGCCGAGGAGGTCGCGAGGCGCGTCGTCGAGCGAACGAGGCCGGGCAGTATCATCCTCATGCACGAGGCCCGCGACGGCGGCGAGGTCACGATCGACGCGGTGCGGATGATCGTCCCCGAGCTGCGCGCGAGAGGGTTCGAGCTCGCGAGCGTGAGCGAGACGATCGACCGCTAGGCGCGGCGGGTGCCGCGTGCGCGTTTCGGCACCGCGGGGCGATCGGCGAGGCGCAGGCCGACGCGGGCGATCGCATCGAGCGCGGGCATGAGCTCGCGGCCGAGCTCGGTGAGCTCGTACTCGACCGACGGCGGCGACGTCGGCACGACCGTCCGCGTGATCACGCCTTTGCCCTCGAGCTCGCGCAGGCGCTGGCTGAGCACGCGCGCCGAGACCGCGGGAATGTCGATCCGCAGCTCGCCGAACCGGCGCGGCTGCGCGCTCAGGTACCAGACGACGTGAGGCGCCCACGCGCCGGAGATCAGCTCCATGCAGCGATTGAGCGGGCACTCCTCGGCGGAACGCGAGCCGCGCCCGGCGCGAGACGGCACGACACCCGGTGGAACGATCGCTTTGCTCTTGCGGACGCGCAGTGCCATTTCGGTAACCACGAGGATACCACGTTCGTGGTTACTCATCGTTATGTGGTATCGACGAGTAACCACGAGTGGCTACGGTGGCCGCATGACCAACACCGTCCTCGTCCTCGGCGCGACCGGCATGATCGGCCGCCGCCTCGTTCCCCTGCTGCGCGACCGCGGCATCACCGTGCGAGCCGCGAGCCGCACCGCTGCCGGCGGCCACACGCCGTTCGACTGGCGCGATCCGACCACGCAGGCCGCTGCACTCGCCGGCGTGCGCGCGCTCTACCTCGTTCCTCCGCCGCTCGTCGAGAACCCGACCTCCCTCGTCGCCCCGCTCCTCGCGGCCGCGAAGGAAGCCGGCGTCGAGCGCGTCGTCGCCGTCACCTCGCTCGGCGTCGAGTTCCCCACCGAGCCTGCGTCGTCGGGACGGCGCGCGCTCGAGCACGTCGTGAAGGCCTCGGGTCTCGACTGGACCGTGCTGCGCCCCGGCGGCTTCGCGCAGAACTTCTCCGAGGGGTTCCTGCGGCCCGGCATCGATCGCGGCATGGTCGTGTCGGCGACCGGCGCCGGCAAGGTCGCGATGATCGACGCCGGTGACATCGCGGCGGTCGCTGCGCTCGCGCTGACGGAGCCCGGGCATGCAGGACAGACGTACGAGCTGACCGGCGCCGAGACGCTGTCGTTCGCTGACGCGGCCGCGACGATCGGGAGGATCACCGGGCGCGAGATCGCCTATCGCACCGTCGAGCCCGGCGAGATGGAGGCGATGCTGCAGGGCTTCGGCCTCCCGGCGGAGTATGCGGCCGTCGTCGTGCGCGATCAGGTCGCGATCCGCGACGGCGCCGGCGCACGGATCACCGACACCGTCGAGCGGCTGACCGGCAAGAGGCCGACGAGCTTCGCCGCTGTTGCCGAGCGCGTCGCCTGGTGACTACTCGCAGGCCGCGAGCTGGCTCGCGCCGGTCCGCGTGACGTTGTCGCCGAGCGCGATGCCGGTGTCCTCGACGGTGTGGCCGTGGGTGTCGGTGATGCGCAGCGTGTACGGCCCGGGGCCGAGGCCCGACTCCTCGACGAAGTAGTTGTAGTCGAGGCGCGAGATTGCCTTGTAGGTGCCGCTGCCGTCCTTCGCCTCGACGCTCGCGATCGGATAGCGATGGTTGCGGATCTGGATCGCGGTCCAGTACGCGTTCGCGCCGTCCTTGAAGTGATACGCGATCGGACCCGTGACCGGGCACGCGACCTCGTGCCAGGTGATCGGGATGCGCCCGGCGGCCAGCGGCGACAGCATCGAGAAAGCCTGCGGGCTCAGATCGAGGTCGCCCTTCGCGCACTCGGGACACTGATCGACGATGCGAACGGTGACCTTCGTGTCGTTGGGTCCCGTGACCTCGACGCACGCGCCGCACCACGCCGCGTCGTGATAGTCGACCGCGTTCATCGCGGCGACGTTCAGATCGCCGGGCGACGCGTCGAAGCTGCAGTTGCCCGTGCCGTCGGCGTCGTAATACGTGCCCTGGCCCGTTGAATCGGCCGGCGAGTCGCTACAGCTACCGCCCGGCAGCGTCGCGTCGTCGCCATCACTGCATCCGATCAGCAAGACCAGGGCGAGCCACCTCATCCTCTCCAGGATATCGCAGCGCTAGCTCGCGATCAGCACTCTCTGGAGCTCGAGCCGATGTTCGACCTCCTTGAACAGTGCCCGCTCCTCGTCGCCGACACATTCGAGCGGCGGGACAGGAGACGGACGGTCGCCGAGCGGCGCGAACGTCAGGAACGCGCGCAGGGTCTCGGTGTGACGACCGCCGAGCGCGTCCTCGGCCTGCACCGTGACGAGCGTGGTCAGCGAGGCTGAGGTCGTGTGGACGACCATCGCGCGAATGTGCACGAACGCCGATCGGTGCACGGGGCGGAGAAACGTCATGCCGTGCAGGCTCGCGAACCGGACCGGGCCGCCCATGTGCGCGCGTGCCGACAGGTTGGCGGTCGTCTCGATCCACCGCATCAACGTGCCGCCGTAGAGCGTGCCGTGGAAGTTGAGCTTACCGTCGCGAACCATCTCGATCTTGTGCACGTACGAATCGCGGCGAGGGCGGGGCTGCATCGCATCGCGATCCCATGGCGAACGGATCGAGCGCGGCAGGATCTTGAGCAGCTCGCGCACGAACAACGGACGCGCCTCCGAGCCGAGCGCCTCGACCGAGCTCATCGAGGCGACCGGCGAGATGTCACCGCATTCGAGCTTCTTGCGGAACTCGCGGCGCAACGCGCCCTCGCGAAATCGTGCGATCTCGTCGGGCGTCTGCGGCACGACCTGAGGAACCGCCGTCGGCATGCCCTCCTCGTCGACCGCGCAGAACGTCATGTAGCCCTCGAGGATCTTGCTGCTCGAGGCGGGCCCGTGGGTCATGACGACGCTCACACCCATGCTGCGCTCGGACGTGAACGAGACCTGTGCGGTCAACGTGAGTCGTTGTCCGATGTGCGGCGGGTCGCCGAGGTGAAGGCCATCGACGGATGCAGTGACCGCCGGTCGTCCCGCGTGTCGTGTGGCCGCCAGGCTGCCGATCACATCCATCCACTCGAGGATCTTGCCGGCGCGCAGCAGGTCGTGCTCGTCGGCGACGTCAGGTGCCACCCACTCGTCGAGGTGAACATCCGAGCCAGGGCGGTCGGCGGCGATCGCAGATGTGTTGCTCATGGCGCCGCAGTATGGGCGCCGCATGTTTCGCACGAACCTCGTCGAGGAAACCTCGACGTAACTCGTGCGTAGGTAAGCTCCCGCGGTCAGCCGCGCGGTTTGCCCGAGGCGGCGATGTCGAGTGCGAGCGTCGCGCCCCAGCCATCGGGCGTTCGCACCGTCGCGAGCGAGAGTGCAGGCTGGAGGAACCAGCCGTTGCCGTCGCGCCTCACGAGTCGCCCGGTGATGCCGGCGCTCCACCGCAGGTTCGGCTCGAGATCGACGAACGGATCGACCGAGAGTGCGGTCTCGACGGAAAACGTCGCGTACTTCTTTGCAACCTGCGAGCCGACGCCGACGCGCGGCAGCACGTGGACGATGCGCTCGTGCACGCTGTTCGCGTACTCGGCAGCGATGTCGAGGCCGAGATCGAGGCGCATCGCGTGCTCGGCATTCGAGCCGAACCAGCTGTCTGGCAGGTTCTGCCAGCGCGTGAGCCATGACTCGCTGATGCGAACGCCCATCGTCTTCGGAAGCTCGAGCACGCTGTCGCCGACGTGGGCGCTCGCGAGCAGGCGCGGCTGTTCGCGCGTGGCGGTCGGCAGCAGCATGCCGAGCCGGTAGACCTTCTGCGATCCGACCCAGGTCTCCTTGCCGAACGTCACGCCGATGTCGGCGGTGCCGAGCGACGTGCGCGAGGTGTCCCTCGGAGACACACCGCCGGCGGCCGCGATCCCCAGCGTGCCCGGGTCGGGCGCGACCATGATCGACAGCGGCAGCGTGCCGTACCCGCCGAACTTGCAGTCGCACGGCGTCGACGCCTGCATGTGCAGCGTCACCGACGTCGTGTCGTAGCGATTGCTCGAGCCCATCTCCATCGTCGCGCTCGCGCGCGGCGGCGCGATCTGCACGCGATCGAGCAGGCCGAACGGCGTCCACACGGCCTCGTGCACCTCGGGCTGATCGCTGTACGTCGGCTGGATGAGGCCGAGCTCGGTGACGCTCAGGCCCGACGTCTCCTGCCACACGCGCAGCTCGGCATCGCCGGTCATCTGCTGGACGAATGCATACTTCTGCGTCGACGCGATCCGGACGGCGGCATCGCGACCGCGATCGGCGGCGAACAGTGCACCGACGGCGCAGATCGTGCCGGCGTTGTCGACGAACGTCGGCCGGTAGAAGTCGGCGTGGTCGTCGTTATGCGGGAACTGGCCGGCCTCGGCGTAGACGCGGAGGCGCTCGAGGTTGGTCGCGCGCGCCTCGCGCAGCGGCGCCGGCCAGCCAGAAGTATCGACGCTCGCGAGGATGTCGTGCGCGAACAGGAGGTGACCGCGGACCCTCGCGCGCTCGGCCTCGACGGCTGACATGCCGTCGGTGCGCGGCACGTAGCCCATCACCGCCGATAGGTCACCGATGTAGAGGTTGACGCCCCGGCTGTGCGGCTCGGGAGCGCTCGGCGTGGACATCGCTGCTGCGGCGGCGAGGACGAGATGGACGACGGCCATGTCCGTTACACGCGCGAGTGGCAGAAACGGGGAATATTTCTTGGCACCATCGGCCCGCCCATGGCCAAGCATCCCGTGACGATGGCGATCCGGACCCTGCGTGCCGCAGGTGTCGACTTCACGCCTCACCTCTACACGTGGGAGCCGCGCGGCGGGACCCGGGCGTCGAGCGAGGCGCTCGGCGTCGACGAGCACGCCGTGATCAAGACGCTCATCTTCGAGGACGACAGGAAGCAGCCGCTCTGCATCCTCATGCACGGCGACCGCGAGGTCTCGGCGAAGAACCTCGCGCGCACGATCGGGACAAAGACGGTCGCGCCGTGCGCACCCGACGTCGCCGACAAGCACTCGGGCTACCAGGTCGGCGGCACGTCGCCGTTCGGGCTCAAGCGCAAGATGCCCGTCTACATGGAGCGGACGATCCTCGAGCTGCCGAAGATCTACATCAACGGCGGTGCGCGCGGCTTTCTCGTCGAGATCGATCCGAAGGACGCCGAGCGCGTGCTGCAACCGACGCTCGTCGACGTCGCGACGACCGCTTAGCGGATGTGGCTCGCGACGATGACCTCGGCGTGCTTGCGCGCGAGATCATCGAACAGCTCCGGGTGCACGCACGCGGCCATGATCTCGAGCGACTCGACGAGGCGCGGTCCCGGTCGGTTGAAGAACTGATTGCCATCGGTGACGTACATGCGTGCTTCGGGCAACGCCTTGCCGATCGCGGTGAGCGGCGGCGATTCGGCGAGGGCTCGCGCGAGGGAGAACCCGCACGGCTTGATGACCACGACGTCTGGCTCCAGTGCGACGAGCTCGTCGAGGGTCACCGTCGGTGCATGCTCGCCGGCGATCGTGCCGACCGGCGTGCCACCGGCGAGCGCGGCGAGCTCCGGCATCCACATGCCGCCGATCATCAGCGGATCGAGCCACTCGAGGCTGACGACGCGCGGGCGTGTCTGTACCGCGAGGGCGCGCCGCGCGATGTCGTTGATCCGGCGTTCGAGCTCGCTGCGGGTCTCGCGCCCGCGATCGGGAATGCCGAGCGCCGCGGCGACACGCTCGACGTCCTCGAGCACGTGCCCGAGCGTCGTTGGCGACAGGCTCACGATCTCCACCGACTCGCGATGCGCGAGCCGGGCGACCGCCGCGCGCACGTCGTCGAGCGACACCGCGCAGACCTCGCAGAGATCCTGCGTGATGATCACGTCGGGCGCGAGCGCGGCGAGACGCGCCTCGTCGACGGCGTAGATGCTGAGCGCGCTGGCGATCACCGCGCGCACTGCCTCGTCGATCGCCTTGCTCGAGCAGCTCGCATCGATCCGTGTGGACGTCAGCCTCGGTCGATCGGTGATCTCCGGCGGGAAATCACACTCGTGCGAGATGCCGACGAGCTGATCGCCGGCGCCGAGCGCGCACACGATCTCCGTCGCGGACGGCAGGAGCGAGACCACGCGCGGCATGCGCGCACCGTACCTCAGTTCGGAACGAGCTCGAGGCCGATGAACGGCGCGATCGGGAGCCCGGGCACGTCCTTGATCTCGCCCGTCGTCGGATCGAGCGTGCGGCCCTCGATGTTGCGGCGATTGGTGATGTTCTGGATGTCGAAGTAGAGCTTCACGTCGCCCCAGCACTGTGGCCACTTGCGATCGGCGCGGAAGTCGAGCTGGAAGAAGTCGGGCAGCCTGCCGGTGAGCGGCAACGCGATCGGCATGCCCGACGTGTAGTGGATGCGCGAGCCGAGGCGCCACTTGCCGAGCGCGACCGAGCCGGCGGCGTTGATGTTGTGGCGCTGGTCGAGCTCGAACGGTCGCCAGCCGAGCTGACCCATGCGCGGATTGTCGGTGCGCTCCGCCGACGCGAGCGTGTACGCGAGCAGGCCGAACCAGCGCTCCGACGAGTAGCGCAGCAAGAGCTCGAGACCCTTGTTGCGCGCGCGGCCGAGGTTCTCGCGATAGAACGACAGCCCGAGCTGCTTCTCGAGCAGGAGCTCGAACGTCGGTCCGAGGCCGCCGAGACCTGCGAAGTTCGGATCGTCGGGCAGCGCCTTCACGCCGATGCGCTGGCCGTAGCTGTAGTAGCCCGTCACCGAGCCCGACATGCCGTAGCCGATCTCGCCGTCCAGGCCGACGGATGCCGCGTCGTAGTACGAGCTTTCGAGACGAGGATTGCCGCCGTTGATGTCGACGTCGCCGGGCGTCGGTGGCTGATGATAGCGACCGACGGTCTGGCGCAGCGTCATCGCATCGGTGAGCCGCGCGGTCAGCGACAGGCGCGGATCGAACACCCACTCGTTCGTCAGGTCGTAGTGATCGAGGCGCGCGCCGGGCCGCAACGCGAGCCGCTCGCCGAGAGGGAGCCGGCTCTCCGCCCAGACCGCGGAGTCGACCCAGCCGACGGTCGTCTCGCCGTTCTCGAGGTGGACCTTGTCGCCCTTGTGGCCGAAGCCCGCCTGGTACCTGCCGAGGTGGCCGCCCTCGAGATCGAGGCCCCAGCGGAGGTCGCCCCATGTGAAGTCGCGCGTCATGTCGGTGCGCACGCCGCTCTGGTACGACGGCCGCGAGAACGACTCGTGCACGCCGTTGGTGCGGCTGTGGAAGTTGAGCTGGTTCGTGCCGATCCACGGTGTGATCGTCAGGCCGAGGTGGCGCCATTGCCGCTTGTACGGGGCGGCGACGCGGACGAAGAACGCACGGATGTCCGACTCGTCCTCGGTCATGTCCGTCGTGTCGACCGTCGTCGCCGAGATCTGGTCGAGCGAGAGGAACATCATCGGCGTGATCCGGCCGCGCTTCGTGGGATCGCCGAACGACGCCTTCACCTGCGCGTCGAGGTAGTTCGGCAGCGGGATGTCTTCGGGCGCGACCGGCGCGGCGACGATGTCAAAGTACGAGCGCCGCACGCCGAGGATGATGCCGCCGCCCTTCACCGGTCCTTCGGTCATCGCTCCTGCATCGAGGAGGCCGATGTTGCCGGTCGTGCGCCACTCGTCGGTGCGCGGCTCTCGCGTCGTCAGGCTGGCCATGCCGCCTTGCGCGCGGCCGTACGCCGGGTCGAGGCCGCCGTTGCTGACGGTCAGGCCCGACAGCATCATGCTCGGATAGAACGAGGTGACACCGCCGAAGTGGAACGCGAACGGCACCTCGATGCCGTCGACGTAGACGACGTTGTCGCGCGGCGACGTTCCGCGCAGCACGATGCCGCCGAACGAGTAGGGCAGTCGCGCCACACCGGGCAGCGCCTGTGCCGCCCGCAGCGCATCGTTCGCGGTGCCCGGCAGGAGGCGCAAGTCCGACGACGTCAGCTTGTACGTCTTCGGTGCCGGCCGCTCGGGCGCCTTGCCCGTGATGTCGATCACTTCCGCGCCCGACGCGGTCGATAGCTCGATGCGCAGCGTCTTTCGATCGCGCAGCTCGATCACGCGCGTCGAGTAGCCCGGCGCGGTGACCACGAGCTGTGTCTCCTCCGCTCCGAGCGACAGCGCGAACGTGCCGTCCGCCCCGGTCGTCGCGGACTCCTCGACACCGACGACGATCGCACCCTCGATCGGCATGCCTGCGCCGTCGATCACGCTGCCGGTGATCGCCTGCCGGGGCGCTGCCTCGGCGGTGTAGGCCGCGGCAAGTACGGCCGCGACGACGACACTGCGCATTCCGCACATCCTCTCGCAAGCGCGCACGCCTGTCATGAGTGCGCGGCCCTCAGAAATCCGTCACTGCATCGAGAACACCGACACGGGAGTACTACTCGACCGCGACCGGTTCGAGGTCTGCCCAGTTCTTACCAGCCTCGACGCCCACGGCGAGCGGGACCTCGAGCTCGAACGCGTGGCGCATCGCGTGCGCGGCGATCCGCGACGCGGCGGCAAGCTCGGACTCGGGCACGTCGAACAGGACCTCGTCGACGACCTGGACGAGCGGCGTCGCCTTCAGGCCCTCGCGGCGGAGCGCGGTGTCGGCATCGAGCAGCGCGCGGCGCGCGACGTCGGACACCGAGCCTTCGTGCGTGGCCCGGCGCGCGAGGCGCTCGGCGTAGCTCAGGAGCTGCGAATCGAGCGATTCGAGCCCGCCGATCGGCCAGCGCCGGCCCGCGATCGTCGTGATGTAGCCGACCTCGCGCGCGAGCCGCAGCTGCTCGTCCTGGAACGCGCGGACGAGCGCGTAGCGGCGATCGAACCGCGCGATCAGCTCCTTCGCCTCGGCGGCAGAGACGTTGAGCTGCAGCGCGAGCGCGCTCGGCCCCTGGCCCGCGAACGTCGCGAAGTTGACGACCTTGCCGATCTGGCGATCGTCCGTCGTGATCGCCTCGACGGGCTTCTCGAGCACCGCCGACGCGGTCAGCGTGTGCATGTCCTCGCGCCGGCGCAGCGGCTCGACGAGCGCCGGGTCCTTCGTCAGGTGCGCGAGCACGTGCAGGCCGAGCTGGTTGAAGTCGACCGACATCAATAGATGACCCGGCGGCGCGACGAACGCGCGGCGGATCATCGCCATCTCCGGCGTGCGCCCCGGGACGCGCGAGAGATCGGGGTTCGTGTTGACGAGGTGACCGGAGAACGAGCGCGCCGGATGCGAGCGCGAGTGGACGCGGCCGTCGTCGTCGATCGTCTTGCGCAGGCCGGTGACCCAGCTGTCGCGCAGCCGACGGAGCAGGCGCCAGCGGAGCACGAGAGGCACGATCGGGTGCGCGTTCTCGATCCGCTCGAGCGCCTCGATCGATACCGACCAGCCGGTCTTCGTGTGGCTGACGATCGGCAGCTTCAGCTGCTCGAACAGCACGGAGCCGAGCTGCTGCGACGAGTTGATGTTGAACGAGCGGCCGGCGTAGCCCTCGATCTGCGTCGTCAGCTCGGCCTCGATCTCGGCGAACGCCTGCTGTGCGCGATCGAGCGCGGCGGGCTCGACGATGATGCCGGTCAGCTCCATGCGCGCGACGGTGTCGGTCAGCGCGAGATACTCGGTCAGCAGCGCCTGGTCGACGTGCGGCGGCGCGAGCGCGCGCCAGATGTTCGCGGCGGCATCGGCGCGCTGGCCGGCGAGATCGGCGGCGCGCTCGACCGGCAGCGCGGACCACGCCTTGCGCTTCTGGCCGACGCCGCGGACGCTGTCCTCCTCGACGAGCGCGCGACCGAGCACGTGCTTGGCGACGAGCGGCAGATCGTGCGGCGCCCAGTTGCTCGGCTGCGAGAGATGAGATGCGCAGCCCGAGTCGCCGGCGATGCCCGCGAGCGTGATGCCCATGCGGCGCAGCGCGACGATCGTGCCGAGCAGATCGTGACCGAGCTTGGGCGCATCGCCGGCGAGCCAGGTCGCGAGCGGGGGCCACGCCGCCGACGAGAGGGGCACGTAGAACGCCTCGCCCGCGCCGACCGACAGCGCGACGCCGGCGAGCGCGGACTTCACCGGCGCCGGATCTTCGAGCAGCGCATGGATCGTGATCGGTTGTGCGCCGAGGCGTGCGAATGCGGCGGCGAGCGCATCGGGTGTCTCGCACAGCTCGACGCGGATCGAGCCGCCGTCGTGGACGAGCAGTTCGGCGAACCCGAGCTGATCGTAGAGCGCGTTGAGCTCCGTCGCGTTCGGCGGCGTGTACGCGAGCTCGGCCAGCGGCAACGGCAGCGGACGCTGCGTGTCGAGCCGGGCGCGCGCGAGCTCCTTGGCGACGGTCTCGCCTGCAGCGGTGAGCGCCTTCGCGACCCGCTTCTCGACGGAATCGATCGCCGCGAGCGCGGCCTCGACGCTGGGGTGGGCCTCGAGCAGTGTCGTCGCGCCCTTCGCGCCGATGCCTTTGACGCCGGGCAGCGTGTCGAGATCGCCGACGAGCGCGAGCCAGTCTGCGACGCGTGCCGGCGGCACGTTGAAGCGCTTCTGGACGATCTCCGACGTGTAGCGGACGTCCTTATTCGCGTCGTACCACCACAGCTGATCGCCGACGAGCTGCGCGTAGCGCTTGTCGACGCCGATGATGATGACGTCGTCGCCGGCCTCGAGCGCGGCGTGCGCGTACGACGCGACCGTGGTGAATTCGTCGGCGGATTCGACGACGTGAAACCCGAGCGTCTCGACGAGGCCGCGCAGGGCAGGGAGCTGCTGCGCGAGGAGCGGCGGCCACGCCGGGTTCGGTGTCGGATCGATCACCGCGACCGCGCGCGCCGGCGCCTTGAACGTCAGCACTCGCGCGATCGCGCGGGCGACTGCGAAGAGTCCGTTGACCGGATCACCCGCGCGGGATTTGCGGTCGGTCGGCACGACGAGAAAGCCTCGCGCCATCAAGTTGGTCGCCGAAGCGACGAGCATGCGGTCGGTCATCGGATACGTCGCGAGCTTACCCGAGCGAGTCTTTCGGGCGGGTTGCGAGGGGCACTTGCGATGCAGAGGTTGTTTGACATGTCCAAGTCACTGCCGATCATCCCGATGCGGAGCGGGGTCCTGTTCCCGGGAATGAGCCTGCCCATCACGGCAGCTCGCCCCCAGACGCTGAAGGCCGTCGAGGCCGCGATCCGGGATCCAGAGCACCGCGTGTTCGCGGTGGCGCAACGCGAGGATACGGATGAGGTCCTGCCCGAGGGCCTCTACAATGTAGGAACGATCGCCACGATCGGAGGCATCCAGCGCGGCCTCGGCGGCGTGCGCCTCGTGCTCGAAGGCAAGGAGCGCGGCATCGCGCTGCGCGTCCAGCCCCACGAGGGCTTCCTTCAGGCGACGGTCTCGTCGGCGACCGAGCTCCAGCCGCTCGATCCGAACGGTCCGACGTTCATCGCGCTTTACCGCGAGGTTCGCGAGCGTGCCGCGGCGCTCGCTCTGAAGCGCGGCATCCCCGACGAGGCCGTCAATCAGATGCTCGCGCAGATCAGCCAGGCGGGTCAGCTTGCCGACCTCGTCGCGGGCTATCTCGACGCGCCGGTCACCGACCGCCAGGGCCTGCTCGAGACGCTCGAGATCGAGGAGCGCCTGCGCCGCGTGCTCGTGCTCGTCCAGCGCCAGCTCGACGTGCTGAGCGCGCAGGAGGACATCCAGTCCAAGGTCAAGGAAGAGATCGGAACCCGTCAGCGCGAGGTCTACCTGCGCGAGCAGATGCGCGCGATCCAGAAGGAGCTCGGCGAGGGCGACGAGGCGGGCGATGCCGCGTTCGAGGAGCTCAAGGCCAAGCTCGACAAGCTGCCGCTGCCGAAGGAAGCGCGCAAGGAAGTCGATCGCGAGCTGTCGCGCCTGCAGCGCGCCGGCCGCGAGTCGATGGAGTCGCAGATCATCCGCACATACCTCGAGACGGTGGCCGAGCTGCCGTGGGGCACGCGGACCGAGGAGCACCTCGATGTCACCGAGGCGGCGCGGATCCTCGACGAGGATCACCACGGACTCGCCGACGTGAAGGATCGCGTGCTCGAGTTCCTCTCGGTCCACCAGATGTCCAAGGGCGCGGGCAAGAAGGGCCGCATCCTGCTGTTCGGTGGCCCGCCGGGCGTCGGCAAGACGTCGATCGCGAAGTCGATCGCTCGTGCGATGGGGCGTAATTACGTCCGCATCGCGCTCGGCGGCACGCGCGACGAGGCCGACATCCGTGGCCATCGCCGCACGTACATCGGTGCACTGCCGGGTCGCATCATCCAGGGCATGAAGCAGGCCGGCAGCAAGAACCCGGTGTTCCTCCTCGACGAGGTCGACAAGCTCGGCATGTCGTACCAGGGCGATCCTGCGTCGGCGCTGCTCGAGGTCCTCGACCCGGCGCAGAACGACTCGTTCACCGATCACTACCTCGGCGTGCCGTTCGATCTGTCCGAGGTGATGTTCATCGCGACGGCCAACTTCGTGCAGAACATCCCGGGGCCGCTCCTCGACCGCATGGAGGTCGTCGATTTCGCCGGCTACACCGAGCGCGAGAAGCTCGCGATCGCGAAGGACTACCTCCTGCCCCGACAGCTGGAGGACAACGGTCTCACGCGCGAGCAGCTCGAGCTGACCGACGACGCGATCCGCGAGGTGATCACGAGCTACACCCGTGAGGCGGGTGTGCGCCAGCTCG
Source organism: Kofleriaceae bacterium (assembly GCA_013368795.1). Taxonomy (GTDB): domain Bacteria; phylum Myxococcota_A; class Polyangia; order Haliangiales; family Haliangiaceae; genus JABFXX01. The sequence continues at coordinate 13,661 of JABFXX010000023.1, forward strand.
AGCGCGAGCTCGGCCGGCTCGCTCGCAAGATCACGCGCAAGATCGCGGCGAAGGAGGTCGAGAAGGCGAGCGTCGATCGACCCGACGTGAGGCCGCTGCTCGGCCGTCCGCGCGTGCATCCCGAGAAGGCTGCAGGCGAGGATCAGGTCGGCATCGCGACCGGCATGTACTACACGCCGGCCGGCGGCGACATCATGTTCGTCGAGGCAGCACCGATGCGAGGCAAGGGCGACCTGATCCTCACCGGTCAGCTCGGCGACGTGATGAAGGAGTCCGCGCGCGCGGCATGGACGTTCGCGAGGGCGCACGCTGACTGGCTGTCGATCGACACCCGCGTGTTCGAGCGCGACGTCCACGTCCACGTGCCGGCGGGTGCGATCCCGAAGGATGGTCCGTCGGCGGGTATCGCGATGGCGACCGCGATGGTGTCCGCGCTCTCGGGCCGGCCCGCGCGCCACGACGTCGCGATGACCGGCGAGATCACGCTGTCGGGACGCGTGCTGCCGATCGGCGGCCTCAAGGAGAAGATCCTCGGTGCCGTCCGCGCGGGAATCACGCACATCGTGATCCCGAAGGACAACGAGGCCGATCTCGACGACCTGCCTCGGGACGTCCGCGACAAGCTGACGGTCTCCGCGGTCGACAACCTCGGCGAAGCGCTCGCGATCACGCTGCGCGACACGACGTTCCGCGATGGTCGCCTGTTCTTCGAGGACCACACCGGCCTCGGCGCCCAGGCGCTCCACCACTAGCGGTTGCCGCCGTCCCTTCGGTATGATAACTATCATATTCAATGGGACGCGGACCGACCCCGAAGAAGCAGGAGACGCACGACCGGATCGTGCGGACCGCGGCTGCCGCGATTCGTCGGCACGGCTTCGATGGTCTCAGCGTCGCCGAGATCATGGATGAAGCCGGCCTGACGCACGGCGGCTTCTACGCGCACTTCCCGTCGCGTGACGCGATGCTCGCCGAGGCGCTCGACCAGGGCGCGGGCGAGTCGCTCGACCGGCTATCGAAGGCGTCCGATGGTGCCAGGCCGGAGGATGCCCTCGACGCGGTCGTCGAGGCGTATCTGTCGGATCGGCATCTCGCCGCGCCCGACAAGGGCTGCACGCTCGCCGCCCTCGGCAGCGAGACCTGCCGGCAGACCCCGGAGGTTCGTCGGGTGATGACCCGGCGGGTCCGCGAGCTGGCCGACATGCTCGGGCGCCAGCTCCCTGGCTGGGGCGAGCCCGGCCGGCACGAGGATGCGCTCGCGGCGATGAGCGCGATGGTTGGCGCGATGGTGATCGCGCGCGCCGTCGACGACCCGTCGCTCGCGAAGGCAGTCCGCGCGGCTGCGGCCAAGCTCGTCCACGACGGCGTCTCCGCGCGGCCACGCAAGAAGCACTGACAGGCTCTCGAGCCGGTCGGCTCTTCGACCGCGCCTGAGAATATGATGACCATAATAAACAGGAACGTGTCATGAAGATTCGAGATTCGGTCGCGCTCGTCACCGGTGCCAACCGCGGGCTCGGGCTCGCATTCGCGAGGTCGCTGCTCGAACGCGGCGCGCGCAAGGTCTATGCGGCCGCGCGCGATCCGCAGGCGATCGCGCTGGCCGGCGTCACGCCGCTGCGGCTCGACGTCACCAACCTCGCTGACATCCGCGCCACAGTGGCCGCGGCGGGCGATGTCACGCTGCTCGTCAACAACGCCGGCATCTCGCGCGGCTCGTCGCTGCTCGGTGCCGATGCCGCCGCGGCTGCGCGTGCCGAGCTCGAGACGAACGTGTTCGGGCCGCTCGAGACGAGCCGCGCGTTCGCGCCGGTCCTCGCCGCCAACGGGGGTGGCGCGATCGTCAACGTGCTCTCCGTCCTCAGCTGGGTGAACCTCGCGTTCGCGGGCACGTACTCGATGTCGAAGGCCGCCGCGTGGTCGGCGACGAACGGGCTGCGCAACGAGCTGCGAGGCCAGGGCACGCAGGTGCTCGGCGTTCACGTCGGGTTCATGGAGACCGAAATGGCGAAGGACGTGACGAGCCCGAAGACCCCGCCCGACGAGGTCGCGCGCATCGTCCTCGACGCGCTCGAGGCAGGAGAGTCCGAGGTGCTCGCCGACGCGATCTCGCAGCAGGTCAAGCAAGGCCTCTCGGCAACGCAGGCCCCGTACCTCGTCGAGCCGCGGAGGTAGACCGTGCAGAATCCACCGCCGGCGGTCGCGGCCCTCGCGCTCGCGCCGTCCATCGAGAAGGTCGTTTCGCCGTGGCGCACGTTCGCGATCGCGTGCGTCGCGGTGTTCCTCGTGTCGATCGACTCGACGGTCCTCTACGCCGCCTTCCCCGCGCTTCGCGCCGCGTTCCCATCGGCGAGCGCCGCGGATCTGTCGTGGGTGCTGAACGCGTACACCGTCGTGTTCGCCGCACTGCTCGTCCCCGCGGGCCGGCTCGCCGATCTGCGCGGCCGCAAGCGGATGTTCCTCGTCGGCACGGGCACGTTCCTCGCGGCATCGCTCGCGTGCGGCCTCGCCGGTACCGTCGAGGCGCTCGTCATCGCGCGCATGGTCCAGGCGATCGGCGCTGCGCTGCTGTTACCCGCATCGCTCGCGATCGTGCTCGCCGCGTTCCCGGTGACCCGGCGCGCGGTCGTCGTCGCGATGTGGGGCGCGGTGTCGGGCCTCGCGGCGGCGATCGGTCCGAGCCTCGGCTCGCAGCTCGTCGAGCATTTCGGCTGGGAGTGGGCGTTCTTCGTCAACCTGCCGATCGGCGGCGTCGCGCTGTGGCGTGCGGCGCGGTCGCTCGGCGAATCGAAGAACCCGGAGAACGGCGCGCCGCTCGATCTCGTCGGCGTCGTGCTCGTCGTGATCGGTGTCGGCGCGATCGCGCTCGGCCTCGTTCACTCGGAGGCAGCCGGCTGGGGCTCGCCGTCGGTGCTCGGCTCACTCGCCGGCGGCCTCGCGGCGATCGCGCTGTTCGTCGTGTGGGCGCGGCGCGTGAAGTCACCCGCGATCGACCTGTCGCTGTTCGAGAACCGCACGTACCGCTACATCAACGTCGCGACGCTGACGTTCGGCATCGGCTTCGCGATGATGTTCTTCTCGTTCTTCCAGTTCATGACGGGCATCTGGCACTACTCGGTCGCGAAGGCGGGCCTCGCCGCGGCGCCCGGGCCGCTATTTGTCGTGCCGACATCGATCGTGTGTGGCCGGATCGCCGCGCGCGCAGGACACAAGACGCTCCTCGTGCTCGGGGCGCTCGTGTTCGGCGGCGGCGCACTGTGGCTCGCGAGCGTGCCCGGTACGGAGCCGAACTTCCTCGGTGCGTGGTTTCCCGGCATGGTGATGACCGGTATCGGCACGGGGATGGTGATGCCATCGCTTTCGGGCGCGGCGGTCGCGAAGCTGCCACCGGCACGATTTGGCATCGGTAGCGCGGTCAATCAGGCGGTGCGTCAGGTCGGGTCCGTCCTGGGCGTGGCGCTCGCGGTCGTGCTCGTCGGGCGCGCGCCCACGCTCGGTGCGTTCCACAGCGTGTTTCTCTGGCAGCTCGGATTTGCGTTGGCGACGGCACTGCTGTGCCTGCCTGTCGATACCCGACCGCGGTAGGCACATCGTCTGCACCTCACGTGGAGCGTGAGTGCCGTCAGGAAGCTACGCACGGTCGTGATCACGGGCGCATCGAGTGGCCTCGGACGGGCGACCGCGCTCGAGCTCGCGACTCCCGGTACCTCGCTCGTGCTCGCGGCGCGCGACGTCGCAGCCCTCGAGGACACGGCGATGCGCGCGCGCGAAGCTGGCGCAGATGCGATCGTCGTCGAGACCGACGTCACCGACTCGTCCGATGTCGTGCGGCTCGCCGCGAGCGCCGTCGACGAGTATGGCGCGATCGACGTCTGGATCAACAACGCAGGCGTCACGCTGTACGCGATGCTCGAGGAGGGCTCGCTCCAGCAGCACGAGGCGGTGATTCGCACCAACCTGTTCGGTTCGATCTATGGCGCGCGCGCCGTCCTCCCGATCTTTCGCCGCCAGCATCACGGCATCCTGATCAACGTCGGCTCGGTCCTGAGCGAGGTGGGCCAGGCGTTCGTGCCGTCTTACGTGATCAGCAAGTTCGGCGTTCACGGTCTCTCCGAGGCACTTCGCGTCGAGGTTGCCGACGAGCCCGACATCCACGTCTGCACCGTGTTTCCCTATGCGATCGACACGCCGCACTTCGAAGAGGCCGCGAACGAGCTCGGCGTCGAGCCGCGCGCGTTGCCTCCAATGCAATCGCCCGAGGATGTCGCGCGCGCGATCGTTCGCCTGGTCGAGCATCCGCGCCGGACCCGGTTCGTGCCGCGTTCGCTGCGCCTCGGCGTCGCGCTCCACGCGCTCGCACCGCGCACGACCGAACGTCTGCTCCTCGACGCGCTCCGGCGCTGGCACCTGAGCGACCAACCGGCTCGGGTCGGCGCCGGCAACATTCACGAGCACGGCCAGTCCGGCGGAAAGAGGAGCGGCGAGCGCCCGCCGCTGATCAGCACGTGGGGGCTGCTCGCATGGCTGCTTCGCGACTTCGTGCGGATCCAGGCGGAGTCGGCAGCGCGTTTCACGCATGGCGTGTGGCGCGAGCTCACCGAACGACGCGAGCTCCGCAAGCTCGCGCGCGTGGAGCCGACATGAACGCGAGCTACGACGTCGTCGTCGTTGGCTCCGGCCCGAACGGGCTCGCGGCCGCGGTCGCGCTCGCCCAGGCCGGGTTGTCGACCGTCCTCGTCGAAGCGCACGACTCGGCCGGCGGCGGAACGCGCACGCTTCCGCTGACGCTGCCGGGCTTCTTCCACGACATCTGCTCGGCGGTCCACCCGCTCGCGCTCGCGTCCCCATGGTTCCGCGCGCTCGAGCTCGAAAAGGTAGGCGTCGAGTACGTACAGCCGCCCGCGCCGCTCGCTCACATCATCGATCAGCATCGCGTCATCACGCTCGAGCGGTCCGTCGACGATACCGCCGCGCAGCTCGGCGCCGACGGCCCCGCATATCGCCGGCTGATGCAGCCGTTCGTCGATCGGTTCGACGACCTCATCGAGGCGATCCTCGGCCCGCTCCACTTCCCTCGCGCGCCGTTTCTGCTCGCGCGGTTCGGCATCGACGCCCTGCGCTCGATGAAGGGCCTCGGGCATGTTCGATTCCGCGGCCAGGAAGCACCAGCACTGCTCGCCGGCTGTGCCGCACACTCGATGGTCCCGCTCGAGCAACTCGCGACCGCATCGTTCGCGCTCATGCTCGGCGTCGCCGGTCATGCGGTGGGCTGGCCGGTCGTCCGAGGCGGCTCGCGCGCGATCAGCGACGCGCTCGTCATGCGGCTGCGCGAGTACGGCGGCGAGCTCGCGCTCGGCCACGAGGTCGCGAGCATCGACGAGCTGCCCGAGGCTCGCGCCTACGTCTTCGACGTCACCCCGCGCCAGCTGGTCTCGATTTGCCGCGAGCGCCTGCCGTCCGGTTACCGCGACCGGCTCGCGAAGTACCGCTACGGCCCGGGCGTGTTCAAGCTCGACTGGGCGCTCCGGGCGCCCGTACCATGGATCGATCCGCGGTGCGCGCGCTCTGCGACCGTTCACCTCTCCGGCACGCTCGAGCAGATCGTCGCCGCCGAGCGCGCGCCTCACGAGGGACGTCTCCGCGAGTACCCGTTCATGCTGTTCGTCCAGCCGACGCTGTTCGATCCGACGCGCGCGCCGCCGGGCATGCACACCGCATGGGCGTACTGCCACGTCCCGAACGGCGTCGCGGTCGACGCGACCGAGTTGATCGAGACCCATGTCGAACGCTTCGCGCCGGGCTTCCGCGACATCATCCTCGCGCGCTCGACGCTGAACCCCGTCGAGCTGGCCGCCTACAACCAGAACTACATCGGCGGCGACATCAACGGCGGCCTGGCCGACGCGCGCCAGCTGCTGTTCCGTCCAGCGCCGCGGATCGATCCATACGCGACGGGGGCGCCCGACATCTTCATCTGCTCGTCGTCGACGCCACCGGGCGGCGGAGTCCACGGCATGTGCGGCTACTGGGCCGCGCGCAGCGTGCTGTCGAAGGTGTTCAAGAAGGAAGCGCCCGCGCTCGCCGACGCCGCGTGATCAGTTCCAGAACTTCCACCACGGCTTCTTCGTCGCCGGCGCCGGCGCGGGCTCTTCGTGCACTGGCTCTGGCTCGGGCGCTTGCTCGGGTTCGTCCTCGTCGTCCTCCGCGGGCTCGTCTCGCGACGCGAGGTCCTTCTGGACTCGCTCCTTGTGCTCGTCGGACACGAACGGGAGCGTGTGCAGCGCGATGAGCAGCGTGTGCAGGATGCCGATGTTGTGATCGCCGATCAGCTCCGACGACAGCACGATCAGCTGCTTGCGGATCTCCGCGGTCGCCGCCGGGTCCTCGAGCGCGATCTCGAGCGCGACGCGGATCGCGGCTGCCATCGGCCAGTCGATCTCGTGGCGCAACAGCGCCAGCAGCGCGTCCCGCTTCGCGGTGCCGAGCCATCCGGCCTCCGAGTGCGCGAGACCGATCAGCGAGGCGACCTGCCAGCGCAGGAGCCAGTCCGGACCCATGCCGACGCGTTCGATCGGCATCTCGGGGTGGATCGTCGCCGCAACCCAGTCGCGGGCGGCCGCCTCGGGCGGCGGTGTCCGCTTGGCCTCCGCCCACATGTCGAGAAAGTCCGACTCGATCTCGAGCACGGTCTCGTCGGCGCCACAGAGCGCGACGTTCCGCACCCACTCGGTGACGGCCGCCGGCGGCGCGGGCAGCGCCTGGACGATCACGCCATCTTCGAGCTTCCAGAGCGAGTACTGATCGACCTCGTCGTCGATCGTTCGGATCGCCAGCGTCGATCCCTGATAGCTGGCCAGCCTCGGGTCGGACGAGCCGGCGAACATCATCGCCATGCACAGGCGAGCGCTCGGCCCCTCCTGACCTTCGACCGCCGCCTCGAGCTTCGCGGTCCGCAGCGTGTCGCCGATCGCGCGCGGGCTTTCGGCCTTCTCGGTCAGCTGCCGGACGACGTCGCGCAGCACGTTCGCACTCGCATCGAGCATCGGCACGAGCACGCCGTGGTTCAGCGCGCGACGTCGGACGACATCGAGAGGCGGCTCGGCCGGCGCCGTGCCCTTCAGGCTCGCGAGCGCGATCGCCTTGCGCTCGGCCAGGTTCTCGGGATCGAGCTCCTTCAGCGCGGCGACCTCGTCGAACTGCGCCAGCGCCGCCTTCCAGCGGCCCGCGTCGGCGAGGACGCGCATGCGCTCGAACAGGTACAGAGGATCGTCGGTCTCCGCGTACGCGCGCTCGAACGTCGCGAGCGCTTTGTCGAACTGGCCGAGGCTTCGCTGCGCGAGGCCGACCGCCGTCGCGACCATCGCGGAGTCGACCTTGCCGTCCGCGCGCTCGGCGACCTCGATTGCCTCATCATGGAGGCCGGCGCGGCGCAGGATCGCCGATGCGATCACGTAGATCATCGGCTCGTCCTCGACCGCAGATACCGCGAGCCGGACGATCGGCACGAGCTCCATCGCAGCCTCGCGCTCGGCGGGCAGCATGCGGATCCGGCCGACGCCGAACTTCGTGCCGAGGTTCAGGACCGCGAAGACGGCGCGCGCCTGGATCGGCACGCTGGCGCGGATCGCATCGCCGAGCCAGCTCTCGTACCAGCGCAGGTACCCTGCATCGACGTACGCGGTCGCCGCGATGATCGCGAGCGCCTCGGTGTACTCGCCCTTGCCATGTAGGTGGTATGCGCGAGCGGCCTGCGCGCCGACGAACATGTTGTCCTCGAGCGACGCGACGAGCCGCTCGTCGGCGAGCAGCTCGCGCAGCATCGGAACCCACTCGCGTCGGTTCGGCTCGAGCGCGAGCGCGCCGGTGCAGTGGTGCAGCGCGTGCTTGCGATCGTTTGCGTCGATGAGCCGGCGTGTAAGCTCGAGCTCGTTGCTATAGGTCGCGGGCTCTGAGTGGTCGTGGTCCAAGCCCGCGCAGCATACTCAGGTGAACAGCGTGCCGTCCTCGACAAAGCACAGCTCGTTGCCCCAGCGATCGCTCGCGTAGAACGACCTCTCGCCCCACGGCCGCTTGATCACCTCGCCCGCAGGTTGACCGTGCACCGCGTACGGTGCCAGCGCGCCGAGCTCCTTCGCGCGCGCATGCACTGCCTCGATATCGTCGACGGCGAAGTACACCGACTTCGGCAGCGGGCTCGGCGTCAGGCCGCCGGCCGCGACGTTGACCACCGCGAGGATCACGCCGCCGCAGTCGAAGTAGTGCCGTGCGCCCGGATAGCGCGTGCCGGCTTGCCCGAACAGCTTGGCGTAGAACGCGGCGGCCTCGTCGAGGTTGTCGACCTCGGCGGTGATGCGGAAGATCTTGATGCTCATAGCGGCGCTGCTCCTGACGTACGGTTGGACTTCGCGGAACGGGCTGGTTTCGGGCGCGCGGTGGCCCGCGCTTCGAGCGCCCTCGTGCTCTTGGGGCCCGACGACGTCCACGTCCTTTCGGGACCGACCGGCTCGAGGTGCGCGAGCCAGCCGCCGACGACCGCGGCGAGCTTCGTGCGCACGAGGCGGTAGTGCGCGCTGCGGCCCTCGCGCCGGACCTCGACGATGCCGGCATCTTCGAGGACCTTGAGGTGGCGCGTCGTCGTCGGCCAGCTGTGCTTGAACTTGCTCGCGAGATAGCCCGAGGGCAGCTCGCCGCCGAGATGCGACAGCATGACGATAATGTGGCGGCGTGCCTCGTGCGAGAGCGCGAGGAACACGGCTTCGACGTCGGCGCGGTTCGGTGCCACGTTGCGATTATTAGGCTGGTGGCTAATAATTAGCAATCGAGCTAATTGTGGCGAGGCCCTCGAGCGTCGTGCGATGGCTCGGCGCGTCGGGCTGACGGCCCGCCGCCTGAGAGGCTTGAACATGGGGAAGGCGGATGCAGATCGCGTGGAGGGCGCGTGCTTTCAAGAGGCTCACGCGACCGATGAGAATCTCGGTGACGCCTCGTTCCCGTAGCTTCGGGGGGCTCGTCTCGCTCGTACCCACGTGGGGCGACTCGGTCACTTCACAGTGGTCGCGCGAGTCGTCTCGTTCTCGCAGGTGCGTCCGGCATCTTGCGTCGACGCTGTCGTGCTCTTCACGTTGCGAACTCTGTCGCCA
>JABFXX010000380.1 GCA_013368795.1 Kofleriaceae bacterium
GGCGGCTGGCGGAGGCTGTCGATGTGGGCCGCGAGCGTCGCGCGTGCGGGTGCGAGGCGGGCAAGCTCTGCCGCCGTGGTCGAGAGCGTGCGCTCGATCGCGGCGAGGTTCGCGGCTCTCGCGGCGTGATCGGGCGGCTCGACGAGCGCGACGTCGGGAAGGAGCCGGCGCAGCCGATCTTGGCGCTCGCGTGCCCGCTGGTCGAGGGTGCGATCGGCGCGCTCGGCCTCGTCTCGAGCGGCGTGGCGTGCCGCGAGCTCTGCGAGGTCGCGCTCGAGCGTCGCGCGCTCGGTCGTCGGATCGCCGAGCGACAGCGCATCGATGCACGTGTCGAGCACGTCGAGGTCGCGGCGCCAGCTGGCAAGCTCGGCGGCGCGCACCGCGATCTCGTCGAGCGCACGCGCGTCGCGTTCGATCGCATCGTGGAGCTCGCGCACCTGGCGCTCGCGCGCGCGGCGGCCGAGGCTCGGGCGCGGAAGCCGGCGCGTGATGCGCAGGCCGTAGGGCTCCGGGCTCACGACATCGTCGGAGAGCTCGTCGAGGTTGTCGGGCGGCTCGACGGGCAGGGCGGCGTCGGGCCTGACGAGATGGACGGTCGCCGCCTGACGCTTCGACTGCTCGACCGCGGTCACCGCGGCATCGAGATCCTCGACGATGAGGGCCGACGTCAGGGGACCGAGGCGAGCCTCGACCCAGCTCGCAGCGGCGAGATCGACATCCTCGAACCGGCTCGCGAGCAGCTCGCCACCGAGCTCGTCGCGCAGGCGGAGCAGCTCGGGATCGAGGTTCGTGCCGCCGTGCGCGACCGCGGCCGCGCGCTGGGTGAGCTCCTCGCGACTCGCTTCGAGCCGCGTGCGCCGATCGCCGAGCGCATGGAGCTCGCGCGCGAGCTGATCGCGGGCAGCGCCGAGCTCGGCGCGCGTGTTCGGCGCAGCCGGCATGTGTGTGGCGACGCGCTGGACGGTCGCCGTCGCGAGCTGCCAGCGCGCGAGGCGATCGTCGACGGTCGCGAGTCGTGCACGCAGCTCGGCCTCGCGCAGGCGATCTGCCGCTGCTTCGTCTCGTCGCGTTGCCGCGGCCTGCGCGCGCTCGCGCTGCGCTTGTTCGAGTGCAGCCAGCTCCTCGACGACGAGGGTCGAGGTCTCCGTGCTCGACGTATCCGCGAGCTGGGCTGTAACGATTCCGAGCTCGCCGGCAAGCGCGCGAGCGGCGTGCTGTCGCGTCGCGAGCCGTTCGGCCTCCTGACGTTCGCGCGCGAGATCCGATGCGCGCCCCAGCGTCGCCTCGCGCTCGGCAAGTCGCGCGAGCACGGATCGCGCACGTGCGTGCGTGGTCGCATCGCTCGACGAGCCGTCGCCATCTAGCGTCGCGAGCGCCGCCAGGGCGCGGGCGTACTCGTCGCGACGCCCCGCGATGTCGCGCGCATCTCGCGCGAGCCGCGCACGCTCGGTCTCGAGCCGATCGCGTTCGGTATCGAGCTCTGCGATCACGGCGCCGACGTCATCGGCGACCAGCGAGGGCCGCTGCGTCGCGCGCCGCGCATCGTCGAGCCGGCGGACGAGCTGACGATGCGCGTGCGCTCGCCGCACCAGCTCGTCGAGGCCCGCCTGCAGATCGGCGATGCCGTGCGCCGCACGCTCGAGCGCGGCCATCGCGCGAGTGCGTTCCTGCCGCGCCGCCGTGCGCTCGCTCGTCGCGGCGACATGGCGTGCACGTGCGGCGGCTTCGACCTCGGTGAGCGCGGCCAGCTCGGTCTCGAGCGCGGCAAGGCGCGTCGCGATCCCCTCGGCGGCGACGGCGCGTTCGCGCTCGGTGGTGGCGGACGTCAGGTCCGTGCGCGCGGTCGCGAGGCGTGCGTCGAGGTCGGCGCGGCGGGCCTCGAACGTCGCGAGCGCGTCGGTCAGCTCGCGCTCGGCGCGCACCGCTCCGTCGAGCATGGGTCGCGCGCGCTCGACGTCGCCCTCGGCCTCGTCGGCGGCAGCGCGGGCCGCGTGCACCGCCGCCGTGAACATGTCCATGCCCGCCTCGTAGATCGCGCTGATCTCGCGCTCGAGGTGGCGCGACTCCGCGACCTCGTTCCGCGTCCGCGCGCACGCGTCGAGGTTCGCGCGCATGCGCGTCAGCGTGTCGGACAGGCCGCTCTCCTCGCGGAGCAGGAACCCGCGGAGCTCGCTCGTGAGCGCGCGCGAGATGCCGCCGGTCATCGACGTGCGCAGCATCTCGTTGAGCTTGCTGCGCGGCTCTTCCTCGGCGAGCCGCATCGGCGAGATGCCGTGCTCGAACAGCGCGGCGAAGTAGTCCTTGATCGCCTTGAACGTCTCCATGATGCCGCCGACGCGCTCGACCGCCTTGCGGATATCGTCGAGCTCGGGCACGTGATCGCCATCGAGCTGGCGCACGAGGAACAGCTCGGACAGCGGGACGCTCGGCGTGAGGCCGGTGATCAGAAACGCCGTTGGCTCGACGGTCGGCTCGGCGAGGCGCGTGAGGCGCACGCCCGCGACCATGCGCGCACCCGCGACATCGAGCTCGAGCACCGTGTACGACGGCCGCCCGGGCTCGCCGAGCCGGCCGTAGATGCCGCGGTCACCGCCGGTCGCCGCGGTCTCGCCGAGGTTCGTGAACCGCAGCTTCGACATGTCGGGCAGGAGCGCGACGTACGCGCCGATCATGACGGTCGTCTTGCCCGCACCGTTCGCACCTTCGAGCGCCGTCACGTGACGGTCGAACAAGTAGCGCTCGTAGAACACGCCCTTCCAGTTCACGAGTACGAGCGCGGTGATGCGTGCGCGGGTCACCAGTCGTCGTCCTGCTCGTCGGGATTGTCGGCGTCACGGTCGTCGAGGTCGGTCTCGGCCTCGATCGCGGCCTTCGTGGCATCGCCGGACTCGTCTGCTTCGCGCGGCTCGTCGGCGTCGCGGGGCTCGTCGGCATCGCGACGCTCGTTGGCGTCGTCGTCCTTGGTGACGTCGCCTTCTTCAGCATCGCGAACGGCGTCGTCGTCCTCGTCAGCATCGTCCTCGTCGCCCTCGTGCTGCTCGTCGAGCTCGTCCTTGTCTTCACTCGCCTCGGCCGCGTCACCTTCGACGAGCGAGACCTCACCCGACGCGACGAGCTTGGCGAGCGCCTCCGCCGGCGCCGACAGGCCGCGCACCGGCTCGGCGAACCTGAGCAGGGCAGGGCGCAGGCGCAGCGCCTCGCCGTCGAGATCGACGAACCCGAGCGCCGCGAGATGGCGAATCCCCTCGGCGACCTTCGCGCGCACCGTCTTCTGCGCGACACGTTCGTCGTAGCGTTTGCGCTTGGGATTGAACGCGCGGATCAGCGTGTCGCTGCCGAGCACGACGACGAGCTGCGCGACGACATCCTCGGTCGTCGCACGTCCGCCGCGTTCGATCGTCGCGGGATCGAGGTACATGAGCGCGAGCGCCTGGCCGACGAGCATGTCGCCCGCGCCGAGCTGGCGCCGCGACAGCTTCTCGCCCGTCGGCAGCAGGTAGAAGTAGCCGTCGGCCTTGTGCACGAGCTCGCAGCCGTAGCGGCGATAGAGCGTCTCGAGGTGGTCCTGCGCGTCGGTGAGCAGCGTGTAGAGCGCGAGGTCGTCGCGATCGATATGACGCCCGCGCCGCAGCGCGAGGTCGAGCTCGGGGAAGCTCGGGTCGAGGATGACGTCCTGCAGCTCGCGATACCGTTCGCTCATGACTCGTCTCCCGGCGAGCGTACGTCCCACTCCTCGACCTCGAGGTCATCGCCGACCGCGATCCACGGGCGGTCGACGACGGACGTCACTTTTGTCACCTGCGCGACCGTGTGCGCGACGCGGCCCGCCTCGAGGAAGCGCTCGTTGCTCGGCAGCTCGGCGGTCACGGCCTCGGTCACTGCCGACAGCGCACGCGCGCCGCCCTCGATCGCGCCGCGCACCTTCGCGGTCAGCGCGGCCTGCGGATCCTCGGGCGGCTCCGTCGACGGTTCCTTCTCGCGAGGGGCACGCGGCCGCACGACGGGGCGGTTGTCGCGCGGCGACGCGACGGTGCGGAGGATCCGCAGCGGCGCCGCGGATGCATACGCGAGCGCGAAGCGAGGTCCACTGCCCGCGAGCTGGTCGCGCAGCCGCTGCGTCAGCGCGCGCGACGGATCGAGCCGCACGACATCTCGCAGGTAGCGATGCACGTACTGGAAGTACTCCGACCACGCGCGCTGGCGGGCGGCACTCCACGCGACGCTGCGGTCGATCTGGTCCATCAGGCGACGTGCGGCCGCCTCGGCCTCGATCGCGCCGGCGGCGCTCGCGAGCTCCTCGATGTCGTGGAGCAGCGTGAGCAGCGTGCTGCTGTCGCGCAGCAGGACCTGGTTGAGCTCGTGCAGCGTCGCGCTCGTCGATTCGAGCAGCTCCTGGCAGCGATCGAGCGCGCCGAACCAGTCCGCCTCGAGCAGGCGGCGAATCTCGGCCTGGAACTCCTCCTGCTGCGCGTCGAGGCCGCGCTGCCGGCGTTCGATGCCCGCGATCAGCTCGGCGATCGAAACCTGAAGAGGACCGGCGACCTGGTCGCGCCACTCGTCGGGACTGGTCAGCGTCCGCGCGGTCGCAAGGACATCGGTCAGCGCGGTGCGCAGGCTGCTCGTCAAGAGGCCCAGGCTCGCGCGCGTCAGGACGTCCTCCTCGAGGAAGAACTCGACGATCGCGCTGCCGAGCCGCGACAGCGCGAACTCGCCGGTGCGCACGACGCCTTGGCCGTCGACGCGCGACAGCAGCCGCTGGGCGCGCAGCCGCTGGATCGCGGCGGTCGACCGCCGGCGCACCTGATGCGCCTCGGTCTGGACGGCGGCGCTGGCGAGCTCGAACACGTCCTCGAGCTGCTGCTCGGTGAACGACGACAGGCTCGCGGCCTCGGCCTTGACGTGTAGCGCGACGAGAAAGCAAATGTCGATCGGACCGAGCTCGAGCGAGAGCTTGCGCTCAGCGATCGCCGCGACGATCTGCTCGGGATCTCGACGGGACGACAAGAGTGCGTTTTGTAGCAGCGATCGTGTTATTTCGCGACGGGTGACGCTGACTGCACACGTGCTCGATGTCCCATTCGCGATGCGAGGGATCGCAACGGCCAGCCAGGCGCGGTGGGATGCCGCCCATGGCGTCTTCGTGTTCGAGGGCCGCGAATTGCCGCCCGCCCTGGCCCCGTTCAGCGCACTTCCCTACTCGTGGGAGATGCGCGTTCAGCGCGAGCTGGCCGGTCAGGCGCTCGCCCGCCCCGCCGGCGCCGCCGGCACCATCCAGCTCCGGGCGCATCAGACCGAGGCAGTCCGCGCGATTGCCGCGGCGCGTGCGGCCAAGCTGCCCGGGTTCCTGCTCGCCGACGACGTCGGCCTCGGCAAGACGATCACCGCCTGGCAGGCCATCCGCGACATGGCCGATGTCAGCAGCGTTCTGATCGTGTGCCCGCTCGCGGTGGTCGCCCACTGGCGGCGCACGATCCAGGCGATGGGCGATGCCGGCAAGGACATCGTCGTCATGAACTACGAGCGGCTCGGCAAGCTGTTCGAGGTCAGCGATGCCGCGCGCAAGAAGATCAAGAGCAAGAAGGGCCTCGCGCGCGCCGGCACCGCGCCCGAGCTCGACGTCATCGTGTTCGACGAGAGCCACCGCTGCAAGAACCCGACGACAGCGCGCTCCAAGCTCGCGGCGAAGCTCGTCGCGAACGCCGGCTTCTGCCTGTGGCTGTCGGCGACCGCGGGCCAGAACCCGCTCGAGCTGTCGTATCTCGCGCCGCTCCTCGCGCACGTCACCGGCGCACGCGCGAAGGACCTCAAGGACTTCGAGGAGTGGTGCCTCGCGCAGAAGCTCGGTGTCACCCGCGGCGCGTACGGCAAGTGGGAGTGGAGCGGTGCGCGCGCCGACTGCGAGCGCGTGCGCGCGATGCTGTTCGACGCGCCGGGCCCGCGCTCGTCGCCCGCCGGCATCCGCCGCCGCCCCGAGGAGATCGTCGGCTGGCCGGCGCTCAACCGCATGCTGACGCCGATCGAGCTCGACGCCGAAGGTCGCGC
>JABFXX010000518.1 GCA_013368795.1 Kofleriaceae bacterium
GCTGCGCCGCGACGGCTCGATGTACGACCTCTCCGGGTTCCTCGACGTCAACGACGGCTTCTACGGGCCGGGCTCGGTGATGTCGACGTTCATCGGCAACCACGACGTGCCCCGCGTGATCGAGATGGCACTCGACAACCCGATGTTCGGCGCGTGGGACGGCGGCAAGGACCTCGCGTGGAGTGGTCAGCCGTCGCTGCCGACGAGCGCGAATCCGTTCGAGCGCCTGACCGTCGCGTACACGCTGCTGTTCACGATGCCCGGCATCCCGATGATCTATTACGGCGACGAGTACGGCATGCCCGGCGCCGGCGATCCCGATAACCGTCGCTTCATGCAGTGGAGCAACTACTCCGCGAACCAGATCATGCTGCGCGATCGGATCGCCGCACTGATGAAGCTGCGCGCGCAGCACGAGTCGATGCGACGCGGCACGCGCCAGACGATCGGTGTCTCGCAGGACGTGTTCGTCTACAAGATGACGTCGGCCGGCGACTCGGTGATCGTGGCGCTGAACCGCGGCGACTCGCAGCAGGCCGCGGTGAACCTGCCGACCGGCACGTACGTCGACTTGCTCTCGGGCGCGACCGTCACGGCCCCGCTCCAGCTCGCGCCGCGCAGCGCGACCGTTCTCGCGCCGCAGTAAGCCGATCGTTGCCGGCGCCGGCGGTGCTGAACGCGCTATGACATCGGCTTGGCGCGCCTCCTGTTCGTCGCTGCGATCATCGTCGCGATGCTTCGTCCCGCGCACGCGGATGAGGCCGCCCCCGGCCTGTCGAGTGCGGCGAAGGCCGCATTCCTCGTCGAGCTCGTGATCCCGGACTTCCGGCTCGAGCGCAGCTTCACCGACGATACGACGCGCTACACGCTCGCGGTTCCGTTCGCGATGCACGCCGGGACCCTCGCGACGATCGGGTTCAACCATGTCGTCGAGATCCAGTACGTGCTCGGCGACAACGTGTGGCGTGGCTCGATCGCCGAGCGCCTGCAGTTCGGCCAGCGCGGTCGCGACACCGCTGGCTGGATGCCGATCGCCGAGCTCGGCGGCGTGTTCGGCGCAGATGGCTATGGCGGCATGCTCGCGACCGGCATCGTGGTCGGCGACCCGTGGATGGGCTCGCACATGGGCGTGATCGTGCGCTGCGTCGTCACCGACCGCGAGACGCGCGGCGACATCGGTTTCGACTTTCAGCTTCCGCTCAACGGGCTGTAGGGCAAATCCTCGGAATCCTGCGGGTCTTCGCCGTTTCGACACAAATTGAAATTGAAAGTGGTTATCAAAATCACTTGACCTCCGAGACACTCGGATGCGAGATGGGCGGCATGACGAAGTTCTCGCGACCCTCGGTCTCCACGCGACGCGCGATCGCGCGGCTCGCGCTAGCCGGTTCGACGCTCGGTGCGCTCGCCTCATTTGGCTGCGGCGGTGACGACGGCGCCAACCAGTCCACCGGCACGAACTACGCGCTGGCGTCGGTCGTGATCGATCCCGACGGTAATCGCACGACCTACGTGCAGACGATCGAGTCGCTCGACGCCGGTCCGTTCGACAACGGCAGCGCGATCGAGCTCCCCGGCAACGGCGTCGTCATGACGCACGGCAAGGACATCTTCGTCGGCATGGCCGAAGAGCCGACCTGGGTGCGTTACACCGCCGGCGAGACCGGCATCGCGGAGACCGGCCGGCTCTCACTGCTGAACACCGGCGCGACGTACATCGACTACGGCTACGCGATTGTCGATGACACGACTGCGATCAGCGTGATCAGCGCCGTTCCTTCAGTGGTCGTGTGGAATCCGCAGACGATGGAGATCAAGGGCGAGATTCCGCTGCCCCACCTCGTGCGCGAGGGCTACGAGCTCGAGGTGTGGACCACCGCCGAGCACGACGGTCTCGTCTACATCCCTGGCCGGTGGGCAGACTGGACCGGCGGCAAGATCTTCCCGGGCGTGTCGATGACGATCGTCGACCCGAAGACGATGACGGTCGTCGCGCACGCCGAGGATGATCGCTGCGCGAGCGGCGGTCGCCCCGTGTTCGACGCCGCGGGCAACGCGTACGTGATGGGCGATGGCCGCACGTACTCGATCCAGATGTTCGCGAATGCGAGCGGCGGCACGGCGCCCGATAACTGCCTGCTCAGGATCAAGAAGGGTGCGACCGACTTCGACCCGAACTACTTCTACACGTTGCCGTCGCTGACCGGCGGTCTGCAGTCGATCACAGAGCTCGACACGGCCGCCGATGGCACCGGCATCGCGTTCGCGAAGATGTTCTATCCCGACAAGCTGCCGGCCGACGTCAAGCCAGTCGACTTCGCGTTCTGGGACATGCCGGCACACAAGACGTGGCGCCTGCACCTGACCGAGCCGCCGACCGCCGAGGAAGTCGAGGGCGCGCCGTTCTCGACGATCGGCTTCAAGGCCGCGGCCGTCGATGGCCGTCTGTTCTCTCCGGAAGCGGGCTCGCCGTCGACGAGCGACGTCTACGAGATCGATCCAGCTGCGAACACCGCGACGCTGCGGTTCCAGATGGACGGCTACTTCTACGGCATCTACAAGCTCGAGTAACCGATGGCCACCCGGCTGTACGGCATCGTGTGGCGCTGGCACTTTCTCGCCGGCGTCATCGCCTGTCCGATCGTCTTCGTCATCGCGCTGACCGGTGCGCTCTACGCGTTCCAGCCCGAGCTCGATCGCGCGTTGAACCCGAAGTTGCTCGTCGTCGAGCCGACCGGCGCACGGCGTCCCGTCGACGAGCTCGTCCGCGCGGCACCGGTGTCGTGCACGGTCATCGGCATCAACCTGCCGAGCGCGGCGGATCGTCCCGCGACCGTGTACTGCACGCAGGGCACGCGGCGTGAGGTCTACATCGATCCGTATCGTGCGACGCTGCTCGGCGAGCGCGACGTCGGCGACTCGTTCTTCACGATCGTGTTCGGTCTCCACTGGGACCTCCTGCTCGGTAATCCCGGCCGGATCGTGATCGAGTGGGCGTCGTCGTGGACGCTGCTGCTCCTGCTCTCGGGTGCGGTCCTGTGGTGGCCGCGCGGCAAGCGAGGCGGGGTGTGGCGACCACGGCGCGACGTGCACGGCCGGCAGTGGCTGCGCGATCTGCACGCCGTGTTCGGCGCGTACGCGCTGCCGGTGCTACTCGCGGTCACCGCGACCGGCCTCATGTGGACGCTGTACGCCGGCGAGAAGCACTGGCACCCGCTCACCGAGGATGCGGTGCACGAGGCGTGGGACCACCCTCCTCGCTCGACGGTGCGCGGCGAACGCATCGCGACCGAGCAGGCGCTCGCCGCCGCGCGCCCCGCGAACGACACTCGCGCGGTCTACATCGCGCTGCCCGCCGCGCCCGAGACGCCGTACACGTTCCTGTTCTACGACGACACGTTCGAGACCGCGTCGATCGCGTCGTCGGTGTGGGTCGACGCATATGCGAGCACGCGCCTGCTCGAGATGACGTGGGACGATCGCAGCGTCGCCGGCAAGCTCGACAGTGTGGCGTACAACGTCCACGTCGGCGCGATCCTCGGCTTGCCCGGACGGATCGCGGCATGCACCGCTGCCCTGATCCTCGCCGCGCTGTGCGTGACGGGACCGTGGATGTGGTGGAAGCGACGGCCTCGCGGCGGGCTCGGCATTCCGCCTCGCGCGCGCCGCACGCCGTGGCTGTTGCTCGCGCTGCTCGCCGCGCTCGGCTGGCTGCTGCCGACCGTCGGCGCGACGCTCGTCGCCGTCGTCCTCATCGAGCTCGCGCTGTGGCTGCGCCGCATGCACGTCGCCGCGCGCACACCTCCCGGCAGTCCGGACTGAACCGATGCGGACATTCGTCGTCGTTCTCGCTCTCCTCGCCGCGCGTGTCGCGGTCGCCGACGATCTCGTCGATATCGACGGTGACGGCGACATCGACGACGACGATCGCAAGGCGCTCGAGGCTGCCGAGCTCATCGAGGTCAAGGACAAGTCGGACGCGACCAAGCTCACCGAGTCGTCGCGCGCGGTGACTGTCGTCGACCTCAGACGCGCACGCGAGCGCGGCGCGGATCTCGGCGAGGTCATGGCGCGCGCGCACGGCGTCGCGGTCCGCCGTACAGGCGGACTGGGCTCGGCATCTCGGTTCTCGCTCAACGGGCTCTACGACCAGCAGGTCCGGTTCTTCCTCGATGGCATTCCGCTCGACCTCGCCGGGTTCGGCCTCGGCATCGAGAACGTGCCGGTCGAGCTGCTCCAGCGCGTCGACGTGTATCGCGGCGTCGTGCCGATCGCGTTCGGCGCCGACGCACTCGGCGGCGGCGTCGACCTCGTCACCGATCCGTCGTGGGTCGATCGCGCCGCGATCAGCTACCAGGTCGGCTCGTTCGGCCTGCACCGGGTATCGCTCGGCGCGCGCGCCCGCGACGCCTCGACGGGCCTCGCGCTCGGCTTGTCGCTGTTCACAGATCGCGCGCGCAACGACTACCCGGTCGTCGCCAATGTCCCGAACGCGGTCGGCACGCCCACACCCACGCGCGTGCGCAGGTTCCACGACGGGTACCTCGCGGGCGGCGCGATCGTCGAAGGCGGTATCGTCGCGCGCGGCATCGTCGAGCGCGCGCTCGTCCGTCTGTACGAGACGACGTACGACAAGGAGCTCCAGAGCAACCCGACGATGACCGTGCCGTATGGCGAGGCAACGTACGGAGGCGACAGCCGCGGTGGCACCGGCGAGCTCGCGCTGGCATCGGGACCATGGCACGCACGCGTCGTGCTCGGTGGCTCGCGGTCGACGACCGACTTTCACGATGTTTCCGGCGGCCGCTTCTACGGCTGGTACGGCCACGTCCAGGGCATGCGCTCGAACTGGACAGGCGAGCTCGGCCGCGATGGGACCGATCAGCGACAGATCGCAAACGCCGCCTTCGCGCGCGCGCTCGTCCAACGCGAGGTCGGCGCGCATCACCGGGTGCGCCTCGCGGTCGCGCCGACGCTGGCGTGGCGCACCGGCATCGACTTCCTCGATCCCAACCCCGACGGCCGCGACCCGGCCAACGCGGAGCGGAACGCGCGCCAGATCGTCGGCGGCGTCGAGCACGAGCTCACCGAGGGACGGATCGAGAACACGTCGTTCGCCAAGGTCTACTCGCTCGCGACTGACGCCGAGCAGCACCAGGCCGGCTACACGTTCGTGCGGGTGAAGTCGTCGTTCCTCCGGTTTGGCGTCGGCGACAGCGCGATGCTGCGCCTCACCGACGAGCTACGCCTCAAGGCGAGCTACGAGTGGGCGACGCGGCTGCCGTCGGCGGACGAGCTGTTCGGTGACGGCGTGCTCGTGAAGGAGAACCTCGAGCTCCAGCCCGAGCACTCGCACAACGCAAACCTCGGGGTGCAGCTCGAGCGCGAAACCTCGTCGGGGACCTGGACTGCCGACGTGTCCGCATTCGCGCGCCTCGCCGATCAGTTGATCGTGCCGACTCCCAAGGACCAGTACGTCATCTACGAGAACGTGTTCGCCGCACGGATCCTCGGCGTCGAAGGCATGGTGGGCTGGACCACGCCGCGAGGGTGGGCCACCGTGACCGCGAACGGGACCTTCCAGGATCCGCGAAATACGTCGAGCGATGGCTTGTTTGGTGCGTACAACGGCGATCGCATCCCGAATCGGCCGTGGCTGTTCGCGTCGCTCGAGGGCATGGTGCGGCGCCGCGATCTCGTCCGCGACAACGACGAGCTCTCGCTGTTCGCCTCCAGCCGCTACGTTCACGAGTTCTTTCGCTCCTGGGAAAGCCAGGGCGCTCACGACTTCAAGCAGGTCGTCCCGACGCAGCTCTCCCATGGCGTGGGCGTGACCTATGCGGCGCGCGGCGCGACGTCGCTCGCGATCACTGTCGAGCTGCAGAACGTGACAGACGCGCGCGTCTACGATTCGTACGGCGCACAGCGTCCGGGTCGCGCGCTCTCGCTCAAGCTGACGGGCGAGCTCTAGGCCAGAGTTTTGCGCAGAGGTTTGCGCCCAAGCTTCTCAGTTTCGGTCGCGCCGCCGGGAGGTGTGCTACGTGAGCAGGATGCGTTTTGCGTTCATCCTCGCGCTCGCCCTGGCGGCCGTTGGCGGCTGCCATAACGATAAGCAGGAAGTCCTCGAGCCCGGTGGGCCACCACCGCTCCCTCCTGCGTCGGGTACCGCCGTCGGTTACCTGATCGATGCCGCCGGCGACCTCAAGCTGCGCGACGATCAGCTGACGAAGCTCCACGCGATCGACGACAGCCTCGCCGCGCGCAACGGCCAGATCGACGCGCAGCTGCGTCAGATCGAGAAGCCGGTCCCCGGCGAGGAGCTGACGCCGCAGCAGCAGAAGGCCGGCGAGAAAGCGCCTCGCTACAACAACGCGCCCGGCGCGAGCACGATCACGACCGAGGACTCGCAGAAGCTGCGGAAGATCCGCGACGACAACGACAGCGACGCGCTGAAGCAGGCGCTCGCGACGCTCGATACCGACCAGCAGGTGCGCGCAAAGCGCATTCTCCAGGACCGCGGCATCGCGCTGCCCGGCCAGAAGGCCCAGGAGTCGTCCTCGTCCGCCGACGGCACGCCGCTCCCCGGAATGGAGCCCTAAGGTGTAGTCTGCGCGCGTGCGCAACTCGAAGCTGATCCCGCTGATTCTCCTGGCCGCCTGCGGTGGCCCCAAGAAATCGCCCGAGCCGGTTCCCGCGCCGGCTCCTGCTCCCTCGCCGGGCACCGAGTCGCCCGCGTCGACCCCGTTGATGCCGTCGAGCGCCGCGCTCGTCGAAGAGGCCAAGAAGTTCGTCGTCGACGCCGACAAGGAGCTGCGCCAGCTCTACGTCGACGCGTCGCAGGCGGACTGGGCCAACCAGACCGACATCACGCCCGAGCACGAGGCCGCGTCCGCGAAGGCCGCCGAGGCCGCATCGAACGGCATCACCCGCCTCATCAAGCAGAGCCGCAAGTTCGAGGCGGTCCAGGACCAGCTCGACCCGGACACGAAGCGTCAGCTTCTGCTCCTCAAGTTCGCCGGTCAGCCCGCGCCCGATGATCCGGCGCAGGCCGCCGAGCTCGCGAAGATCTCCGCCGAGATGACGTCGGTGTACGGCAAGGGCAAGGTCTGCGATCCGAAGGGCCAAAAGGCGCTCGACGACGCGGCCGCCAAGGTCGCCTCCGCGAAGGACGAGAAGGGCAAGGCCGCCGCCGAGAAGGCGCAGCAGAAGACGCAGGCGAAGTACTGCAAGGACCTCGACGCGCTTTCGAAGGTGCTGCAGAAGAGCAACAAGCCCGACGAACTGCTCGCCGCGTGGAAGGGCTGGCACGACAACGTCGGCAAGGCGGAGCGTCCGCTCTTCGTACGTTACGTCGAGCTCGCGAACGCGGGCGCGCGCGGTGTCGGCTTCAAGGACGTCTCCTCGATGTGGCGGTCGAGCTACGACATGCCCGAGGACCAGTTCGAGACCGAGGTCGATCGCCTGTGGAACCAGGTGAAGCCGCTCTACACGCAGCTCCACTGCTACGCGCGTCGCGGTCTCAACCAGAAGTACGGCGACAAGGTTCAGCCGAAGTCCGGACCGATCTTCACGCAGCTCACCGGCAACATGTGGGGCCAGTCGTGGGGCTACCTCGACAAGGACCTCGAGCCGCACAAGGGTGTCGCGCCGATCGACGTCACGCCCGTCCTCGAGAAGAAGTACGACCCGAAGAAGATGGTGCAGATGGCCGAGGCGTTCTACACGTCGCTCGGCATGCTGCCGCTACCGGAGACGTTCTGGCAGCGGTCGATGTTCGTCAAGCCGGCGGGCAAGGACGTCGTGTGCCACGCGAGCGCGTGGGACGTGACGCTCAACAACGATGTCCGCATCAAGATGTGCATCAACAAGAATCAGGAAGACCTGATCACGATCCATCACGAGCTCGGACACGACTACTACTATCAGAACTACTACACGCTGCCGGTCCTCTATCAGAACGGCGCGAACGACGGCTTCCACGAGGCAATCGGCGACACGATCGCGCTGTCGATGACGCCCGAGTACATGAAGGCCAAGGGCCTGCTCGCGAAGGTCGAGAAGAACGACAAGGCGACGCTCAACCAGCAGATGAACGTCGCGCTCGAGAAGATCGCGTTCCTCCCGTTCGGCCTCATGGTCGACAAGTGGCGCTGGGACGTGTTCGCCGGCCGCGTGAAGCCGGACGACTACAACAAGCACTGGTGGGATCTGAAGCTCAAGTACCAGGGCATCGCGCCGCCGGTCGCGCGCACCGAGGCTGACCTGTTCGACCCCGGCGCGAAGTACCACATCCCGGCGAACACGCCGTACATGCGTTACTTCCTCGCGGACGTCCTCCAGTTCCAGTTCCACCGCGCGCTGTGCAAGAAGGCCGGCTTCACCGGTCCGCTGCACGAGTGCTCGATCTATCAGAACAAGGCCGCCGGCGACGCGTTCAAGGCGATGCTCGCGATGGGCTCGTCGAAGCCGTGGCAGGAGGCGCTGTTCGCGCTGACCGGCGAGCGCAAGATGGACGCGAGCGCGATCCTCGAGTACTTCGCGCCGCTCCAGAAGTGGCTCGAGGAGCAGAACAAGGGCCAGCAGTGCGGCTGGTAGTTGCCTGACCTCGTGACGACGACCACGATGCAACGATTTGCTGCATCGTGGCTCGTCACCTGCCGGTGCATCATCTCCTGATGCGCCGCTCCGTCGTCCTGGTTCTATTCGGGCTCTCGGTCGCTCGGTCGGCGAGAGCGCAGGTCTCCGACGCAGACCTCGACGCGCACCTGCAGGCACGGCGCGAGTTCGACGCGTGCATGGAGGGCAGGCTCGCCGCGATGCGGGACGCGATGGCCAATCCCGACGTCGACGCGCGAAATGCCGCCATTCGCGCGATCCCGATCTGCATCGAGCCCGACGGGGTGCCCTTGCCGCCGATCGCTGCAGGCACCGCCGCGCCGCCGTCGCTGGCGTCGCCCGCCGAACCCGCGCGTCCGCTCGAGCCCGTGCGGGTCAAGCGGGACTATCGCCCGTACGTGGCGGCCGCCAACATCGGCGGAGCGCTGCTGACGGGAGTCGGCCTCGCCGTCGATTCGCGCCTCGCGATCGCGGGTGCCGGCGTCTTCACCATCGCGTCGCCGGCCGTCCACTACTACTTCGGCGCGAAGGATGCCGTCGTTCCGAGCGCCTTCCTCCATGCCGCGGGAGCCGGCCTCGCGATCTACGTCGCGACCTCGGTGCACAGGCCCGAGTGCGACAAGGAGAAGGACTTCGCCTGCATCGGCAACGCGCTCGACTCCATGGAGTTCGCGTTCAAGCTCGCCATCGGCGCGACAACCACGGCCGTCCTCATCACGGCAATCGATGCCAAGTTCCTCGCGAAGCCGCGCGACGTCTACGTCACGCCGACGTTCGCGCCGTCGCAAGGGACCGCTGGCCTCTCGCTCGGCGGAACGTTCTGACGCGGCCAGCTGACACCACGAAACTCGGCTGACCTGGCCAGGCCGGTTGCCGGTTTCGTCGACGACGGCCGCAAGTTCGCGTTCTGCCGCGGATCTCGTTTCGGGCACTGGTGGCATTTGGGCTGCACAAGGGGTCGGACAGCAATCCTCGACCGGGAGCCCACGATGAACACCGTCAAGAACCTCAGCATCGCCCTCGCCCTCGCCTTCGGAGTCTCTGTTGCTGCCGGCTGCGCCGCCGACGCCCCCAACGATATGGGTGGCGAGGGTGGTGGTGGCGGCGGTGGCGGTGGCGGAGGCGGCTCCGACGACGTCCCCGGCCCGCTCGACGCGAGCGGCCGCTACCAGGTGGCGAGCACGTTCGACCTCGCCACGAACATGCCGGGCACCGTCGGCACGGTCACCAACGCGTTCATCGCGATGACCGACGGCGCCGATGACCCGAGCGACTGGATCCTCGAGCAGGTCATCAACCAGATGCCGAACGGCACGCTGAAGAACTTCGCGAACAGCGCACGTCCGTTCGTCGCCGGCTATCTCAACGATCGCCTCCTCCAGTTCGCGCCTGACTTCGTCACCACGATCGTCCAGGTCGGCAACGACTTCGGTCAGATCGCGAAGAACTTCGGTCTCAACGAGGAGCTCGATATCTCGGGCAACGTCGACGCGTACACCAGCAAGGTCAGCGCGATCGGCGTCCACTTCAAGGTCGACAACGTCGAGACCGACGTGGCGTTCGCGGACCACTCGATCGCCGCGGTCACCGCGGACAACGTCGGCATCAAGCTCGACACGTTCGGCAAGCTCGAGATCGCCGAGCACAAGCTCCCGGTGTCGTACGGCAAGGTCCTGCGCCTCGGCCTCGACGAGGTCATCATCCCGTCGCTCGACCCGAGCGCGAACAACCTGAACGAGCTGCTCACGGACCTCGTCGATTGCCAGGCAGTCGGCCAGTACATCAACGACGCGATCGCCAGCCAGTTCGGCTACGGCGGTGGCGCGAGCACCTGGGCGACGGCCTGCACCGCGGGCCTCGGCTACGGCGCGCAGACGATTTACACCAAGATCGATGGCATCGACCGCTCGGCACTCGAGTTCGGCCTGACCGGCGTCGCGAAGGCCGTCGACGCGAACAACGACCGCAAGGTCGACAAGATCCAGACGGGCAAGTGGAACGGCACGCTGTCGTACTCGGGTACGCCCGCGCCGCTCTCGACGGCGACCTTCATCGGCTCGCGCATGTAAACGACTCGGTTCGGCGCAGTGGGTGGTGAGCCCGCAGCGTCGAGGATGGCTGGCCGGCCCAGGGAATGGTCCCTGGGCCGGTTTTTTTTCGGCGTTCGTTGGAGCTCAAATGGATCGGACTCCAAACCCGGCTAGCGAAGGAGCCGGCGCAAACTGTCCCGAGCACAAGTGGTTGATCGTGCGCGGATCGGGCGCGGCACGCGCGCTGCACAACGGCGGGCTATCATGACCACAACCAGCCTGTCCATCTCTCTCCTCCTCGCACTCGGCGCGACCATGGCTGGCTGCGCCGCCCAACCCGTCGAAGACCCCGGTGAGGGCGGCGGTGGCAGTGGCGGCGAAGGCGGCGGCAGCTCGGAGCCCGAGCCGGTACCGCTCACCCCCGAAGGCCGCTTCGCCGTCACGAGCGACTTCGACATCGCGACGAACATGCCCGGCACCGCGGGCGCGGTCATCAACGGCATCATCTCCGCGACCGACGACGCCGACGATCCGACGCACTGGATCCTCGACCAGCTCGTCGCGCAGCTGCCGGCTGGTTCGATCAAGAACACGCTCCAGGGCTCGATCCCGTTCGTCTCGGGCTACCTGAACGATCGCCTCCTCGACGTCGCCCCTGACTTCGTCGGCCGCGTCGTCGACCTCGGAGACAAGTTCGGCCAGGTCGCGCGCCACTTCGGCACGCTCGAGACGCTCGAGATCAGCGCGAACGGCGCAGCGACGAAGACCGTCACGGGCGTGCAGTTCACCGTCGACCAGCTCGAGCTGTCGTACGCGTTCGCCGACTACAACATGGACAACGTCTCCGTCCCGAACCTGACGGTCACGCTCGAGAAGACCGGCAAGCTCACGGTCTCGGACCACAAGGTCCCGCTGTCGTACGGCAAGATCCTGCGCCTCGCGATCGACGAGATGGTCATCCCGATGATCGACCCGACCGCGACGAACCTCGAGGACGTGCTGAAGGGCGTCGTCAACTGCCAGGCGGTCGGCCAGTACGTGTACGAGGCGATCGACATCGGCTCGCCGAGCACGTTCGAGCAGGCGTGCAAGAGCGGCCTCAAGTTCGGCGCGCAGACCATCTACGCGCAGATCGACCGGGTCAACCAGTCGGCGCTCGAGTTCGGCATCAACGGCATCGCGAAGGGCGTCGACAAGAACGGTGACGGCAAGATGGACAAGATCCAGACCGGTGCGTGGGCCGGTACGCTGACCTACAGCGGCCAGGGTGCCCCGCTCTCGATGGCGACGTTCGTCGGCGCCCGCGAGTGATCGTTTGACCTCCTAGTTTCTCTGGGGCCCGGGCATTCGCTCGGGCCTTTCTGCTTTCGGCGACCGTTGACCGCGCCGCGCAGTGGCCGTAGATCTCGTCTGCGCATGACGCCGCGGATTCTCTTCGTCGATGACGAACCCGCGATCCTCATGGGGCTGCAGAACCTCCTGCACAAGGACCGCAAGCGCTGGACGATGACGTTCCTGCCGAGCGGCGATGCCGCGGAGGCCATGCTCGACACCGAGCACTTCGAGGTCGTCGTGACCGACATGCGGATGCCCGGTCTCGACGGTGGGGGCCTCCTCACGCTGCTCCAGCGCGATCATCCGGCGACCGCACGCATCATGCTCTCTGGCCACGCCGACAGCGACGCGATCATGCGCTCGCTGCATGTCGTGCATCAGCTGCTCAGCAAGCCGTGCGCGGCGACCGTCCTGCGCGACGCCATCGAGCGCGGCACGGTGCTCGCCCGGCTCGGCCCGCTCGCCGCTGCGGTCGGTGGGCTCGACACGCTGCCGACGCCGCCGGAGATCCTCGAGGCGCTGAGCTCCGTGCTCGCGGCGCCGACGACCGCGACACTCGTCGATGTTGTCGAGCGCGACCCGGCGCTCTCCGCCAAGGCGCTCCAGCTCGTCAACTTCCACTACTTCGGCTCGGGAGCCGTCGTGTGCAGCATCGCCGACGCGGTCGCGCAGCTCGGGCCCGATCGCATCCGTCACATCGCGTCGTGCGCGACGAAGCTCGCCGATCCGACGGCGCTCGTCGAGCATCAGGCCGCCGCTTACCTGCGCGCTCGCGCCGAGCGTCGCGCCACCGTCCGCGAGGGACGCGACCTCGCGTTCACGACCGCGCTCTTGCGCGACCTCGGCCGCCTCGTCCTGCTCGCGACCGGCGCGGATGCCGGCGGTATCTCGCACGCCGAGATCGGCGCGACGCTGCTCGAGCTGTGGGGCCTCCCGCGCGCGATCGTCGATCGCGTTCGCGCTGGCTAGATCGCGACACCCTCGGGTGCGGAGAGCCTGCGCGCGCGGTCGCCGCGGTCCGGCATGTCCTCGACGAGCTTCGCGATCTGCGCGATGAGGCCGATCAGCTGACGCGGCGGGCACGGCTTCTCGAGGATCGCGTCGGCGACCGTCGGATCGTGCATGTCATCGGGCCCGATCGAACCGGACATCAGCACGCGGACGATCGCCGGATCTGCGGTGCGAACCTTCTCGAGCAGCTCCACCCCGCTGAGCCCCGGCATCCGGAGATCGGAGATCACGAGGTCGACCGGTCCGCCCTCCACGGCCTCCAGCGCGGCGTCCGCATGCGCAGCGAACTGGATATCCCACATGTCGCGATGTCGGTGAAACAGCCGACGCATCGCGCTGTGGATCGCCAGGTCGTCATCGACAAACAGGATTCTCAGCACCTCAGTCTTCCGAGTCGACCGACCTCTCCAAAGATGTTGGGTCTCTACGTCTGGACCTTTTGGCCGACTCGTAGAGCATGCCCAGCCGGTCCAGCGACGAGCGCCGCTACCTCGAGGTACAGCGCCGCCTCGCGCCGGTGACGCAGTGGGGCGCGCTCGCGATCTGCGTCATGATCGTCGGCTCGACGTGGGGCGACTGGCGGCGCTTCACGATCGCGGTCGTCCTCCACGCGATCCTGTTCCCACTCAACGTCATGTGCGACCGCGTGGTCGTGCCCTGGCTCGGCCGGCGCGCCGAGGTCGTGCGGGTGTTCGTCAACGGCGTTGTCTCGGTCATCGGCTACCAGATGATCGGCTGGCCGGTGCCGGTCTGGTTCTGGTTGCCGTTCAACGCGCTCACGTTCGAGCAGTTCGCGACGAAGACGTGGGTCTCCGCACTCGTCGCGATGTGCGCGATCCAGGATGTCGCGGCGATCATCTGCGGCGTGTCCGCGCTCTATCCGATCGCGTTCACCGCCGTCGCGCTCATCGCCTACAAGATCGGTGACGCGCGACTCGCGATCATCCGCGACATGTTCGTCGAGGCCGAGGAGCAGCGCGACGAGCTCGAGCGCGCGCACCGCGATCTCCAGATCCAGGTCGAGGCCCGCGAGCGTGCCGAGATCGAGCTCCGGCAGGCGCAGAAGCTCGAGGCGATCGGCCGTCTGGCCTCCGGCGTCGCGCACGAGATCAACACGCCGATGCAGTTCATCGGAGACAACCTGCAGTTCGTCACCGACGGTGTCACCGAGCTGCTGCAGCTCGCGAACGCCGCTCCGCCGGAGGCCGCCGAGGCCGCCGACCTCCCGTACCTGCAGGACAACATGCCGACGGCGCTCGAGCACGCTGCCGATGGTGTGCGGCGTGTCGCCGCGATCGTGAGGTCGATGAAGCAGTTCGCGCACAGTGGCGAGGCGAGCGTGTCGTCGCTCGACATGAACGAGACGATCGCGAACACGCTGGTCATCGCCGCACACGAGTACAAGCTCGTCGCGCAGGTCGAGACCCACTACGGCGCGCTGCGCCCGGTCGAGTGCCGCGGCGGCGAGATCGCACAGGTGCTGCTCAACCTCATCGTCAACGCCGCGCACGCGATCGCCGACCGGGTCGGCACATCCAAGGAGCGGGGTCGCATCACGATCACGTCGTCGCTCGTCGACAATGACGTCGTCGTCGCGGTCACCGATACCGGAGGCGGCATCCCCGAGGAGATCCGCGACCGCATCTTCGAGCCGTTCTTCACGACCAAGGAAGTCGGCCGCGGCACCGGTCAGGGCCTCGCGATCTCTCGCGCGGTGATCGAGCGCCACGGCGGCAAGCTGTCGTTCACGAGCGAGCTCGGCGTCGGCACGACGTTCGAGATGCGGCTGCCGGCGACGCGCGTGCGGCTCTCGACCGGCGACATCGTGGCGCCTCTGTCGAGCGCGGCGTAGCACGTACGTCGCGCGCGCAACCTACGTGGCCTGTCGCCTGCAGCGCCGCAGGTATGCCCGAGATCCTGACCGAGCACCCGGATGTGGTGCTGAAGGTACTCGCGAGCCAGGGCGCGAAATGCGGCGTCGGTGTTCCGCCGAAGGTCCTGACGAAGTGCCCCGCCGACCGCTTCTGCTCGCTTGCGGGCGGCGAGCTATGCGTATTCGGCACCGACGAGATGACGCAGCTCGCTCCCGGCGAATCGGGCCCCGCGGCCACGCGCGCGCCCACGGCCGGTGCGCTCGTGCCCCGCGAACAGCCCGTACACGATGGCCAGCTCTACACGATCTCGATCCCGCTCGGCATCGTCGTGCTCGTCGTCGGCTTCGCCGGACTTCGCCGGCGGCGCAAGGCCGACTAGTACATCAAGCGGTCGGGCTCGGGCGCACCGGCGTGACGCTCGAGCTCTGCATTGACGAAGCCGCCGACGACCAGCGCCATGGTCGACAGGTAGAACCACAGCACGGTCACGATCACGCTGCCGAACGCGCCGTAGACGAGCTCGGTGTTCGCGATGTTGTCGACCCACATCGACAGCGCCCACGACACGATCAACAGCAGCACCGTCGACACGCCCGCGCCCGGCAAGCAGATGTGGCGTACCGGGCGGTGCGGCAGGTGGACCGGGCCGCCCGCATCGGTCTGCTCGCGGGGCCCGAGCGGCCGCGGCGATGGCGCGTAGCGATACAGCGCGAGCAGCGAGAAGAACACGATCGCGAGCAGCGCCGGCCAGCGCATCATCATCGCGAGCGAGATCCAGCGCGTGTTGATCGCGCTGACGATCGCCGGGAGGAC
Organism: Kofleriaceae bacterium; assembly: GCA_013368795.1. Classification (GTDB taxonomy): domain Bacteria; phylum Myxococcota_A; class Polyangia; order Haliangiales; family Haliangiaceae; genus JABFXX01. The sequence continues at coordinate 15,680 of JABFXX010000518.1, forward strand.
GACGAGCACGGCGAACATCAGCATCAGGCCGACGAGCGTCGCGACCGCCATCAGCAGCGACACGCCGAGCTTCTGGGCCGGCGTGCGCAGCTCGCGGACGCGATACGCGCGGTTGAGCGAATCGATCAGCGCGCGCGCCGAACCTCGCGCCGAGACCACCGCGAGGCCGACGGAGACCGCGAGCTGGAGACCGAGCTCGCCGGTCGACCGCCTCGCCTGGCGCTCGAGCTGGTCGCCGATGAACTGCAGGACCTCGACGGGCAGCACGTGCTGGAGGCCGTCGAGGTGCGAGTGAATCTCGTAGGGATCCGCGACGAGACCGTAGATGGCGACCGCCGCGGCGAGCGACGGCACGACCGCGATGATCGCGAACAGCGCCGTACCGGCGGCGAGGATCGGCATCTCGCCGAGCAAGGTCGCGTGGGCCGCACGCAGCCAGCGGGCGGTATACGCCTCGCTGGTGCGCCACCACGTGGACCATCGGCGCCAGGGTTTCACGGCCTGATCCTATACTGCTTGCGTGATCGACACGCACTGCCACCTCGACGTCGCTGCATTCGACGGCGACCGCGACGAGGTGCTCGGGCGTGCCTCGCGCGTTGGCGTCGTTGGCGTCCTCGTCCCCGCGATCCGGCCGGCGACCTGGCCCGGGCTCGTCGAGCTCGGACGCGCCCAGCCGCTCGTCCGCATCGCGTTTGGCGTTCATCCGCAGGCCGTCCCGGAGCTGAGCGCCGGCGAGGCGGATGACCTCGTCGCGCAGATCGTGCGCGCCACCGTCGACGCGGGACCACTCGCGGTCGCCGTCGGCGAGTGCGGTCTCGACGGCGCGACCGGCGAGCAGGCGCGTCAGGAAGAGCTGCTTCGCGCGCACGTTCGCGCCGCCCGCGAGCTGGGCAAGCCGCTGCTGCTCCACATCCTGCGCGCGCACGACGTCGCACCGCGGCTCCTCCGCGAGGAGCGCGCGCACGAGGTCGGCGGCGTCATGCACAGCTACTCGGGCAGCCCCGAGCTCGTCGGCGTGTATCGCGACCTCGGCATGGCGTTCTCGTTCGCCGGCCCTGTGACGTATCCGAACGCGAAGAAGCCGGTTGCCGCCGTGCGCGTCGTCCCCGACGAGCTGCTGCTCGCCGAGACCGATGCGCCGGACCAGACGCCCGCGCCGCACAGGGGCAAGCGGTGCGAGCCCGCGTTCGTCGCCGACGTGATCGACGGACTTGCCGCGGCGCGTGCAACCACGCCGCCGCGCATCGCCGAGCTGACGACGGCCAATGCCCGCCGGCTGTTCGGGGATTTTGCGATTGACAGCCGCGGCCGCTGACGAACAATGCGCCGATATGCCCACGCACCGCCGTTTCGACCGCGCCGCCCGCCTCCTCGGAGATGATGGGGTCGACCGGCTGTCGCGCGCGACGGTGACCGTGTTCGGCGTCGGCGGCGTCGGCTCGTTCGCGGCCGAGGCGCTCGTGCGCAGCGGCGTTGGCCGGCTGATCCTCGTCGACTACGATCGGATCTGCGTCACGAACGTCAACCGCCAGCTCCACGCGATGAAGGGCACGCTCGGCAAGTCGAAGGTCGAGGTGATGGCGGACCGCCTGCGGCTCGTGAACCCGGACGCGACGATCGAGACGCGCGCCGAGTTCTACGGTCCCGAGACGAGCGCGCGCCTGCTGATGCCCGAGCCCGATGTCGTCATCGATGCGATCGACAACGTCGCGGCCAAGATGCACCTGATCGCGACGTGCGTGCGCGACAAGCTCCGCATCGTGTCGGCGATGGGCGCGGCCGCGCGGCTCGACCCGACGCAGGTGCGCGTCGCCGACCTGAGCGAGACACGCGTCGATCCGTTCGCGCGCGACCTGCGCAAGAACCTCCGCCGCAAGCACGGCCTCGACTGCGCGCAGCGCACCGGCGTATGGGCCGTCTACTCCGAGGAGCCGCCGATCGAGCCGCACGAGCTCGCATACGACGACGGCGCGTTCCGCTGCGTGTGCCCGGGCGGCATGAACGGCATCAACGACTGCGAGCACAAGAATCGCGTCGAGGGCTCGGTCGCGTTCGTACCGTCGGTGTTCGGCATGACGATGGCGTCGATGGCGGTGAAGCTGCTCGTCGGCCTGCCGCTCCCGCGCACATGTGACGCCCCCGCACAGCCGCGCGAGACGCTCCGGCCCACCCGCCGTCAGCCGGAAACCAGCGACGTCCAGGCATGAAGCTTCGGCTCGGATCGTGGTAACTGGTCGCATGATCGAAGTCGGCCAGAAGATCCCATCCGTCACCATCAAGCAGGCGACCGCCGAGGGCGGCGCTGACGTCAACCCGGCGGAGCTGTTCGCCGGCAAGAAGGTGATCATGTTCTCGCTGCCGGGCGCGTTCACGCCGACGTGCTCGCAGAAGCACCTGCCCGGCTACGTCGCCGAGCTGTCGAACCTCAAGGCGAAGGGCGTCGATATCGTCGCCTGCCTGTCGGTCAACGACGCGTGGGTGATGAAGTCGTGGGCCGAGCAGCACGACGCGCTCGGTAAGATCGTGATGCTCGCCGACGGTAACGGCGATTTCACGAAGGCGCTCGGCATCGAGGTCGATCTCGCCAAGGCGCAGATGGGCCTCCGCGCGCGCCGCGGCGTCATCGTGTTCGAGAACGGCGTCGCGAAGTCGGTCGACATGGAGGAGCCCGGCAAGTTCGAGGTCTCGAGCGCCGAGGCCTGCTCGCGCAAGCTCGGCTGAGCTACGCTGCGCCTCGTGCCACCGCTGTTTCATCGCCTCCTGATCGCGAACCGTGGCGAGGTCGCCGTGCGCGTCGCGCGCACGTGCGATTCGCTCGGCATCACGCCGGTCTTCGCGGTCAGCGAAGCCGATCGCGCCGCGCCGTACACGAAGAACCGCGAGGTCGTCGTGCTCGGCCCCGGCCGCGCCGCGCAGAGCTATCTCGACGTCGAGCGCGTCGTCCAGGCCGCCGTCCAGGCGCGCTGTACGGCGCTCCATCCCGGCTGGGGCTTCCTCAGCGAGAACCCGCTGCTCGCGACGCTGTGCGCGCAGCACGGCGTGACGTTCATCGGCCCACCGCCGCACGTCACGTCGCTGATGGGCAGCAAGACGCGCGCGAAGGCGGCGATGCGCAACGCCGGCCTGAACGTCATCCCCGGCAGCAACGGCGTGCTCGCCGATGCGGCCGATGCCGCGCGCGTCGCGGCCGACACCGGCTTCCCCGTTCTGTTCAAGGCGGAGAACGGCGGCGGCGGTCGCGGCATGCGCGTCGCGCGCAGCGCCGACGAGGTCGAGCGCGTCTACGGCGAAGCACAGGCCGAGGCGCGTGCTGCATTCGGCGGCGACCGCGTGTTCCTCGAGAAGCTCGTCGAGGGCGGGCGCCACGTCGAGATCCAGGTGTTCGCCGATCGCTACGGCCGCGCCGTCCACCTCGGCGAGCGCGACTGCACGGTGCAGCGCAACCACCAGAAGCTCATCGAGGAGAGCCCGTCGCCGGCGCTCTCGGCCGATCAGCGCGCGACCGTCTGCGAAGCCGCCGCGCGTGCCGCCGCGTCGATCGGCTACGTCGGTGCGGGCACGATGGAGATGCTGCTCGATCCGGGCGGCGTCCTCCGCTTCATGGAGATGAACTGCCGCCTGCAGGTCGAGCACACCGTCTCCGAGGAGCGCTCGGGCAAGGATCTCGTGCGCGCGCAGATCGAGGTCGCCGCGGGCGCACCGCTACCGTGGCAGCAGCGCGACATTCCGTTCGAGGGCCACGTGATCGAGTGCCGGATCAACGCCGAGGATCCGGCGAACAACTTCGCACCGGCGCCGGGCACGATCACCGCGTGGCAGCCGCCGCACGGAGACGGCATTCGCGTCGACACGCACGTCGAGGCGGGGTACGTCGTGCCGCCGTTCTACGACTCGCTGCTCGCGAAGCTGATCGTCCGTGCGCCGACACGCGACGAGGCGATCGCGAAGATGATCGGCGCGCTGAAGGCGTTCGTCGTCGAGGGTGTCCCGACGACGATCCCGATGCATATCCAGATCCTCGGCAGCGACGCGTTTCGCACCGGCAACTACGACACGCGCACGATCCCGGGCTGGCGCTGACCGGCGATGTTCACGATCCAGCGCACGACCGCTTCCGATTCGCGCCTCGTCCCGCTCATCGCCGCGCTCGATGCCGACCTCCGCGGCCGCTACGGCGAGGCGCAGGCCGACTACGCGCCGATGAACCTCATCGCCGACGGCTCGCCGTTCGTGATCGCGCTCGATACCGACGGCGCGCCGGTCGGCTGCGGCACGTTCCGCCCGTTCGACGCCACCAGCGTCGAGGTCAAGCGCATGTTCGTCGCGCCACCCGCCCGCCGCCGCGGCCTCGCCGCACAGATCCTCGCCGCCGTCGAGGCGTGGGCGCGCGAGCAGGGCTTCGCCACCGCCATCCTCGAGACCGGCGTCCACCAGCACGAGGCAATCGCGCTCTACCACCGTCAGGGCTACACCGACAGCGCGCCGTTCGGAAACTACGTCGGCATGCCGCTCAGCCTGTGCATGCGCAAGACGCTGTAGCGACGCGGGCGCCGGCGCCGACGCTGTAGTACGGTCCGTTTCGCAATGGCGTTTGTACCGCTGGTCCCGATCGGTTCCCCGCTCGCGAACCTCGTCGACGAGCGCACCGCCGCCGACGCGCGCGCTGCCCTCGCGACCCTCGAAGATCGCCTCCGCGCCCGCCGCACCGAGGTCCATGCCGGCTGGGGCCCAACCTACGTCGATCGCGTCCACAAGAAGGGCAAGCTGACCTCGCGTGAGCGCCTCGCCCGTCTCGCCGATCCCGGCACGCGCACGTTCGAGGTCGGCACGTTCGTCAACTACGGCGAGGTGTTCCCGGGCGACCAAAAATCTCCGGCCGCCGGTGTCGTCACCGCGTTCGCGCAGGTCGAAGGCCGCTGGTGCATGGTGATCGCGAACGACAACACCGTCGCCTCCGGCGCGTGGTGGCCGCGCACCCCCGAAAAGATCCAGCGCGCGCAGATGATGGCGCTGCGCCTGCGCATCCCGACGATCTACCTCGTCGACTGCTCGGGCCTGTTCCTCCCCGAACAGTCCAAGTCGTTCCCGGGCGCACGCGGTGCGGGCCACATCTTCAAGATGAACTCGCTCCTCTCCGCCAACGGCGTCCCGCAGATCGCCGGCGTGTTCGGCGACTGCATCGCAGGTGGCGGCTACATGCCGATCATCTCCGACCGCGTCTACATGACCGAGCAGGCGTACATGGTCATCGCCGGCGCCGCGCTCATCAAAGGCGCCAAGAGCCAGAAGATCACGTCGCTCGATATCGGCGGCCCCGAAATTCACGTCCATCAATCCGGCTGCGCCGACGTCCGCGTTCCCGACGACGACACGCTCCTTCGCTGCCTCCGCCGCGACGTCGCCCGCCTCCCGTCGAGCGGTGCCGACTTCTACCGCGGCGACCTCGGCTCGATCGATCCGCGCTTCGCGCCCGCCGAGCTCGCAGCGATGGTCCCCGCCGATCACCGCGAGGCCTACGACGCCAACCAGGTCCTCGCGCGCCTCGTCGACCAGTCCCTGTTCTGGGAAGTCATGCCCGAGGTCGGCGAGGAAATGATCTGCGGCGTCGGCCGCGTCAACGGCCTCTACGCCGGCTTCGTCATCAACCGCCAGGGTCTCGTCGGCGATCCCGAGCACCCTGGCCGCCAGCGTCCCGCCGGCATCCTCTACCGCGGCGGCATCGCCAAGATCAGCGCCTTCTCTCGCGCCTGCAACGACGACGGCATCCCGCTCATCTGGCTGCAGGACATCTCGGGCTTCGACATCGGCCACGAAGCGGAAGCCCACGGCCTCCTCGCCTACGGCTCGTCGCTCATCTACACCAACTCCACCAACACGACGCCGATGTTCACGGTCCTGCTCCGCAAGGCCTCCGGCGCCGGCTACTACGCGATGAGCGGCCTGCCCTACGATCCGATCGTCCAGCTGTCGACCTCCTACGCGCGCCTCTCCGTCATGGAGGGTCGCACGCTCGCGATCGCCGCCTACAACACGAAGCTCGACGACGACTTCCAGATCATGGCCACCGATCCCGCGGAGCGCGCCAAGATCGAGGCCGGCATGCGCGACACCGAAGCCCGCATCGAGCGCGACATGGATCCGTTCGTCGCCGCCCGCCAGATGGACACCGACGAGATCGTCGAGCTCGGCGAGCTGCGTGCCTACCTCGGCGCGCTCGTCGAGATGTCCTATCAGAACACCGGCTATCGCCGGATCAAGAACCCTCGCATCTGGTCGATGCACGACCTGCGCGTCCTCGTCGGAGGTCCGCGCTGATGTCCGCCTCGATCGAAGCCCTCCTCTCCGGTGAGGAAATCCGCGCGCCCGAGCCCGGCTTCTTCCGCCTCCTCGTCGCCGCCGATCACCTCGTGGCGCCCGGTGACACGATCGGCGAGCTCGAGGTCCTCGGCCGCACGATCAAGATCACCGCACCGCGCATCACCGGTCTCGTCAAGCTCGTCCCCGGCCCCGCCCTCGCCCGCCGCCCCGTCGCGTACGGCGAGCCGCTGTTTCGCGTGGCGACCGACCTCGCGATCGCCTCCGCCGGCGCCGCCGCCGCGTCGCAAACCTCCGCCGCCGCCGAGCACGGCCTCGTGTTCCGCGCGCCGACGAGCGGCCGCTTCTACGGCCGCCCGACCCCCGACAAGCCCGCGTTCGTGTCGGTCGGTGCCGAGATCGGAGCCGGCACGACCGTGTGCCTTCTCGAGGTGATGAAGACGTTCCATCGCGTCACGTACGGCGGCCACGACGTCCCGCCGCGCGCGAAGGTCCGCGAGGTCCTCGTCGCCGACGGTGCCGATGTGAACCAGGGTGACGCCTTGCTCGCGCTAGAGCCGATCGCCTGAAGCATCAAGCGCGTTGGTGGTGCATGAACGCGCTCGGGCCCACGCCGGGTGCTGTTCGTCCTCGACGATCGCAAGTCGGCCGCTGAGGCCGCAGTCGCGCACAGGCAGATCTAGACGACGTGGCAGCGCTCATCGGCGTGTCCACGCGCTGGCGCACGAGACCTGGTCCAGAGGCCGCGGTGCGGCCGAGCGGAACATCTCTCCGAAGCAGGTGGCCTCGCTCCTACA
>JABFXX010000300.1 GCA_013368795.1 Kofleriaceae bacterium
CTTGACGATGTTGTGCATGCCGAGGATGCCGGTCTGCGGATAGTTGAGCAGCGGCGTCGACATCATCGAGCCGTAGATGCCGCCGTTGGTGATCGAGAACGTGCCGCCCTGCAGATCGGGAAGACCGAGCTTGCCGTCGCGCGCGCGGTTCGCGAGCTCGACGATGCCCTTCTCGACCCCCGCGAACGAGAGCTGGTCGCAGTCGCGAAGAACGGGGACCACGAGGCCCTTCGGCGTCGAGACGGCGATGCCGAAGTCGTAGTGCTTCTTGTAGACGATGTTGCCGCCGACAACCTCGGCGTTGAGACCGGGGAAGAGCTTCGCGGCGGCGACACACGCCTTCACGAAGAACGACATGAAGCCGAGCTTGGCGCCGTGCGCCTTCTCGAAGCTGTCCTTGTACTTCGCGCGCAGCTCCATGATCGCCGTCATGTCGACCTCGTTGAAGGTCGTCAGCGATGCGGACTCGTGCTGCGCCTGGACGAGACGCTCGGCGACGCGCTTGCGCAGCGGCGACATCGGCACGATCTCGTCGCGCGGATCGACCTGCGCGAGGCGATCCTCGACGGAGGGACCGCTCGGCGCGGCGGGCGCGATCGAGGGCCCACGCGAGGGGAGCGCGCCGGTCTCGCGCGCGGTCGCGCGCTGCGAGGGCGTGAGACGGAGCAGCAGATCCTTGTCGAGCGCGCGCTCGCCGTTGCCGGTCGACGGAGCGACGGGCAGCGGCGCGGCACCGACCTGCGGCGGCGCGGCAATCGGCTGCGGAACGGGCGGAACCGGCGCGGCCTTCACGGCGGGCGGCGGCGGTAGCGGTGCGGCGGCGGACTTCTCGGCGGGCTTGGCGGCGGGGGGCGCGGCGGTCTTGCCGGCCTTGCCGGCCTCGACGGCACCGATCACGTCACCGACCTTGACGACGGAGCCTTCGGCGGCGTCGCGTGCGATCAGCGCACCGGCGACGGGCGATGGCAGCTGGACCGTGATCTTGTCGGTCTCTAGCTCCGCGACGGGCTCGCCATCGGCGACTGCATCGCCGACATTCTTGAGCCATTTCGCGACGACCGCCTCGGTGATCGACTCGCCGAGTTGGGGAACAACCAGGTCAGCCATGATGGGGCGCAGTCTACTCCCAATGCGCCGTTTTCAGAATGCTCCGGCGGCGGATTACCGGCCGAACGCAGCGTTCAAAATACGCTGCTGCTCGATGACGTGCGCCTTGTGCGAGCCGGTCGCCGGGCTCGCGCTCTCGGCACGCGAGACGCAGTCGTACTTGACGTTGCCGCCCATGGACCGGAGCAGGCTCTCGATGCGCGGCGTGACGAACGTCTGTGCGCCCATGTTGGCCGGCTCGTCCTGCACCCAGAAGACTTCCTTCATCTTCGGGAACTTCTCGAGCGCGCCCTGCACGAGGTGCGGCCACCACGGGTAGAGCTTCTCGATGCGGACGATCGCGACCGACTCGTCCTTGAGGCGCGCACGCTCGTCGACAAGCTCGTAGTAGATCTTGCCCGAGCACATGAGGACGCGCGTGACCTTGTCGGGGTCAGCGGCGGCGTCGCCGATCACGCGCTGGAACGTGCCGTTCGAGAGCTCGTCGAGCGTCGACGTCGCGGCCGGGAGACGGAGGAGGCTCTTCGGCGTCATGACGACGAGCGGCTTGCGCAGGCGGCGCAGCACCTGGCCGCGCATGAGGTGGAACATCTGCGCGGGCGTCGTCGGCTGCGCGACCTGGATGTTGTGCTCGGCGCACGACTGCAGGTAGCGCTCGAGACGGGCGCTCGAGTGCTCCGGTCCCTGCCCTTCGTAGCCGTGCGGCAGGAGCAGCACGATGCCCGAGAGGCGCTTCCACTTGTCCTCGGACGAGGTGATGAACTGATCGATGATCACCTGCGCGCCGTTGCCGAAGTCACCGAACTGCGCCTCCCACATGACGAGCGCGTCGGGATAGTCGAGCGAGTAACCGAACTCGAACCCGAGCACGCCGGCCTCGGACAGCGGCGAGTCGTAGATGCGGCACTGTCCCTGATCGGGGTGCAGCTGGCCGAGCACGAGGTGCTCGCGGCCGTTGACGATGTCGGTGATGACCGCGTGGCGGTGGCTGAACGTGCCGCGCGAGACGTCCTGGCCGGTGAGGCGAACGTTCGCGTGCTGGTAGAGAAGCGAGCCGTACGCGAGGAGCTCGCCCATGCCCCAGTCGAGCGCCTTCTCGCCGCGACCCATCGCCGCGCGCTGATCGAACAGGCGGACGATCTTCGGGTGGGCGGTGAAGCCCTGCGGCAGCTCGGTCATCGACTGCGCGATCGCCTCGAGGATCGGCCGCGCGACGCGCGTGTCGACCTCCTCGGGGGTCTCGGTCATGCCGCCGCGGTAGCCGCGCCACATCGCCGTCATCGACGGTCCTTCGGGGCGCTGCTTCGCGGCCTTCGCCGCCTCGAGCTCGGTCTCGAGCTCGGCGACACGGCGCTGGGTCATCGCGGTGACCTCGTCGGGCGTGACGACGTTCTCGTCGACGAGCCGGTGCGAGTAGACCTCGATCGGCGACTGCTTCGTCCGGATCCGGTCGTACATGATCGGCTGCGTGAACGCGGGCTCGTCGTTCTCGTTGTGGCCGTACTTGCGATAGCAGTACATGTCGATCACGACGTCGGACGCGAACTGCGTGCGGTACTCGCACGCGATCTCGATGACGCGCGCGACCGCGTCGAGGTCCTCGCCGTTGACGTGCCAGATCGGGCACTCGAGCATCTTCGCGATGTCGGTGCAGTACGGCGTCGAGCGCTGCTCGGCGGGCGACGCGGTGAAGCCGACCTGGTTGTTGACGATGATATGGATCGTGCCGCCGGTGCGATAGCCCGGCAGGTTCGACAGCTGCAGCGTCTCGGGCACGAGGCCCTGGCCGGCGAACGCCGCGTCGCCGTGGACGAGCACGCCGACGACGCGCTTGTGCTCGACGTCGCCGTGGCGGATCTGCTTCGCGCGAACGCGGCCGCAGACGACCGGGTCGACTGCCTCGAGGTGGCTCGGGTTGAACGCGAGCGACACGTGCATCGCGTGACCGTTCGGGTCGATGCGATCCGTCGAGAAGCCGAGGTGGTACTTCACGTCGCCGCCGCCGAGCGCCTTCTCGGGCTCGACGTCCTCGAAGTGACCGAACAGATCGCGCGCCGGGCGCTTCAGGATCTGCTCGATCGTCGTCAGGCGACCACGGTGCGCCATGCCGAGCACGGCCTCGATCGCGCCGAGGCGCGCGGTGTGCGTGAGCACGAGGTCGAGCAGCGGGATGAGGCTCTCGCTGCCCTCGAGCGAGAACCGCTTCGTGCCGGGATACTTCGTGTGGCAGAACCGCTCGAACTGCTCGGAGTTGATGAGCAGCGCGAGCATGCGCGTGCGGACGTCGTTCGGCACCGGCGTCGCGAACGCGATCTCCGAGCGCTCGGCGAGCCAGCTGCGGCGCGACGGCGACGAGATGTGCATGAACTCGAGGCCGGCCGAGCCGGCGTACGTGTTGCGCAGCGCCGCGACGACCTCGCCGAGCGTCGCGCGGACGAGGCCGTGGACACCGGTCGGCTCGACGACCTGCGAGAGGTCGGCCTCGGTGAAGCCCCACGTCGACGGCTCGAGCTCGACGATGCGAGCGGTCTCGAGCAGCGACAGCGGATCGAGGTTCGCCGCGAAGTGGCCGCGGCTGCGGTACGCGTTGACGAGCGGCCAGACCGACGGCTGCTGCTGCGTGAGCAGTGGCTGCATCGTCACCGCGCCGGGACGGGCGAACGTCGGCATCACGCGGGTCGTGCCGGTGCGGCGGCCGTTGCCACTCGGCAGCTCCTGCCCGACTGCGGCGGTCGCGGCGGCGGCGGCGACGTAGCCATTGGTGCCGTTCGTCGCGTGGCCATTCATGCCGTTGGTCTTGATGGCGTGGCCGTTGGTGCCACCGTCCGTCAGGACGTCGTGCCAGCTGCGATCGACCAGCCCGGGCTGCTCCTGGAACTGGTCGTACATCTCGTCGAGAAAACCGAGCGAACTGCCAAGCTCGAGTACGTCGCGAACCATGGTCGCCATGATACCTCCAATAGCGCCAGCGACTACGGCGTCGCGGCCTTGCTGCGGAGCTGCTCTACCACTTCGGGCGGGAGTTTCGGATTCGCTTCGAGCCGGATCGTCTCCATGTGGGCGATTCGCGGCATCTCGAGGAGCTCGAGCTTGGGATGACCAGCAATCACGAGCTCCTGCCCGATCGACTGGAGAGACGTCGCCGTCACCAGCTCGAGCGCGTTGTTGTCGGTGATCACCATCGCGCCGTTGACGGTCGCGAGGCGCGGCACCGAGATCGTCGACAGCACGGCGTTGTTGTCGACCTCGATCCGCCCTGCCTGCTCCAGCCGCGGCAGGAACAGCCCGCGCAGCGAGCCGTTGTTCGCGACGCGGATCGACCCGCCCACCCGGAGCAGGCCGTTGAACGCGATCGTGTCGACACCGACGGTCGGACCGACGACGAGGTCTCCGGAAATCTCTTCGAGATCCGTGAGCGGCGACACGTCGACCGTGGCGCCCGTGCGGATCACGATGCCGCTGGCCTTCTTGCAGCCGGCAAACTTCGCCACGTCCTCCTGCAGGCCCAGCTCGACCACCCTGCCCTCTGGACATTGATGAGCCGAACCGCCGCGTGCCCAGAAGCACCCCGGCAGCGCGATCAGGAGCGCGAGCAGCACCGGCCTCATTGCGTGACCGGCGCGTCGACCGCCTCGCCGTTACACGCCCGCACGTAGCGGCGCACGGTCTCGGGCAGCCCGATGTACAGCGCATCCGCGAGGAGCGCGTGACCGATCGACGCCTCGACGATCTCAGGCACCTCGCGCGCGAGGAGCGGCGTGTTGCGCAGGTTCAGGTCGTGACCGCAGTTGACCTTCATGCCGTGCGCGACCGCCGCCTGCGCGGTCTTCTTCAGGCGCTCGAGCTCGACCGTGAGCTGCGGCGTGCCCCACGCCGACGCGTACGGCTCGGTGTAGATCTCGATGCGGTCGACGCCGGTCGCCGCGACCGCCGGCATCATCTCGGGATTGGCGTCGACGAAGATCGCGGTGCGGATGCCCTTGGCCGCGAGCCGCTTCACGATCGGTGCGACGACGTCGTGCTGACGCGGCAGGTCCCAGCCGTGGTCGCTCGTGATCTCGCCCGGCTTCACCGGCACGAGCGTGAACTGGGTGACTTCGAGCTCCTCGGCGAGCGCGATCAGCTCCTCGCGGTCGTCGCCCTCGAGGTTGAACTCCGCGCCGCGCTCCTTGCACAGCTCGCGCAGCGCGCGGACGTCGTCGACGCGGGTGTGGCGGTTGTCGTGGCGCCAGTGCAGCGTCAGGCCGTAGGCGCCGCTATCGAGGCACGCGATGCCGGCGATGCGCGGCGACGGGTTCTGGGCACCGCGCGAATTGCGGAGCAGCGCGACCTTGTTGAGGTTGACCGACAGGCTGATCGCCACGGCCGGCTCTATACCACTTTTACGCCCCGGATTCCGTCGACGCTCAGAACGCGACCGCCGTGCCCAGGCCGCCGCCGAAATGGGCCGCGCCGTCGCGGGCGCCGTACGACAGCTGGGCCTTCATCGTGAACCGCGCGGCGACCTGGTAAGACACGTCATACGCGATGTAGAGGCCGGCCGGATCGATGAGGACACCCGGCAGGTCGGTGCGGACGATCGACGCGCCCATCAGCAGCGGTGGTGCGGTGTCCCACTGCAGGCGCACGAAGGCGCTCGACCCGACATCGCCGAAGTACTCGCCGCCGATCTGCACGCACGACCGCCACGGCTTGCCGAACGTGAACACGCTGCGCAGCGTCGTGTCGAACGAATCCTGCGAGACACCGAGGCCGATGCGGCCGTCGATGAAGACGGACGGGTGAACGCGCAGGCGCACCTGGCCAAAGCCGTAGCGCTCGCCGCGCAGAACGTCGTCGCCCGACGGATCGGACATCGTCGGCGTGCGGCCCGTGATCGAGCCGAAGCCGAACGCGACCTCGTGGAGCACGCGCAGG
>JABFXX010000022.1 GCA_013368795.1 Kofleriaceae bacterium
CGTCGCCGAGCTCGAGGCGAGGATGCGCGACGGGCGCGCCGCGACGTACTGGTTCGAGAGCTGGCCTGCGCTCGAGATCGTCGTGACGCCGAGCGTGATCCGCGACCAGGCGGGGCGCGCGATCGACGTGCGCGGCGTCGAGGATCGGGACGAAGCTCAGCGTCTGATCGACGAGGAGAACGCACGCCTCGATGCGGAGGCGGGCGACGGCGACGACGAGGACGTCGACGACGACGATGTCGATGACGACGACGATGACCTCGACGACGACGAGCGCGATGCTGACGACGGCGATCGTGACGCCGATGACATGGTCGACGCTGAATCCGACGACGACGACGAAGATGAGGACGACGACGAGGACGGCGACGCCGACGACGCGGACGACGACGACGAGGAGGAGGACGAGGAGGAGGACGAGGACGACGCGTTCAGCGCCGCCGCGGACGACGATGACGAAGGCGACGACGACGATCGGCCGCCCGAGCCCGCGCAGGTGCGCGCCGCGCTCGCGATGACCGAGCGCGCTCTCTCGATCGCGCCCGACGACGATGACACGCAGTTCACGCACGCGATGCTCGTGCTCGATGCCGATCGCGTCGGCATCGCCGGCAAGCTCGACGAGCTGTTCGCCGACCTGCCGCGCTACACGACCTCGAACCGGGTCAACATCGCCGTCCGCATGGGCCGCGCGGGGCATCGGCGTTTCGCCGAGGCACTCGACATCGCGCTCGCCGGGGCGATGCCGGAGCGCATCATCGGCGAGACGTCGAGCGAGTTCGTCGCGGCGTACGGTGACGTCGGCGAGGAGCTGTTCGGCGAGCTCGGCGACGCGATCCTCGAGCACGCACCGGACCGGCTCGGCAAGCTGGTGCCGCTCCTGCCGCCGAACGTGAATCTGTTGTCGACGCTCGCGTTCAAGGCGATCAAGGCGAAGCAGGGCGAGCAGGCGCTCGCGCTGTACGAGCGGCTGCTCGATCTGCCGATTCCCGACGACGGCGACGAGCGCACGAACTACCTGCGCGCGCTCAACAACGCGTGCGTGCAGGCGCACGCGGCGAAGGAGTACGACGTCGCCGTGCGCATCGCCGATCGCGCGCAGCCGGTCGCGCACGAGAACCCGTACATCTATCACTCGGCGGCGTGCGCGTATGCGGCGGTCGGGAACTACAACCGCGCGTTCGAGCAGGTGAAGCTCGCGGTCGCGCACGACTACGATCACCTCGGCAAGGTCGAGGTCGACACGGACCTCGGGCCGATCCTCGAGTGGCCGGAGTTCAAGGCGTTGTTCCGCGACTGGCACACGCGTCAGGAGGGCAACTGATGTCGGTCACCGTGACCGGGCTCGACGCGCTCGAGGGCGAGACCGCGTTCGCGTTCTTCGTGCTGCGGTTGCGCCAGTCGACCGCGCGCTCGGGCGTCGTCGAGATCCTGCGCTACCTCGCGCCGCTGATCCCAGACGCGGACGCGTTCATCGACGAGCTGCCCGACGACATCGAGGACGAGGTCAAGCTCCTCGGCGTGCCGTGGCTTCCGCCCGAGGCGGGCCACGCGGTCGACGCGCAGCGCCGGCTCGTCGAGGGAGCGGCGACCGTCGGCGTCGAGCGTGCGTGGTTCTTCCAGACCGGGACGAGCCTGCCCGCGGTCGAGGACGAGGACGACGACGACACCGACGACGATGATGACGACGACGAGATCCTCGTCAGCGACGAGACGCGGACCAAGACGATGCCGATCGCGCTCGATGCGGTCAGTAACGATCTCCGTCCGGTGTCGGGCGAGATCAATGGCGACGACGACGACGACGAGGAAGAGGAAGACGAGCGCGAGCTCGACGACGAAGACGAGGACGAGGACGAGGAGACCTGGTCCAACGGCCCCCCGCCGCAGGCCGGCAAGCCCGCGTTCCCGGTCGATGGTTATCCCGCGATCGTCGACGAGCTCGACTGGGAGGACTTCGGCATCGCGTTCAAGATGGCCGGTCCGGCGATCCCCGGCGAGAACACCGTGCTGCTCGGGTTCCACACGATGTGGCTCGCACCGTATGGCGGCCGGCATCGCAACGCGGCGGTGACCTACGATCGCGCGCGCCATGCGGCGCACCTGTGGGTCGATCGGTTCGCGGTGCCGTGCTCGCCCGACGAGCAGGTTCATCACCTGCTCTGGATCGTGACGAAGCTCGCCGAGGTGCTTCCGATCGTCCATGCGCGATTCAGCGGCGCGACGATGGCGCAGAAGTACGGCGGCATCATCGGCGATGCGGCCGAGCCATTCGTGCTCGGCGGCAACCCGCTGCTCGCGGTCTACCAGACGACGGGCGACGCCGGCGTCGAGGCGTGGATCGCGTCGCAGACGCAATGGTCGAAGGAGGAGCTCGCCCAGATGCTGCGCGAGCTCGCGATCGAGATCGTGACCGCGAACCGCGGTGCCGAGGCGAGCGCCGAGGTCGTCGACGGCATCTTCGACGACGAGACCGGCGAACCGGTCGGCGACGAGGATGATGACGACGACGGCGATGACGTCGACGAGGACGACGAGGACGAGGACGACGACGAGGAGGACGACGACGACGAGGACGAGCCCGACGACGAGGATGCGGGCCGGCAGATCACGAGCTACGCGGGCGAGCTGCTGCGCGTGCGTGCGGCGGCCGGCAAGCTCGACCCTCGCGTCGCCGACCGGCTCCTGCCGATCCTCGACGTCCCCGAGCGCTACGAGCATCGCCGGCGCGCCGTCGTGGCGATCCTCGGCGCCGTCCGTCACCGCGCCGCGGTACCGGCGCTGATCAAGATCCTCGAGGACACGACGATCAAGTCGTCGATGGACTCGATCGCGAAGGAAGACCTGATCGCTGCGACCGCCGCCGCGCTCGGCGAGATCGGCGACCCCGCCGCGATCCCCGCGCTCGAGAAGGTCGTCGCCGCGCCCGGCACGCACAACGACACGCCGCGCCCGGTCGCCGCCGAGGCGCTCGCCGCCTGCCTCGCGACCACGCCGGAGCCTCGCTCTGTCGACGCCGCCGCACTCGCCGAGCTGCTGACGACGATCCGCGAGCGCAGCGACGGCGACCTCGACGCCGATGTCCACCTCGCCTACGGCCGGCTCGTCCGCCAGCTGCCGTCCGAGCGCCGAGCCGAGGCGCGCAACCGGCTCGCCGAGCTAGACACCGCCCGCGAGGACGCGATCGCGATGCTCGCGCGCCAGGCCGCACTGGTGCTCGCGAGCCCGACGTCGGAGATCGACGCGGTACCGCGCGAGCTCGGGCCGCTGCTGCACGACGCGCTGACGTCGCTCGACTACGATCACGACTACACGGTGCGGAACCTGCACCTCGCGCTGCGCGTTGCAGAGGCGGTGCCCGACGTCGTCGACGCCGCGGACCTCGCCTGGCTGACGACGTTCACCGAGGCAGACATCCGCGACGCCGCGCACGGCCTGCTCGCGAAGCTCGGCAAGCCGCTGCCGCCCGCGCCGGTGTTCGACCGCGACAGCGCGCGAACGGTGCGCGACGACGATCTCGTCCGGCTGATCGGCGAGCCCCGCGTCGTCGGCCGCGCCGCGCTGATCGCCGAGGCCGGACGCCGCGACCTGCCGCTCGCCCGGGGCGCGATCGTCGAGGCGTGTCACGAGGTGATCTCTCGCGCGCGCACCGGCGGCGAGAATCTCCTAGATCCGGACACGCGCACGCTCGAAGCGGCGGTCGCCGTGCTGCGCACCGGGCCGTTCGACGACGCGGTGATCGCGCTGTTCGACCGGATGCTGCGGCACTCGAACCATCACGTGAAGTGGGACCTCTTGCAGAAGCCGCCGCGCGACGAGCGGCTGATCGCCGGCATGTTCCACGTGCTCGGCGAGAAGTGGGGCTGGCAGGCCAAGACTGCGAAGAAATGGCTCGCGCGAGTCCGTGGCACGCCGGCGTACGAGGCCGGGCGCATGCGGACCGTGCGCAGCGATGACGATCAGGACATGAATTAGCCCGTGCTGGAGTCCGACCGCGATTACATCGTCGAGCTCGATCTCGACGAGGCAGACGATCTCCCTTCGATCGGCAAGAAGCTCGCCGCTCAGGTGGGCATCTCCGCCGCGCAGCTGCCCGCAATCGAGCTTCGCAAGCGCTCGATCGACGCGCGCCGCGGCCGCGTGCGATTCCACTTCGTCGTCGGTATCGCCGATCCGGCGACGCCGCTCGGTGGCGCACCGCTCCGCGAGACCTCGGGCGATCCGGTGATCATCGTCGGCGCTGGGCCCGCCGGCCTGTTCTGCGCCTACGAGCTCGCGCGCGCGGGCGTGCCGGCGATCGTCCTCGACCGCGGCAAGCCGGTGCAGGCGCGCCGCCGCGACCTGAAGGGCCTCACGCAGCACGGCCGCGTCGACACCGACTCGAACTACTGCTTCGGCGAGGGCGGCGCGGGCACGTACTCCGACGGCAAGCTCTACACGCGCGCGCACAAGCGCGGCGACATCCGCGACGTCATCGAGATCCTCGCAGTGCACGGCGCGCCGTCCGACATTCTCGTCGACGCCCGCCCGCACATCGGCTCGAACAAGCTACCGAAGGTCATCACCGCGATCCGCGAGAAGCTCGCATCAGTCGGCTCGACCGTCGAGTTCGGCGCGCGCGCGACCGAGCTCGTCGTGCGCAACGGTCGCGCGATCGGCGTGCGTCTCGCCGATGGCCGCGAGCTCATCGGCCGCGCCGTCGTGATGGCGACCGGCCACTCGGCGCGCGACGTCCACGGTTTGCTCGTCGCCGCCGGTGTCCGCCTCGAGGCAAAGCCGTTCGCGATGGGCGTGCGCATCGAGCACCCGCAGCCGCTGATCGATCGCATCCAGTACGGCCGCGCCGCCGGCCACATCAAGCTGCCCGCGGCCGCCTATCGCCTCGCGTTCACGCCCGACGACAAGCGCGGCGCGTTCTCGTTCTGCATGTGCCCGGGCGGCTGGATCGTGCCCGCCTCGACGGAGCCCGACGGCATCGTCGTCAACGGCATGAGCCTGTCGCGTCGCGACTCGCCGTACGCGAACTCGGGCATGGTCGTCGCCGTCGAGCTCTCCGATCTCGCGCGGCTCGGGCTCGATCATCCGCTCGGCGGCGTCGAGCTGCAGGCGAGGCTCGAGCGTGCGGCGGCGCAGGCCGGCGGCGGCGAGCTGCGCGCACCCGCGACGCGGGCGACCGACTTCGTGAAGAAGCGCGCGTCGACGACCGTGCCGTCGACGAGCTATCAGCCCGGTCTCGCCGCCGGCGACGTCGGCGCGGTGCTCGACTCGATCGGCGTGCCGCTCGCGCAGCGTCTGCGCGAGGCGCTGCCGGTGTTCGATCGCCAGATGCGCGGCTATCTCACCGAGGACGCCGTGCTCGTCGGGGTCGAGTCGCGGACGTCGTCGCCGGTGCGCGTGCCGCGCGACTCCGAGTCGCTCGCGTCGCCCGATGTCGCGGCCCTCTATCCGTGCGGCGAAGGCGCCGGCTATGCGGGCGGCATCGTGTCGGCTGCGCTCGACGGCATTCGCGTCGCCCGCGCGATCATTCAAAGTCGACCGTGACGACGCTCATCACCGCGCCGACCTTCGCCGTCACCACCTGGTCGCGCCTCTCGTAGATGTCGTAGCTCCGCTCGACCGAGAGCGCTCGGATGCCGGGGCTGTCGACCGCGATGTCACCGGGCGCGCCCGATCCCGCGACGTAGTGGCCGCTCGCGTCGTAGGCGTCGAGCACGTAGACGTAGCCATAGTAGTAGTCGGGCACTCGGAGCGTCTGGCCGTCGCCCGCGACGATGGAGGGGTAACTCGATTCACTCGGGTGTTCGTCCTCGAGGCGGAGCTCGACGCGAGCCACGTCGGTCACCGGCACGACATCGACGGGCAGCGTGCCGAGCCCGAAGCTCACGTCGAGCGAGCCGACGCCGTGCACCTCGAGCTTCTTTTGCGTGCCCGTCGTGCCGATCAGCGTCAGCGTCGCACCCGGAGATGCCGTCCACGGTTCCTGCGTCGCGCCGAACAGGTACTCGCCTGCGGAGCCGTAGCGGTCGGCGCGCAGCGTGATCGTGCTGCCGTCGATCACGCGCAGGCGGTCGTCGGGTGCGAGCACGAGCGCCTCGTCGCGAACCGGCACGACCTGGACGCTCGCGATGTCGCGTACCTGGAAGTGCTGCGTCACCGAGTACACGCGATCGGAACCCATCTTCTCGAACGTCATCGCGACATCGCCCGGGGCGAGCGCGCGGACGCGGACCTTATCGCTGATCGACACGGTCTCGATCACGCCTTCGGGCTCGATGATGACCCTCTCGGGCTTGACGGCATACGAGAGGTCGGTCTCGTAGTACTCCACCTCGAGCTCGAGCGTCGCTCCCGTCGCGATCGCGCACGTCTCCGGCGTGCACTCGACGTTCGCGCCGTACCCGTCGGTCGGAACGTAGGTGTTCATGCCTTCACCTCCCATACAACCGCTCGCCAGCATGATCAGAAGTAGGCTTCGCATGCGATCAGCATCGCGGACACCGTGCGCCGCGCGAAGCAGGCGACGTTGACACGGTGTCGCTTGCTGATGTGCTGCCACTCAGCAGCACGTGTCGCAGGGCAAGCGTGTCGCGATCACGGCGGGCAGGGAGCCGGTGGACCACCGGTGAATTGCAGCGAAACGCGCTCCGCATCGAGGTCGAGCGTGCCGCCGAAGGTCGTACCCGCGGGAAGTGCAAACAAGAGTCTGCGAGGTCCGTCCTTCGCACAGTGACCGGCGTACTCGCGTGGGTCCTCGCACACGACTTCGCGCCAGCGCGCGGGCCTCACGACGAAGATCTGCCTGTCGCGCTTCGCGATCAGCCAGCCTTCCTTGATCGGGTCGACGAAGATGCCGGTGTAGCTCTTGTCGTCGCGCTTCCACGTCACGGTGTCGCCGGTCTGCGCGCGCTCGAACGGCTGTGTCTCCTTGCGAAACTGGTCGATCATCGCCTGGCTCGGATTCACTCCGCTGACGGGGCCGTCGAACGGCGTCTGCAGGAACTCCGGCGCGCACAGCTCGAGCTTCTGCGCGGCGAGCGCATTCGCGATGTCGCGATCCGAGCGCATGATCTCGTCCTGCGCGCGGCGCTTGCAGTCATCGGCCGTGCTCGCGTCGGCGGGCGCCGGCGGTGGCGGCGGCGGCTGTGGCGGCTGCTTCTTCTTGGCCTCGCACGCGGCGAGGAGCAGCGCGCACGCGAGCGCGCGATTCAGAGGACGCCCCGGATGCCGAACCCGACGCTCGCCGCCGGCGTCGCCGAGCCGTTCACCTGACCGTAGACCTTCAGCTTCCACAGGTTCAGCTGTACACCCGCGAGCACGCGCGCGGCAGCCGGGCTCGCCGTGTTGTCGCCGCGGCCGACGATCGTCGTCGTGCCGACGCCTCGGTCGTCGCTCGTGCGCAGCGTGCCCGAGAGGTTTGCATCGAGCCGCGCCGAGCCGCCGGAGAGATCGAACGCGGCACCGAGGTAGACGCTGAGGAGGAGCGCGATGCGCACGCCCGTCGAGACCTCGACCGGCACCGTCGCCGCCGTCGAGGTCAGGTCGAACCGACCCATCGAGTCGAGCACGAGCGAGGCGCTGCCGTTCGTGCCGTCGACCGCGAAGTCCGTCGTGATCTGGTCCTCGACGCCGAGCGACCACCGCGTGATCTCGAGGCCGGTCGTGACGTCGATGCCCGTCCAGCGCAGCGCCTTCGTCGTCACGCCCTCGTCGGCTTGCGGATGGACGATGCGATACTGCACGTGCAGACCGAAGCTCGAGATGCTGCCCTGCAGGCTCGACACGGTCGCGCTGCGATAGAAGCCGTTCGCGAACACCGTCCAGCGCGGCCGCTTGTACTCGGAGAGGTTCAGCCCGGCCATGAAGCCGATGTTCGGCGACAGACCCGCGGTCGGCCGATCCTCGGCGTTGTAGTCGCCGCTCGCCGCGACCGCGACGTTCGCACCGACGCCGACGATCAGATTCTTCGGCATCGATACGTAGTCCACGCCGAGGCCGCGCATCGAGAACGCGGTCGCATCGCCGAACGAGCGCAGAAAGCCCTCGATGTTGCTCGCGTCGTAGGCGGTGTCGATCCGGTCCTGGATGCGCGTGGCGAGATCCTGCGCCGACACGCCGAGCTGCTGCGCCAGCATCTCTCCCTCGGGGTTGAGGTCGACGGTGACCGAGACCTGCGCGTTCGCGCGCGCCGACACCAGGAGGACAGCAGCGACGACGACAGCGCGCATCTAGCGCGAACTCTAGCGTGGATTGACGGCCCTGAGCTTTGGCACGAGGCGCAACGCCGGCGCCTCACCTTCGCCTCCGCTATTGCGATAGCGATCGATGCGAATGCGCAGGTTGTTCGGGCTGTCGGCGGCGCGCAGCGCCTCGGCGTCGGAGATGCGGCCCGACGTGACGAGGTCGAACAGCGCGCCGTCGAACGTCTTGCAGCCCTCACCGACGCCTTGCTCCATCGCGTCCTTGAGCGCCTCGATCTCGCCGCGCTTGATGAGGTCGCGGATGCGCGGCGTGTCGATCATGATCTCGAGCGCTGCCGCACGGCCACCGGAGATGGTCGGCACGAGCCGCTGGGAGATGATCGCGCGCAGGTTGAGCGCGAGCTGCAGCCGGATCTCGTGGGCGCGTTCGGGCGAGAAGAAGTTGAGCACGCGCTCGATCGCCTGGTTCGCGTTGTTCGCGTGCAGCGTCGACAGACACAGGTGGCCGGTCTCGGCGAACGTGATCGCTGACTCCATCGTCTCGGCGTCGCGGATCTCGCCGATCAGGATCAGATCCGGCGCCTGGCGGAGCGCGTTCTTGAGCGCGTCCTTGTAGCTGCGCGTGTCGATGCCGACCTCGCGCTGCGTGACGACGCACTGCTGGTGCTCGTGCATGAACTCGACCGGATCCTCGACAGTGATGATGTGGCCGGTCTCGGCGCGGTTGCGCTGGTCGATCATCGCGGCGAGCGTCGTCGACTTGCCGCTGCCGGTACCGCCGACGACGAGGATCAGGCCGCGCTTGGCGGTCATCAGCTCGGTCAGCGCGGGCGGATGGTTCAGCTCGGCGAGCGTCTTGATCTGCGTGCGGACGAGGCGGATGACCAGCCCGGTCGCGCCGCGCTGGCGGAAGATGTTCGCGCGGAATCGGCCGCTCGACGTCGCGAGCGCGATGTTCATCTCGAGCTTGGTACGGAACTCCTGCCGCTGCTGATCGGTCATCAGCGAGTCGGCCATCGTCTCGATGTCGTCGGCCGCGAGCGCGTTCTTCGCGGGATAGCCGACGCCGTCGATGCGGAACACCGCTGGGCTGCCGGCGGTGATGTAGAGGTCGGAGGCCTCGACCGCGAGCATGTGGTCGAGCAGGCCCCGCATCACGGGATCCCACTCGGTATCGGGGATGCTCATCGCGCTCCTCCTTGTGCGGCGCGCTGCTCGGCCATGTCGGGAATGCGGCTCCTCACCTCGTCGGGGCTGACGACGCCGCGCTGCACGAGGTCGGCGAGCGCCGCCTCCATCGTGACCATGCCGACGCGCGCACCGACCTGCATCGCCGAAGGGATCTGGTGCGTCTTCGCCTCGCGGATCAGGTTCCGCACCGCGGGCGTCGCGACGAGGATCTCGATCGCCGCCGCGCGCCCGCCGCCGATCTTCGGCAGCAGCGCCTGCGTGGCGACGCCGAGCAGCGACTCCGACAGCATCGTGCGGATCTGCGCCTGCTGCTGCGTCGGGAACACGTCGATCAGACGGTCGACCGTCTTCGGCGCGCTCGAGGTGTGGACTGTGCCGAACACGAGGTGGCCGGTCTCGGCCGCGGTCAGCGCGAGGCTCACCGTCTCGAGATCGCGCAGCTCGCCGACGAGGATCACGTCGGGATCCTCGCGCAGCGCGCTCTTGAGCGCGGCGTTGAACGAGTGCGTCTGCGTGCCGACCTCGCGCTGGTTGACGAGGCATCGCTTCGACGTGTGAACGAACTCGATCGGATCTTCGAGCGTCAGGATGTGACCGTGCGTCGTCTCGTTGATGTGATCGATCATCGCGGCGAGCGTCGTCGACTTGCCGCTGCCCGTCGGGCCGGTCACGAGCACGAGGCCCTTGTCGGCCTCGGCGAAGTGGCGCAGCACCGGCGGCAGGCCGAGCTCGGTGAAGCTCGGGATCTTGGTCGGGATCGAGCGGAACACCGCGCCCTCGCCGCGGTTCTGCACGAACGCGTTGACGCGGAAGCGCAGCGTGTCGTCGAGCGCGAACGAGAAGTCGACCTCGAGCTTCTCCTGGTAGACCTTGCGCTGCGAGTCGCTCATCACATCGAAGATGAGGCGGTGCGTCTCCTCGGGCGTCAGCGCCGGGACGTCGACGCGCTGGAGGTCGCCGTGGACGCGCATCATCGGCGCCTCGCCTGCGGAGAGGTGCAGGTCCGACGCCTTCTGCTGGCTCATGAAGCGAAGGAGCTGGGCGATCGTCAGCATCACCCCTCCTCGCTGACCGACGCGACGTGCGCCTTCGCGACGTAGCTCGTCTCGCCGCCGCCGTGGACGACGAGGTGCGTGCTCGGCTCGTTGAGGTGATCGAGCGTGCGGCGGCGGCCCGGCGGTGCGGTCCAGCGCAGCTCGCCGGCGACGCTGCCTCCGGTACGCAGGCGGACCGTCGCCTTCTGGCGCTCGACCGGGAGGTCGCCGTCGTCGGCAACCGCGTGGGTCTCGCGGACCGTGATGCACGCGATCGTCGAGCGCGCGACGAGTCGCACGCCCGCCGAGTAGATCACGGCGACGAACGGCTCGGGATCGTCGAGGACCTGCGCGACGTTCTCGCCGGGCGGCACGAACAGATAGACATCCGCTCGCTCGCCGTCCTGCGTGGTGATGACCGCGGGCGTCTGATCCCGCGGCAGCCTCAGCATCGCCTGCGAACGCTTGGCGTTCATTGGCCGATCGTATCGGCCAGCTTCGCCGGATCTTCAGGCTCCGGCAGACCTACACGGAGAGATTCGCATCACGCACTGACCCGGCGGATACCTTCGCGTACACCGACGCGGGGCACCCAGCCGAGCACGGCCTTCGCGCGCTCGCTCTCGTAGTGGAGGCGGGCGAGCGCCGACTTGAGGCGATACACGCCGATCGGGCTCGGCTTGCCGATCGCGCCCAGCGGGAATTCGCTGAGCTTACCGAGCATGAACACGACGGGGCGGGGGACGCGGACGACCGGCCGTTGGCCGCCGGCCATGCCGAGGACGTCCTCCTGCGTCAGGTGCTCGGGGTCGATGATCTGGATGATCTCGCCCTTGATGAGCTTCTTGTCGATCGAGCTCGTGATCGCGTCGACGACGTCGTCGATGTAGACGAGCGGCAGCTCGAGCTTGCCGTCGCCGAGCACGAGCCAGCGACCGCCGGCGTTGCGCGCGACCGCGCCGTTGATCAGCGGGATGCCGCCGCCGAAGATCTGACCCGGCCGCAGGATCACGCACGGCAGACCTTGCTCCGCCGCCTGGGTCACGAGGCGCTCGGCCTCGAGCTTGGCGCGCGTGTACGCGCCGCGCTCGTCGGGACGAGGCTCGAGGTTCGCGGCCTCGGACACCGGGCCGTTGCCGCTCATGCCCGCCCAGTCGACGACCGACATCGACGAGATGTGGACGAGCTGCTTCACCTTGTACTTCTTGCACGCGTCGATCACGTTCTGCGTGCCGACGACGGTGCCGCCCTTGTGCTCGGGCCAGCCGCCCTTCATCGCGGCGCCGGCGTGGATCACGATCTCGGCGCCCTTCACGGCCTTGTCGACCGCCGCCGGATCGCCGAGGTTGCCGAACACGTACTCGACACCTTCCTGGGGCTGCGCCGGGATGCGGCGCACGAACACGCGGACGTGGTGACCCTGCTCGCGCAGGCGCTTCACGACGGCCTTGCCGACCGAGCCGGACGCGCCGGTGACGAGGAACGGGACCCTCTCCGAGAGCGGGAACTTCGCGAGGCGCGCCTCGTGATCGGCGTCGGCCGCGCGCGCGACCTTCTCGACCCAGCGCACGACCTGCGCGGCGTCGTCGACGGCAACCGGCGGCTGCTTGCCTGCCTCGAGGCGCTTGTAGAAGTCACCGACGAGGTCGCGCAGACCCTGATACGCCTGGACTTCCTTGCGCACGAACTTCCACACGCCGATCGGGACATCGATCAGCGGCTGGATCGAATCGGCGAACGCGTTGACGAGACGCTCGGCCGCCTTCGGCAGCGGTGTCGACGCGCGCTTGCCGTGGAACATCGCGAACAGATCGACGCGCAGCACGCCCTTGGTGCCGTGGATGATCAGCTGCGACTGCATCGGCCGCGTGTTGTAGGTCAGCTGGAACTGGCCGAGGCCGCGCTGGCACTTGACGATCGCGCGCCACTCGTCGAACGCGAGGTTCGGATCGCCGCCGAGCGAGCGCCACTCCGCGTCGACGTCCTCGATCGGTCCGAGCAGCTCCTGGATGATGTAGAGGCAGTGGACGCCGATGTCGCGGAATGGATAGCCCGCGTCGCGATACCACGGCGGCAGCGGACCGCCCTCGTACGGCGGGTACTCCGAGCCGCGCAGGATATCGACGGAGACGACCTGGCCGAGCGCGCCGGCCTTGACCGAATCGAGCGCGCGCTTGACCTGCGGATCGTAGAGCAGCGAGTGGTTGACCGTCGCGATCAGGCCCTTCGCCATCGCGACGCGGCCGATCTCGAGCGCCTCGGCTTCGTCCTCGGCGATCGGCTTCTCGATCAGGACGTGGCAGCCCTTGTCGAGCGCGGCGAGCGCGACCTTCGCGTGCGACGAGGGCGGCGTCAGGACATGGATCACGTTGGCGCCGGCATCGACGAGCTGGTCGAGCGTGTCGAACGCGATCGTTCCCCACTTCTCGGCATTCGCCTGGGCGCGCTTGCGATCGAGATCGGTGACGCCGATCAGCTCGACGTCGGGCAGCGCCTTGACCGCCGCCACATGGAACTCGCAGATGTTACCGGCGCCGACCATTCCGGCGCGAAACCGCTTGCTCATCGTTGTTTCCTCTTCTCGGCCATTTCGTCGACGGTGCGCGCGACCTTCGCCACGCGCGCCGACCATGTCTCATCTTTCATCGCGAGCGACCTCGCGGCCCGTGCCGCGTGACCGGTCTCACCGAGGGCTCGCTCGATCGCATCGACGAAGCCGTCGCGAGATGCTGCAACACGTGCGTGCTCGAACTTGGTCACCTCGGGTACCGGCGTCGATACCACGGGTAGTCCCGCCGACAGGTACTCGCGCAGCTTCAGTGGGTTCACGAAGGTCATTCGCTCGTCGATCCGGTACGGAATGATGCCGACGTCGAAGCCCTTGCAATAGGCGGGCAACTCGCTGTGCAGCTTCTGCCCGAGCAGGTGCACGTTCGACAGCCCAGCGATCGCGGAGATATCGGTGAGCTGCTGGCCGATCAGCACGATGTGCCAGTCCGGCCGCTTGCGCGCGATGTGCGCGATCAGCTCGAAGTCGACCCAGTCGCGCAGCGTGCCGTAGAAGCCGATCCGCGGGTGAGGGATCGCGGCGAGGTCGGGCGGGACCACCGTCGACGGATCGAGCGCGGTCGCAAACAATGCGTGATCGACGCCGTGCGGCGACACGAACGTCTGCGGGTTCAGCTGCCGCTTCGCCTCGGCGAGCGGGCTGTTGATCGCGAACACCGCGTCGACCTTCGAGAGCAGCTGCCGCTCGGCGGTGACCGTCTGCTCGCGATTCAAGTAGCTGAACATCGACCACTCGTCGACGCAGTAATAGATGGAGACGTCCTCGCCGAGCGTGCCGACGTACGGTCCGGTGTTCGGCAGGAACGTCCATAGCTGGAACCGGTCGATGCCGAGGCGCAGCCGCAGCGCGCGGACGGTCGTGCGCAGCACCGAGCGGTTGATCGCGCTCGCGACCTGGCTATGCGGGAGCGGCAGCGCCAGCGGGCTCATCACCCAGAGGTCGTTCTCGACATTGACCGGCCCCTTCACGAACTCGCGAAGCTTGCGGCTGATCTTGCCCAGGTCGCGGCCGCTCGACAGCTTCGGCTTGCGCGTTGCTATCGAGTTCAGCCACAACACTCGTCGTGTCTTGGCCAGCTCGCGCAGGACGTGATGGTTCGAGGTTGGATCCTCGTGCCAGTCCTTCGCGAATGCGATGATCGGTGTGCTCACGGCGCGACGGAAAACGGTACTCGTCTCATGCCTTTCATCGCAACCGACCGAACCCACGACTGCACGGCGGATCTGTACGGGAGCATCCGTACGCGCCGCCTCGGCCTCTTGCAAACGGCCGTTTGCGTGCTGTGCGCGATCGTCACGTGTGCGTTCTCGCTCGGATGCCGACGCTCGGCTCCCGAGCCCGAGGTCTCGATCACCGGCGACGTCGTCTTCGACGGGAAACGCCTGCGAGGGGTCGTAGCCAAGGGCGAGACGATCGGATTTCGAGTGGGGCATCGGAAGGCAGCGTCCGTGACGCTGGCGTTGCCGTCCTTGCAGGCCGCGATCCACTCGTTCGCCGTCGAGAGTGTTCGCGTGAAGCGCGCGTCGACGGAAATGTACGGCGGCGGCGGCCATCCAGGCGACTACCCCGACACGCTGCTACCCGACCCATCACCGACGACGAATCCGGCGTTCTTCGAGATCGCGGTTCCGCGCGACGCCGCGCCGGGCACTCACTCGGGAGAGCTCGTGGTCGGTGACTTGCCCCACATCCCGGTCGACCTCGAGATCGTCGACGTCGCCCTGCCCGAGATGCCGCCTCGCGTGTGGGCCTACTACGATCCGCGCGAGCTCCAGTGGGCGAACCTCGGCACCGGCACGCACGCGGCGCCGAGCGACGAGGAGCGCGCGTGCATCGCGATGTTCAGAAGCTACGGCGTGATGCTCTCGCCGGATCTGCCCCTCGACGCGTGGCCCGCGCGCAAGGACCTGCTCGCCGGCTTCCCGTACGTGCCGGTGAAGCTGACGACCGATCCGGTCTCCGCGATCGCCGAGGTGAAGGGCTGGATCGCGGCGACGAAGGACTCCGGCCACATCCCGTTCGCGATTCCGATCGACGAGCCGCGCAAGCCCGAGGCGCAAGATCGCGTCGTCGCACTCGCGAAAGCGGTGCGCGACGCCGGCGGCGGGCCGTCGACGTTCATGTACGCGGTCACCGACGAGCCGCGGCCCATCTACGGCGACCTGATCGACCTCTACATCACGCTGACGCCGAAGAAGGCCGACCCGTTCACGCGCTGGACATACAACGGCGCGCCTCCTCGCGCCGGCTCGTTCCTCGTCGACGGCAAGCCGCCCGGCGCGCGCACGTGGGGCTGGCTCGCGCACGCGTGGCGCATCCCGGTCTGGTACGTGTGGGACGCGCTCTACTGGCACGATCGACACAATCGCAAGGGCGCTCCGCTGCCCGGCCGCGCGCTCGACGCGACTGTCGACGCGGTCTCGTTCGACGACGGCGGCGACCACGGCAACCTCGACGGCGTGCTGTCGCTGCCCGGTGACAAGACGACGCCGTGCCGGCCGTCGCTGCGCCTCGCCGCGATCCGTCGCGGGATGCAGGACCGCGCGCTGCTCGAGGCGGCGACCGCATGCGATGCCGCTGCGACGACCAAGCTCGTCGACGAGCTGATCCCGAAGGCGCTCGGCGATGTCGGCAAGCGCGACTCCGCGCACTGGCCGCAGAACGACGCCGCGTGGGAGACCGCGCGACGCAAGCTGGTCGCGCTCGCGGCCTGCAAGCGCTAACCCCGCGCACTCCCGCTGTCGTGTCGCCGGTCACGACCAAACGTGCTCGGCTTCAATGTGCCGGAGCAGCCAGTTCCCCGCTTCTTCCTCGTGCTCATCGTCATCGCGATGGTGTTGCTCGCGCTCGTGATCATGCCGGTCGCGAAGGAGCTCGTCCTTGCCGCGGTGTTCGCCGGCATGCTGTGGCCCGTGCAACAGCGGCTCAGTCGGAGGCTTCGCGGCCGCCGGACCCTCGCGGCGAGCGCGATCACCGTCGCGGCCATCCTCCTGTTGCTCGGACCGGTCGCGGCGCTCGTGACGTTCGTCGTCCGCGACGGTGTCGAGGGCGTTCAATTCATCTCGGAAGCGATCCACAGCGACGATGTGGCGTCGCTTGTCTCGCACCTGCCGGCGACCGCCCGCGATGCGGTCACAGAAGCGATCGAGCGGGTGCCTCGTGACCTCGGTGGGATCATGGGACAGGTGGATATCGGAGGCGCCGAGGCCGCCTCGACGGTGGGCAGAGCGCTCGCGAAGACCGGCTCGTTCGTGTTTCACGCGGTGCTGATGTTCATCGCACTGTTCTTCTTGCTCGTTCGAGGTGACGAGCTCGTGCGCTGGCTCGATAGCGTCTCGCCGCTCCGGCAAGGCCAGACGATGGAGCTCTTCGTGGCGTTCAGGAGGGTGTCGATCGCGGTGATCGCGTCGGCAAGCATCACGGCGGCCGTACAAGCCGTCGCGGCGATGGTCGGCTTCCTCATCGCACGCGTTCCGAGCCCCTTCTTCTTCACGCTCGTCACGTTTCTGTTCGCGTTCATCCCTGCGATCGGCGCCGCGGTCGTCTGCCTCTTTGCGGCGCTCCTCCTCCTGGTGTCGGGGCATCCGTACATGGCTACGTTCCTCGCCGCGTGGGGACTGGTTGTCGTCGGGCTCGTCGACAATCTCGTCAAGCCGCTCCTCATTCGACGCGGCCTCGAGATCCACGGCGCGATCGTCTTCTTCGCGCTCATCGGAGGCATCGCGACGTTCGGCGCGATCGGCCTCCTTCTCGGCCCCCTGCTGGTCGCGTTCTTCCTCGCCGTCGTGCGCATCTATCACCGCGACTACACGCCGGGCGATACACGGCTGCCCGCCGTCCCGGGGCTGCCGCGGGGATCCAAGCCTTCGAGCGCCGAATCCTAGGGCGCCAGCTCGAGCGCGACGAGACAGGCATCCCACTCGCTGTTCGTCACGCTCACCGAGGGTGCGAACGTGCCGGTCGTCGTCACCTCGCGATACCAGGCGACCTGGCTGACGCCGGTCTGCGTACCGGCGAGAGACGTCAGCGCGGTGTAGCCGGACAGCGTGCCGTACGTGTTCGGCGTGAAGCTCGCGACGGCGAACAGGACGAGGTCGTGCGCGTTCGTCGTCGCGATCTGGCCGGCGGTCGCTTCGCCCGGCTGCACGGCATCAGCTGCGGCGCCGTCGAGCGCGAGCGTCGTCGCGATGCCCGACCACTCGGTGACGAGCATCGTCAGCGAGCTCGCGGCCGACTGCGCCGTGATCGTCACCGTCGAGCTCGAGCCGTCCGTCACGCCGTACCAGATCTCGACGTTCGCAGCGACCGGCGAGAATGCGGCGCGCGTCCAGGTCGCGATGCCGCCACCGGAGACGCCGACGAGTGGCGCGACGGGACCGCCGCCGATCATGACCAGCGTGTGGCCGGCGACCGGCGGTACATCGAGCGTCGTCGCGAGCGAAGAAGACGCGATGCGCTCGCGGCCCTTCTGCTGGACGAGAATGGCACCGCTCGTCGGCGCGTCGACCGCGATGGCCGCGTCGATGCTCGCATCGGCGAGGCGGCCGTCGCCCGGCGTGGCGTCATGCGCGCCTGCATCGACCGCGCGGCGCTCGCACGTCTGCGTTGCCGGCGAGCAGACGAGACCGTCGGGGCACGCGCCGTCGGGACATGGCGCGCCCGCGGGCGGCTGCGGCGAATAGCAGCCGACCAGACAGCTCGCGAATGCGAGGAGCCGTCGCACCGCCGTTCATTGTCGACGACGGCGCGTGTAGGCGACAAGCGTTGATTCGGTCAGCGCCCTTGCGTCATTTTCAGCATGACGAGCGGCGTCTTGAAGATGATGCCCAGCTCGGTGCGGAGGAACGTGTCGAAGCGCTCGAGCGACGCGGTGTAGGCGAGGTCGTAGAGCAGCTTGATCCGCATGTCGTCGGCGAGCGAGCCCTTCGTCTCCTCGAGCTGCCACGGGTTCTGGAGCGTCGAGGCGAGCTTTCCGATCTCGGAGCCCTCGGGGATCGAGCCGGTGTAGCCGAGCGAGATCTGCGAGAGGCCGGTGATGCCCGGCTTCACGTCACGCATGCGCTCCTCGAACAGCGGGATCGCGTACGAGAGGTCTTGCATCAGCTCCGGGCGCTCGGGCCGCGGACCGACAAGCGACATCTTGCCGCGTAGCACGTCCCAGAACTGCGGCAGCTCGTCGAGGCGCGACTTGCGCAGGAACTTGCCGACGCGCGTGATGCGCGGATCGTCAGCTCCCGCGACGACAACGCCCGTCTTCGCCTCCGCGTTCGGGATCATCGTGCGGAACTTGTGCATGTCGAACTCGTCGAACGTGAGCCGCTTGATGCCGTTCTCCGACGAGATGCGCTTGAGACTGCCCGCTCGCCGCTGGCGAAACAGGATCGGGCCAGGCGAGTCGATGTAGATCGCCGCTGCGATCAACGGCATGAGCGGAGCTGTCACAGCGAGCCCGATTGCACCACCCATGACATCGATAGCGCGTTTGGCGATTCGAACACTGCGACGCATGGCCGACCGTACCATGCACGTCACGAGCCTGTTATGTTGTGAGCCGTGGCTCCGCCGATTCGACTGACCGTGCCAGGAACGTTGCGATATCGCGACGTCGCCGTGCGCATCGTCGCCGAGGCTGCGCGCCTCGTGTCGTGCTCGGCGCAACGCGAACCGAACGATCCACTCGATCACGATGTTCGCGATCCGTTCGATACCGCCGTCGTGTCTGCGTTCGCCGAGATCTACAACAACGTCGCGATCCACGCGTACAAGCGCAAAGGCGGCGGCTTCATCGAGATCGCGATCACGCCGCTTCCGCACGAGCTCGTGATCGAGGTGAAGGACACCGGCGTGCCGTTCGATATCGACGAGGTCGCCCCGCTGCCGACGGAGCTCGACGTCGACACGCTGCCCGAGGGCGGGATGGGGATCCACATCGCCAAGACGATGCTCGACGAAGTCACCTACGAACCCGGACCGCCAAACCTGTGGCGCCTGTGTAAGCGATTGCCCGGAGGAGCCAGTGCCAGCACCAGCGTATGATGTAAACCGATCGGCCGCCGCGACCACTCTCACGGTTCGCGGTTCGCTCGATATAAACACCGCACCGCAGCTCGCGGACGAGATCGATCGGATCATCGCTGCGAAGCCGAGCAACGTGCTCGTCGACCTCGCGCCGCTCGATCTCATCGACAGCTCCGGCGTCGCTGCGCTCGTGAAGCTCTACAAGGGCGTTCGCAGCGGCGGCGGCAACGTGACGATCACCGGCGCGCGCGATCAGCCGCTCGCGATCTTCAAGCTGCTTCGCATGGACCGCGTCTTCAATCTCTAGTCTCGGTGCGCGTCCTCGCGATCACGAAGATCTTTCCGAATGCCGCCGAGCCGCTCTCGGCGCCATTCAATCGCCAGCAGTTCGCCGCGCTCCGCGAGCTGTGCGACCTCGAGGTGATGGCCACGATCCCGTGGTTCCCCGGCGCGGGTCTTCTGGCGAAATGGTCGAGCGCGGGCAAGCTCGCGGCGGTGCCTCGTCGCGAGACGATCGCCGGCATCGACGTCACGCACCCGCGCACGTTGTTCCTGCCGAAGCTCGCGCACGCGACGTGGGGCCCGCTCTACGCGGCATCGATCGCACCGCTCATGGCGCCGTACCGCAACAAGGTCGACGTCGTGCTCGGCTCGTGGGCGTATCCCGATGGCTTCGCCGCGATCGTGGCAGCGCGCTTGCTAGGTGTGCCTGCCGTCGTGAAGTTGCATGGCTCCGATATCAACCTCATCGCGAACATTCCGGGTCCGCGGAAGATGATGTCGTGGGCGCTGCCGAAGGCGGCACGCGTCGTTGCGGTCAGCCGTCCGCTTGCCGACGATGTCGTCGCGCTCGGTGTCGATCGCGAACGCGTGAAGGTCGTGATGAACGGTGTCGACAGCGATCTGTTCAAGCCACGCGATCGCGCTGCCGCGCGCGCCGCGCTCGATCTGCCGGCGACTGGACCGGTCGCGGTCTGCATCGGCAACCTCAAGCCCGAGAAGGGCGTGCTCGATCTCGGCCGCGCCTGGCAGAGCGTCGTTCGCCTCGTCCCCGACGCGACGCTGCTCGTGGTCGGTGACGGACCTCTCAAGGGCGAGCTCGAAGCGCTGACAAAACCGCTCGGTGAGCGTGTTCGCCTCATTGCTCGTCAACCACTCGAGCGCGTGCCGACCTACATGGCGGCCGCCGACATCCTCGTCCTGCCGTCGCACTCGGAAGGCACGCCGAACGTCGTGCTCGAAGCGCTCGCGAGCGGTCGCCGCGTCGTCGCGACCACCGTCGGCGGCGTCCCCGACCTCATCACGAGCCCGGTGCTCGGCGCGCTCGTGCCGTCACGCGATCCGGATGCGCTCGCGGACGCGATCGTCGTCGCCTTGCGAACGCCTTACGATGCCGACGAGGTGGCGCGCCTCGGTGCACGCGGCGGCTGGGCGGCGAGCGCCTCCGCACTGCATGCGGTGCTCGCCGAGGCTGCTAAGGTGCGCTGACCATGCCGCTGCACGTCGATAGAAACGACGAGTGGTACGAGTCGGAAGAATCGACGCGGCTGGGATTGATCCAGGAAGTGCAGCGCATCAAGCGCCGCACGATCGTCCGCCCGATCCCGGTGATCCTGCTCGCGCTCGTCATCACCGGCGGGATCGTCTACAAGGTCGCGACGAAGAAGCACCAGTACGAAGCCGAGATCGTGCTCGCCATCAAGGAGGGCTCGATGCTCAACCAGGACAAGAACACGGGCCTCCCCGTCGACGAATTGAAGGAGCTGGTCGCCAGCGTCCTCCTTCCCGACGCCAAGCTCGCGGACCTGATCGAGCGCCGAAACCTCCACCGGCTGCGCACCAGGTTCGGCATGAAGTGGGCGATCGCGGAGCTGCGCGAGCAGATCGCGATCGACGTGTGGAAGAACTCGTTCATCTACTACGACCCCGACGAGTCGAACCGGTTCGCGCAGGCGCGCGTCGGCTTGACCGTCGTCGATGATGATCCCGATGGCGCGTTCCTCCTCGCCCACGATCTCGCCGCGATCGTGATCGACGAGGTTCGCGAGTACCGCCTCGAGATCGCGAAGAAGGTGGCGAAGCAGGTCACCGAGATGCGCGACGCGATGACCACGCGGCTGCAGAACCTCGAGCTCGAGCGGACGACGAAGATGGTCGCGATCGCCGAGGCGCATCGCGCGCACAAGGAAACGCTCGCGCAGGCGCTCAACATCCAGCTCATCGCGATCGACGGTCAGCAGAAGCAGACCGAGAAGACGCTCTCCGATATCGCGCAGTCGCAGGACCTGCTCGCCGATCGCGTCGCAGCCGCCGGCCTCGACCTCGTGATCGAGATCGTCAGCGAGAAGCGCCCCGACCGGCCGGAGAGTCAGGGGCTTCTCATCACGATCGTCGCGGTGGTCGTCGGACTTGGCGCGCTAATTGGATCTGCACTCGTGCTCGGTGCCTTTGACTCGCGCGTGCACGATACCGACGACGTCGAGCGTCTCGGACTCCCCGTTCTTGGCCATGTTCCTGGATTCGCAGGCGACAAGGTCGGTTCACTCGAGGCACGTGGCGTGCAACGCGCTCGTGTACCATCGTTCTTGAGATGGCGGTCACAACGATGACTCCCAGAGACAAACTCAATCGACTCATCGACCTCGGTCGCAAGACCTGGCGTTACGCGTGGCTGATCGCGCTGTTCGCCGTCGTCGGTATCGCCCTCTCGCTCTCCTTCGCGCTCATGCGGCCGAAGAAGTTCCAGTCGTATGCGGTGCTGTTCTACCAGGAGCGCATCCAGACCTCGCTGCTCTCCAATCGAGAGGAGCAGGTGCAGCGCAACATCGGCGATCGCTATCGCGAGCTGCTCCTCGCGCGCGGTCAGCTCCAGCGGATCGTCGACGATCCGAAGCTCAATCCGTTCCCCGACGAGGCGGACAAGGAGCTCGCGATCGACAAGCTGCGCCAGGCCGTCCGGTTCGAGTCGCGCGGCGCGAACGCGTTCCGCATCACGTTCACCGACTCCGAGCCCGGGCGCGCGAAGGGCGTGACCGAGAAGCTCACGAAGATGCTCCAGGAGAAGGACGAGGAGCTGCGCAACGATCAGGCGAAGGCGACCGCCGATTTCGCGAAGAAGCAGAAGGACGAGGCCGCCGCCGACCTCGCCAAGATGGAGCTCGAGCTCGCAGAGTTCCTCGCCCAGCATCCCGAGTTCGCGCAGGACGCGGTGCAGGCCGCTGCCGCGGGAGCGTCCGGCACCATGGGCACGGTCATCGGCAAGATGAACGATCCGAAGAACCAGAAGCAGCAGCCGGGCAACATGCGCCTCCTGGCGCTCGAGCGCCAGCGCCAGCGCGTCCAGGCGCGCCTCGACGCGCCGCCCGACGCGCCGCCGATCCGCATCCCCGCGCCGCAGACGCCCGAGAAGATCGCCGCCGAGGCCGAGGTCTCGCAGGCCCGCCAGGAGATCGTGTCGGCCAACCGCGAGCTCGCCGAGGCGCTCACGCAGTACACCGACCAGCACCCCGCGGTGATTCGCGCCAAGGATCGCGTCGCCGCCGCCAACAACCGCTTGAAGAAGGCACAGGCCGCGGTGCCGCCTGACGTCGAGACGATGGTCGCACCCGCGACCGAGGCCGACCGCGACAAGCTGAAGAAGGACCTCGCCAAGCTCGACGAGCAGATCACGGCCGAGCAGAAGCGCTCCGGCAAGGAAGCGCCGACCGCG
>JABFXX010000585.1 GCA_013368795.1 Kofleriaceae bacterium
GCATGTGCGCGGCGCCGACCCCACGCGTCGTACGAGGGGCGCTCGACCACCTCGATCTCGTCGTTGTCGTCCTTCGTCATCACCAGGCTCGTCGAGCCGAGGTGGTCGGTGCTGAGATAGCGGACTTCGTCGACCGGAAGGCCAAGCTGCTCGGTCCGACGAATCTGCGCGATGGGCTTGCCGAGGCCCATGATCGTGAACGTCTGAACCTCTTCTCCCGAATTCGGATCCGACGTCCGCTCGTACAAACCACCGGCATAGATCGTCTTCTTGCCGGTTATCGTCGACTCCTTCTTTACGCGCTGCTGGAACGCATCGTAGTCGAAGCGCACCGTGTCGTGCGTCGAGGAGATCACCGTCGGCTTGTTGAACCACGTGTAGTCGTCGAAGGTGAACTTCTCGCCTCCCTCGGTGCGCGTGAGCGCGCGCCCGAAGTCGTCATACGTGTACGTCACACCCGCCGCGCTCGTGAGCCGCAGACTCGAGTCGTAGTCGTAGGTAGAGCCGTTCCGATTGAGGATGTTCCCCCAGGCGTCGAACTTGGTCGATAGCGCGCCGGTGTTGCTCGCGACCGTGTGAAGCCGGTTGCGCGCGTCGTAGAAGAACATCTCGAACTGGTTGAACAGCTTGTCCTCACGGGACTCGACGTTGCCGTTGGCCTCGTGCTCGTAGTGCCACCACTGCCCCAGCGTGTCCTTTTCGCCCCAGGTCGTCTGGATGTCCGTCAGGTCTCCGTTCGTCGGATCGATCGTGAAGCGATTCTTGATCGCGCCGCCGAGCGTCTCCTCGCGCACCCGCCCAGCTGCGTCGACAACGTCGGCGTGCCAGAGCTCGTGCGCGTTGACGGGATCACTGGTGTCGATCACACGTTCGAGTGTGCCAAACGCGTCGTATTCGTTCTCGACAACCACCGGCTGCTGCCCCGCCGTGGCCGGATAACGCACGGAGGCCGGCCGACCGAACGTGTCATACGAATAGGCGTACTCGAAGATCTCGCCCTGAATTCCATACTGCAGTTTCTCGACCCGACCCATCGAGTTGTAGAACGGTTCTTGCGTATTTCCGCTCTCGCTCGTCACCTTGTCGAGCCCACCGATCATCTAGACGTCGTAGTCCCAGACCGCGGTGCCGAGTGACGTCCCTGTCGCCACGCAAGCGCCTTCCTCGCCGTCAGGGCACTTGTATATCTTGCGGTACTTCTGCCGACCGAGAATGTCATACTCGTTGAGAACGGTCTGTCCCGCCGACGTCACGGTCTTCAGCTCGTCGAACCCGGTGTAGGAGAGGAGTGAGGTCCCCATCTGCGGATCTTGTTGGAGGACTGGCCGGCCAACGAGGTCGTATTCGACCACCTTCGCCTTCGGTCCCGTCCAGGTTCGGTTGAGAATGCCTTTGCACGGCACGGTCGAGTGCAGTCGCCCGCCAACTCGGTAGAGGAAGCAGAGCTCGGCATCGTCGTCAGTCGGTCCGCCGTTCACGTTCGAGTCGTAGCCGTCGAGCGTGCGTTCGACCTGGCCATACTGATTCATCACGCTGCGGTGCCAATTGTGCTTCTCGTCGCTCCACCACGACGTGAATGGCTGCGCGTAGGAGCCGTACTTGTACTCGCGTGTGGTGCCATCGGCATTTACCTGCTCGATGAGCTGTCCGCGCTGGTCGCGACGGAGCTCCACCCATCCCGGCGAGAGCTCACCATCGAACGCCGGAAGTGAGCCACGCTGCCGCATTCCCGTACCGTCGTACGCGAAGGTGACATAGCTCTCCTTTCCGTTCTGCCCCGGCGCCTTCTTGTAAAGGACTCGGCCGAGGGCATCGTAGTCGGAAGTGCCAATACCGGTGCTCTCATCGAGCACACGCACATGCAAGCGCGCCTTCGGACTGGCATCCAGGCCCGGCTTCTCGAAGTCGACCGTCTGTCCAGCGCCGAGTGGCTGACCGTAGCGGAATGCGCGCATCCAGCGCGGGCGGCCGAAGTCGTCGTATGCGGTCTTCTGGCTCAATCCGTTCTCGCCCTTGGTCTCGGTCACGACACCCAGCCGCCGGTCCCAGATCTGCTCGCTCACGTGGCCGAGCGCGTTCTCGACGCGAATCGGGAAGACGTTATCGTCGTCCCAGTACGTGTAGTGCCAGCGCGTTCCGCCGTCGCCCGCCGTCACCGTCGTGAGATGCGGGTTCCCGTTCGGCGTATAGGCGAGCGAGACCTCCTGCTTGTACTCGGGACGTTCAGGCTCCCGCGTCACTGTCTCGAGCGCGCCCTGCTCGTTGTACGTCATGGCCGACGATCGGGTCAGCGTCTCCCCCCAGAATGTCTCGGTCGCAACGGTGCGCCGCAAGAGGCCCACCAGCCACGGTTCATTGCGGTGCTCCCACGTCCGCCGGGTGACGGTCGTGCGATCGCCCGTCACCGTTGTCGTCTGGATCGGAAAGCCGACGTCGTCGAGGCTATCGACCGTGACCTTGGCGCTCCGTACCGGCGTCTCGCCAGCCACGCGCTTCGGGCCGCACGGGTCGAAGCTGTTGAGCGCACAAGGATCCCCGCTGGAGAGCGGAAGCTCGTAAACCTTCTGTTCGGTCAGCGAGGTGTACGGCGTGTACCAGATGCCGCCGTGCTTGAGAATCGCTCGTTTGCGTTCGCTGTACGAGACCGAGAGCGCCTGGCTCGTCGGAAGCGCGAGTGGCGCGTTGACGTCGTACACGACGGCCGAGAACGACTGTGAGGGATATGTCTGCTGATAATCTCGAACCTCCCCATCCCATTCCACATTGCCACCGACTTGAACATTACGGCGGCGACGAATGCCGTAGTCTTCGTATCCCCATTGGTCGACCAGGGTCACATTGAAATGCGATCCCATGCGCCCGAACAGGTCGGCCCGCATGTCACCGTACTGGTATTCAGTAATGAGCTGGTGGTCGACGCCAAGGCTGGCTTCCGCGTCTTCGCGCCGCTGCTTGACCAGAGGCGCCGTCGTCCGGATGCGAATCTCGGGAAACTGCGGTTCTGAGATGCTGCTGGCGAGGCCAAAAGGCGCCTTGTACCAGGTCGCATCGGCACCTGCGACATACTGCACCTCGGTCTTGTGACCGAAGCCATTGGTCGCACGCACCATCAGATTGGTCGGCTTCGTGTTCCGCTTCCAGATGCTCAGTGCCCCCTCTTGCATCGTCGCGATGTCGGCGACGCCATCGCCGTCGAAGTCGCCCACCGGCATTTGACGAGTATTGATTTTGTAGAACTTCGGTCCCTTCGGGGCCTGCGGATCGTCCTTGAGATAGTCTTTGAAGAAGTAGGCCCCTA
The DNA here is from genome assembly GCA_013368795.1 of Kofleriaceae bacterium. Classification (GTDB taxonomy): domain Bacteria; phylum Myxococcota_A; class Polyangia; order Haliangiales; family Haliangiaceae; genus JABFXX01. The sequence goes on from JABFXX010000585.1 coordinate 3,299, forward strand.
CGCGGCAGGTCGGGCCTGCATCACATGGGGTTCGCTGATCGGCAAACCGCAAGAGGACAGTGTCTGACGGCATGACATGCGTCCCTGCTTCGGGATCCCAGGGATGGGTACCGACCCCACAGTCCGGCAGAGCGTAACCGTCATCGATGAACACGCAACGATCGTGTGCCTGAGCCCAGTCACCGATGAACAGATATCCACTCATATACGGAAGGATCATCTCGTCGATCCCGTCCATGTCGTAGTCGATGGGGACGGCGAGATGCCAGAGCTCGAAGAACTTCTGGACGTCCGCAAAACCTCCGGCGTTTGCACCGCCGTACGTAGGATTCAGATCCACGTATCGATAGGATGGCTCGACACCTCGCGAGAAGCCGTGACCCGTGTTGAACCACACCGAGATGTGCGGAACCCCGATGCTCTCGTCCGAGAAGTATTGCGGGTACTCGACATCTCCGAACCAATCATTTGGAGTGTCGGAGAGGCGAAAGAGTCTTTCGAGGATATCGCGGTCAGCTCGGGGATCTGCCTCGGTGATCGCCGAGTCAGGTTCCATGTGGTTCCCGACCTGAACGAAGTGGACGAGCTCGAAACGGACGATGTCCTTGTTTCCATCGCCATTGACATCGAGGATCTTGTCGTCGGAAAGGCCGCCCACGTACACCGGCGCGCCGTTCGAGTCGTGCCACCACGGCTGGCCGGCAGTACGTTCGCTTCGAAGCACGCCGTCCTCTGCGTTGAACCAGTGCAGAGGGGCACGATGTGCCGAGCGGATGAAGCGTTGCGACTTGTCCGGAGGTAGCCCGCTGTCCTCGAGCGAGACGCTGACGCCATTCGGCAAATTCGTGAACCGGAACGCCTGATAGTTCGACCACTGGAACGAGGGAATCAAGTCACCCTGGCCATCTCGCACCGGGACCACGAGAGGGTCGACCCGACCGTCGCCGTCGTAATCGATCAGGAGCAGGAGGTCGTCCGCGTCACAGATCCTGCCCAATGACTGACCACCCGCCGCGGCGCTGACGCCAAACCCGTTCTTGGTGTTCAGAAGGACGTGCCAGTGTCCCGGCATCCGCCGGGTCCGCGTGTAGTCGTCCCACTCCGGGGTTCCGTCCGCCTTGCAGAACATGATGTCGGTGAGCCCGTCGCCGTTCGCATCGACGGGCACGGCGCTCACGACCGGATGCGCGTCCGCATCCGGCAGTTCATAGACTTCTGCGGTCGAATTGAGCGCCGGATTTACGGGGTCCGGTCCTTTGGTAGAAGCGAGCACCCGGAATCCCTTCGCCAGCCCAAATTTCTCGTCAGGGAACAGGAAGTACAGGTCCGACGAGATGGGCTCGACGAGGTCATCGAGTGCATCCGCGTTAAAGCGGCCCACGAAACTCGAGAGAGCCGTCACGACCATGCCATCCGTCTTGGGAACCTCGCCCGCGCCACTCTCGACGCGCATGCTCAGCGGCCCGACGGATTCGTTGATGTCGGACGGGAAGGCCTGATAGCCCCACCCGTACCACTTGTAGGGACGGTTCAATTTGGTGACCGGGTCCCCATCCACATTGAGGTGGGTCACGTCGAGCTTTGCCGACGACTGCGCGACGACATCCGCTTTGCCGTCCCCGTTCGCGTCGAGGACGTGGAACGCGCTCGGGGTCGAGCTCTCCTCCCCATCGAGCACGACGCCAGCCTCGTGATAGTCGGTCCACACCTTGGGCGGGTTTGCCACCAGGGGCTTCGAGCCAAACGGATGGCTCGGCGGATTCGCCGCGACGAAGCCGTCGGTGCCCTGTTGATACTCGAACGTCGTCTCCGGCAGGCACACCTCGCCTTGCGTACATCTGGTGATGCCGGCGAGGAGATGGTGATGGCTGACGTCGCCGTAGTCGTAACGCAGCTGGTAGATCGACGCGACCTCGCCAGACACCTTCGTCGTGATCTGCTTTAGGAGCTCGGTCTCCTCCAGGTACGCTTGGTTGTAGTAGCCCTTGATGTCGTCGAACTGGCGAGGGTCGTACGAGAACTCGACTTCCCGGGCGATGTTCGCGTGGTCTCCGTACGCGATGCGTTTCAGCTTCGCCGAGTTCTCGGCGTACTCGTAAACGATGCGATTCCCGAACGCGTCGCGCTCTTCCTTGAGTAACCACGCCACAGGGCGCCCCGACTGCGCGAGGATGGTCGCGCTCGCCCGAATCTCGCCGGCCCGGTTCAGGATCGCGCCGTAGTAGCGGACCGAGCCATCACCCTGACGAACTTCGAAGCCCGACGCCGCAGAGTCGGTCGAGCCAACGCCGGTAATCTTGGTTGTCTTTCCGATTCGAAGCCGGTAGTCGGCACCAGCCTGTCCGTTGCTGGCGTTTGTCCACATGAGGACGCCATCGAGACAGAACGAATCTGCAGTGGTGAGCGTCACACCCGCTCGCTGGCCATCGTTCGCATAGGTCTTCGGGCAACGGTCGATGCTCGACCGTGGCGAGAGGCTCCAGCCAACGCCGACAACTCCGTTTCCTCCGCCGCTGGAGTACGACAGCGAAACCGACGGCTGCATCCCGCGCACGCCGGCCGGAACGTCGATCGGGACCTGGTAGGTCGCAGTGCCGCCGCCCGAAACTTCGAGGCTGCCAGGCAGGGTCCCGACGCTTACTGGCGTGAGGCCGACTGGAGGATCGAGTGGAACGCTCGGCGGCGGCGCCTGCGTCTGTGCCTGTTGCCGCGAGCCGACGGATTCGCCGCCGCCGCAGGCCGCGTTGATGACCGCTGGTAGGACAACCAGCGCTGTCACCCTCCGGAATCGTTTGCGCATCGAATGGTTCATGGGTCTCCCGATGCCGTGGCGTGACTACGCCCCGTCACATCGTGACGCGGCTAATCCCGCGTAATCTCGGGCCCCACTGCCACGGACAACATCGGAGAGGCCTGAACCGCAGGTCCTGTGGTCGTGCGACACTCGATCGAGGTCGTGGTCAGTTCTGTCTCGATCGGTGTCGGCCGGCTCGTCGGGCGCGAGCGCGAGCGGCTCGAGCTGACCGCCGCTGTCGACGAGGCTCGGCGCGGGCGCGGGCGGGTCGTCCTGATAACCGGCGACGCTGGCATCGGGAGGACGCGTCTGTGCGAGGAAGTCGAGGCCTATGCGCGCGCGCAGGGGTTCGCGACGTTCTGGGGCCACGGTGTCGACGACGCGCCTCCGTACTGGCCGTGGATTCAGCTGATCCGCGGCTTCGTTCGCACGTGCATGACGCCCGACATCGAGCGGGCGCTCGGACCCGCGATCGACGACCTCGCGTTCTTCCTGCCCTCCCTGCGCCGGAACGCTCGCGTTACCGAGCTCTCACCGGACGATCCAGCGGCGCTGCATCGCCTGGTCGACGCCGTCCTGATGCTCGTCCGCGCGGCAAGCGCCGCGCAGCCGCTCGTGCTGCTTCTCGACGATCTGCACGCGGCGGATGTCGCATCGGTCAAGCTGCTAGAGTTCCTGGCGCTCGAGATTCACGACGCGCCGCTGCTCGTGATCGGCTCGTACCGCGAGGCCGAGGCTGGCGTGCGACCAGCTGTCGGCAAGCTTCTGTCGAGCATCGGCCGCCGCGCCACCACGATCGCCCTCAAGGGCCTCGACGCAGGCGCGATGGCCGAGATCATGCGCGACGTGACGGGGCTCGAGCTCGACGACAACATCGTCAAGCTGCTGTGCCGTCGCGCCGGTGGGAACCCCCTGTTCGTTCGCGAGCTGGCTCGGTACCTCAGGTCATCGAGCGAGGACGACGCATTCGCGCGCGCGATCATGACCATCCCGCATGCGATCGGCGATCTGATCGTGGGCCGACTGGGTTTGCTCTCGCCCGCAGCGAAAGCCGTCGTGCTCGCGGCGGCGGTGGCCGGCATGGAAGTCGAGGCCTCGCTGCTCGCGGCCATCTGCCGGTTGGAACCGGCGGAATGTCTCTCGAGCATCGAGGAGGCGGTTCGCATCGGGCTCGCCGCGCCGGGTGCGAACGGCATCGCGTTCTCCCAGGCACTGGTACGTCAGGCGATCTATCGCAGCATCCCCGTCGCCGAACGCGCGCGCCTGCATCACGCGTTCGCCGTAGTCGCCGCGCCTTCGTACGAGGCCGCCGCGGAGCCGCGATTCGCCGAGCTCGCTCATCACTTTGCGCAGGGTGCCAGCTTCGGCGGCTGGGACAAGGTGGTCCACTACGAGCGGCTCGCCGGCGAGCATGCGGCCAAGCGGCTCGCATTCGACGAGGCGGTGGTGCACTTCTCACGCGCGCACGAGAGGAGCGCGAAGATCGATCCCGAGGACCGGTGCGAGCTGCTGATGGTCCTCAGCGATGCGCTCCTGGCGACGGGCGAGAGCGCCCGTGCCGTCGAGGCGCTCGTCGAGGCAGCCGAGATCGCGCGCGCACACGGACGCCCACGTCTCCTCGCGCGCTTCGCGCTGCGCGCCGGTCGCCGCGGATCGGCGTTGCGCCATTCTCCACAGTTCGTCCAGCTGTGCCAGGACGCACTCGACAGGCTCGGCGACGATGAACCCGCGCTTCGTGCGCAGTTGTTGGCCCGCCTGGCAGCCACGCGGCCGTCCGCCGAGCGCACGTCGATGGCGATGCGCGCGCTCGCGATCGCGCGCTCCGTCGACGATCCGGCGGCACTCGCCGATACGCTCCTCAGCGCATACCACGTGCTCGATGGAGCCGAGTACCTGCAGGAGCGGCTCGCGATCGCCTCGCAAGCCGAGGAGCTCGCCTCGGGGTTGCATCGGCGCGACCTTGTCCTCGAGTCCAGCGATGCCCACTACCTCGCCCTCGTCGAGCTCGACGATCTCGCGGGCGCGGAGCGCGAGCTCTCTCGCTGCGCACTCCTCGCTCGCGAGTTGCGCAGCGGCTACTACGAGTGGCTGACACGCACGCACGAAGCGGCGCTGGCACTGGCGCGCGGCGACCTTGCCGATGCCGAGCGTCTCGCCGACGAAGGGTACCGGCTCGGCGAACGCGCGGGCGCGACACGCGAGGCGCGCGTTCGGCACCTGCTGCTGCTGTGGCGGCTTCGTCGGCGACAGAACCGCCTGTCGGAGCTCGCGTCCCGGGCGCTCGAGATGATCGCCGTCGCCCCCGAAGCGCCGATCTGGCGCGTACTGCTCGCCCAATCACGTCTCGCCGCGAAGGATGAGAGCGGCGCGCGCGAGCTCCTCGGTACGATCGACGCGGACGGCTTGCCGCGCGACGAGCTCTGGCTCGGAACCCTCGTCGGTCTCGCCGAAATCGCGATCGTCCTGGGTGATCTGACGTCGATGAGTCTCGTGCGCGATCGGCTGGCCCCCTTCGCAGGGCGCAACGCGATCCTGGGCCGCGGCGCTGCGCTGATCGCTCCGGTCACGCTCACGCTCGAGCAGCTGGATGTCGCGATCGGGAAGGTCGCTGGAGGAGCGCGAGAGCCAACGCCGACCGGCGGCATGATCGCGGTCGAGATGGAGCTCAGCGGCTCGGAGTGGATCGTCCGTTGGGGCGGCGTGTCCGTTTCGATCGCCGACAGCAAAGGTTCCCGCTATCTCGCCGAGCTCGTGCGACACCCGGACCGCGAGCTCCACGTGGCCGAGCTCGCCATGCGCGCCGCCGGCATGGCCGACGATGGCGAGGCCGCGGGGCCGGAGGTCGACGCCGTCCGGTCGCGAGTTGAAGAGCTCATGGATGTGCTCGGCGAGGCAGAGCAACGTCAACATCTCGCGCGTGCGAACGCCGCACGAGAGTCGATCGAACGGCTGACCGACGAGATGCTGGCGTCGCGGACGAAGAGAACCGGTCCCGACATCGAACGCCTGCGACAGAGCGTCACCAAGCGGCTCCGCGATGCGATCAAGAAGATCGGCGCGAAGGACGCGCTCCTCGGCAGGCACCTCAGCCAGGCCCTACGCACGGGAACGACGTGCATCTACTCTCCGCTCGTCACTCCGAACGACCCGAGCGGATGATCCTCGAGCGTCAGGCCGCTGCGGTCGCGCCGGCTTGCGGAAGCCGAAGTACAGCACGACGAGTCCGAGGAGCACGACCGCGCCGATGATCGCGTAGAACTTCTGCCAGTACGCGTGGTGGCGGTTCTCCTCGCGGAGAATATCGGCGAGCTCCTCGGTCTTATCGGCGGCGCGCGTCATCGCAGCGTCGAGCTTCTCCGCCGGTGCGTTCTGGGCTTCCAGCGTCTTCGCGAGCGCGAGCGACTCCTTCGCGTCGCGTTCGGGTCAGTGGGGCAAGAGCTGCCGCAGGTGCCAGGTCTGCATCAGCAGCCTGCGCTGCGCGTCGCGTCCCGCGCGGTAGATGCGCGCCGCGTGAATGCCGGCGATCGCGATCGTCGCGACGCTGGCGCCGATCAGCATCGCGAGCGTCGGCGTCCCCTGCAGCGACAGCGCGCCGGCGTGGCTGATCAGCTTGCCGCCGTCGATCTCCCACGTCATCGAGAGCAGGCCCTCGTGCTCGAGACCGATCGGCACGAGAAATCCGACGACGATGAGCACGAGCAGCACGGCGGGCCGCTCGGTGAACGTCGGGTACGCCATCGAGCTCATGATCACGACGCACGCGAGCGCAGGCACGAACGTGAACGGCCCGGCCATGCGCGACAGCAGCGCGAGCAGGATCACGTTGCCGAGCGCGTAGCCGATCATCGACGCCATCGAGCGACGAGGACGCAGCGAGATCAATAGCGCCGCGGCGGCCATCAGGATCGATGCGCCGAACACGCCGAGCACGATGTCCCAGCGTTTGATGCCGTTCCATGCCGCGATCGGCAAGAACGACGCGATCGCGAGATACGCGATCACCGCGGTGCGCGCGTGTCGCCTGACGCCGGTCTCGTCGGCGGCGCGGAGCGCGTCGCGCAGCTCGGGGGGCGGTTCGGCCGGCGGCTCGAGCATCAGCGTCGTCACGATCTCGGCGGCGCCCGCGGACTCGGGATCGAGCGCGAGTGCGCGGCCGGCGAGCCGCATCGCATCGGCGCGGCGGCCCTCGTTGACCGACGCGCGCGCGGTCCACACGAGGTCGACCGCCATTGTCTTGCGGCGCGCGACGTCGCGATCACCGTCGAGATATGCCTGCACGCGCTCGGCGACCTTGCGCGCGGTCGGCCGCGACGATGGATCGATCGCGAGCATCGACGTGCACACCGAGTCGAGCTCCGGCGGCACCGCGCGATCGGAACGGCGCTTCGCCGGCGAGGTCACCGCCTCGTTGCCGACGGTGCTCGCGATCGCGGTCGGCCCTCGCGGATGCAGCGGCTCGCCGGCGAGGATCTCGAACAGGATCGAGCCGAGCGCGTAGATGTCGGCGGGGCGGCCGGTATCGCCGACGCGCTGCAGCTGCTCGGGGGCCATGTAGCCGGGCGTGCCGAGGATGTCGCCGCTCCTGATGTCGAGGCTGTCGATGTCGTCGGTGCGGACCTCGGCGATCGCCTCGCCGACGACGCGCGCGAGCCCCCAGTCGAGCACGTAGACGTCGCCGTAGTCGCCGAGCATGACGTTGCCGGGCTTGAGGTCGCGGTGGACGACGCCGCGACTGTGCGCGAAGTCGATCGCGGTGCACACCTCGGCAAACGCGCGGAGCAGGCGCGGCCGGTTTGGCTCGGGCGCGGACAGCAGCTCGACGAGCGTCGTGCCGGCGAGCCGCTTCATCGTGAAGTACGGCCTGCCCTCCTTGTCGGTGCCGACGTCGTAGACCGGCGGAATCGTCGGGTGATCGAGCCGCGCCTGGATCCGCGCTTCTCGCATGAACCGCGACACCTCGTCGGCGGCCGGCATCCGCGACTTCAGGCGCTTCACCGCGACGTCGCGGCCGATCCGCAGGTCGTGCGCCGCGATCACCTCGCCGATGCCGCCCTGACCGATCAGCTCGCCGGGCACGTAGCCGTCGAGCGCCTTGGTCTCCTCGTCGACGCCCTCGGCAGGCGTCGTCAGGTGCTGGCGCGACGGCCGGGTCTTGACCAGCGTGTCTGGATCGTCCCCCTGCATGCCGCGATCGTACGCCGAGTTGGGTTATCGTCGCGGCCGATGTACCTGGGCAAAGTGACGGGCACCGTGGTCGCCGAGCGCAAGGCTGCCGGCCTCGAGGGCAAGAAGATCTTGCTCGTGCAGCCTGTCGACGAGCACGGTACCAAGATGGGTGACGTTCAGGCCGCGATCGACACCGTCCAGGCGGGTGTCGGCGACCTGGTTTATCTGGTCGGCTCGCGCGAAGCGGCGCTCGCGTGCGACCCGTGGTTCGTTCCCGTCGACGCCGCCATCGTCGGCATCGTCGACGGCATCGACGCGGGTGCCAAGCCATGAGGTGCTGTCGCGTTGTCGGACCGATGTGGGCTGCGGTGAAGCACCCCGCGTTCGCTGGCCGCCCGCTGTTCGTCGTCCAGCCGGTCGACGAGCACGGCAAGGACACCGGCGGCAGCTTCGTCGCGATCGATCACGTGCAGGCGGGCGTCGGCGACAAGGTGCTCGTGCTCACCGAGGGTAACGGCGTCCGCCAGATCCTCGCGATGGGCGATCAGGTGCCGATCCGGTCGATCATCGTCGGCATCGTCGACGCCGTGGAGACCACGTGAAGCTCCTGCGCGTCCAGGTCGCCGAGACATCGCGCTTCCTCCACACCGCCGGCTGGTGCGCGAACCACGACGGCAACGTCACCGCGCGCGACGGCAATCGCTACATCGCGACACCGACCGCGACGAGCAAGCGCCTCGTCGGCGAGAAGGATCTGATCGAGGTCGACGGCAAAGGAGCCGTGCTCGGCCACGGCAAGGTGTTCGGCGAGATCGGGCTGCACCTCGCGATCTACGAGCGCCGGCCCGACGTCGGCGCGGTCGTCCACGCGCACCCGCCGCACGCGACCGCGATCGGCGCGAGCCGGCAGAACCCGATCGAGCGGCCGTTCATCGCCGAGGCCGTCGTGTCGCTCGGTCCCGTGATCCCGAAGCTGCCGTACGCGCAACCGGGCGAGCCCGCGCGCGCCGCGCTCGCGCCGTGGTGCGAGCTCGTCGACGCGGTGATCCTCGGCAACCACGGCGTGATCGCCTGGGGCAAGGACTGCGAGACCGCGCTGCTCCGCCTCGAGCTCGTCGAGCATCTCGCGAAGATCGCGATCGCCGCGCAGGCGCTCGGCGGCGTCGAATCCCTGCCCGACTCCGCGATCCAGCCGCTGCTCGCCGCGCGCGCGAAGGCCGGCATCGGCCGCGCCGCGGATCGCGCGCTCGAGACCGCGCAGCAGCTGCTCGGCCGGCCGGTCGCGTCGAGCTCGGTAAAACCTGTAGTCGCGTGCGCCCCGGCGCCGCACTCCGAGGTGCCGACGATTCCGCCAAGTGGCGGCAAGGCTCACGATCTCGCGCAAGTCGTGCGCGAAGAGATCGTGAAGGCGCTGCGCGGCTCGTAACCGCCGCGCGACAGGCGCGTAGATACCGGCATGCGAGTCAGTGCTCTCCTGCCGCTCTTGCTCCTCGGCTGTGGCGCCGCCTCGGGCGAACCGCGCCGCGACGAGGCGCCGCTCGTCATCGAGCTGTTCACGTCTCAGGGCTGCAGCTCGTGCCCGCCCGCCGAGGCGCTCCTCAACAAGCTCGCGCACGACGCCGGCAAGCGCCCACTCGCGCCGCTCGCGTTCCACGTCGACTACTGGGACGACCTCGGCTGGCCCGATCCGTACGCGTCGCCCGCATGGTCCGAGCGCCAGCGCCAGTACGCGAGCGCGCTCGGTGACAACCGCGTCTACACGCCAGAGCTCGTCGTCGGTGGCAAGGTCGGCATGGTCGGCTCGCAGGCGACGCGCGTGCTGCAGGCGATCGCGGCCGCGCCGAAGCAGCAGCACATCGCAGCGACCGCGACGTGGCAGAAGTCGAGCATCACCGTCGACGCGACCGCGCCCGCTGACGCCGACGTGTTCGTCGCGATCTACCAGGACGGCACGCGCACGAAGATCGCGCGCGGCGAGAACGCTGGCGAGACGCTCACGAGCGATCGCGTCGTCCGCAAGCTCCAGCGCGTCGCCGCCGCCGGCAAGAAGGGCTCGCTGACGATCGCGATCGATCCGTCGTGGCAGACCGTCGGTGCGATCGCATTCGCGCAGCGAGCGGATCGCGCGATCGTCGGTTCCGCGGTTTTGCCACATTGACTGCGACACACGCGACACGTGGGACGCCCGAGTGAGAACTCGCGCGGCGCGTAACCTCTCGACGCGTAAGGTGGCAACTCGAGTTGCTCACACGATGCGTGGTTCGCGTCGCCGGCGGTGAGCACGAGACTGTCGATTGGCGAATCGCCAATGAGCTACAACATTCGCACGATGATGCGCGCCGCTGTTGCTCTGCTCGTGTCGGTGTCGATGCTCGGCTGCTTCCCACACAACGAGAGGCACCGCACGTACGCGAAGATCGCCGAGGGCGGTGCGCTCGTCGGCGGCATCGTGATCTCGGCGGTGGGCAACACCGGCGCCGACTGCGACCAGATGGTCATGCCCGGCGTCGACTCGAACTGCAAGTCGAACGCGACGATCCTCTCGACGATCGGCGTCGCGTTGATCCTCGGTGGCCTGCTCGGCTTCGTCGCGACGGTCTCGACCGCCGAGGACGACAACGACGTGAAGCCGGTGGTCACGCGGGTGCCGGATCAGACGCCCGCGCCGAAGACCGACCCGAAGCCAGCCGACACCGGCTCGGCGGCCTCGGAGCCGGCGACCGCTCCGCAGCCGCAGCCCGCCAACTAGATCGAGCCGGACTTCCGGCTGACCTGCCGGCCCTTGCGCTGGCAGATCTTGCTCCCGTCGAACACTGGCACGTGGCGTGCCCACGAGTGGCTGCCACCCCGCCAGGACATCGCCGCGTAGTAGGCCTTGCGGCCGACGAACAGGTCGAGCTGGTGGCCATCGATGCCGCCGCCGGTGTCGTTTGCGACCACACACCCGTCGTGGACATAGCCGCCATACGGCGCCCGGCCGGGCATCGTCTGGCCCTCGAGGACGGGGATGTACAGCAGCGTGCCGAGCTTCACGACCTTGCGGTCGACCGCCACGGTCCGGAATGGTTCGAGCGGCTTGCCGCTGCCGCCCGTGCCCCACTGGTTCGGGGTCACCTTGAAGCACGGCTTGTTCGGGCACCCGCAGGCGCCCCAGATGTTGAGGACGCGGCCGTCCCGTAACTTGCCCGTGCCCTGGAGGATCAGCTGTGACTCGAACTCGGGGGTTACGTCCGCGATCGGCGTGCAGGCCTTCGGCTCGTAGAGCGTCACCCGTTCGCTCGGCGCGATCGCCGCAAGGGACGCTTCCCCGGCTGGCGCGTTGTCGTTGGCGACCGCGACCGCAGGCAGCTTCGGCTTCACGTCGTCTTCGCCGACCACGTAGTAGAACGTGATGTCGAAGTTGCCGAGCGGCTTGGGCTCGTCGTCCTTGGGCTGCGGCGCCGGCGCGACGACCGCCGCAGGCGCCTTCTCGGTCTTGTCGACCTTGGGGCCCTGGCAGCCGAGCACGAGTGCGGCGGGAGCCAGGTCTTTGATTCCCCTCACGATCCTGGCTACCAGGCGAGCCAGGTAGCTCAGGATCGAGCTCGATTGGGGGCCGTACTTCATGGCGAGGGGCGATGGTAACCCTCGCTACCGGGAGTAAACCCCGAGCCGGTCAGAAAAGTTCGTGAGACGGGTAAAGCCCGTTCACGGGGCCGCTCAGAAGCGGGCCTGGAGCGTCGCGTTGATGCCGAGCTGGTTGAAGTTTCCGAACTCGAACGCGAACGGCGACTCGGTGTTGCCCTCGTCGACGCGGCTGTAGCGGGTCACGTTGCCGTCGTAGCTGTAGAAGACCTCGAGCACGGCCGAGTAGATCCGACCGAAGTCGAGCTTCGCGCTGCCCTTCAGCGCGAACTGCGGGACGGCTTCCTTGCCGGCCGGCAGGATGGTGATGAGGGTGTCGATGTTGTTGTTGCGGATGACCGCGGTCGACTCGCCGGTCTCGCCGGTCATGCCGCCCGGGATGCCCTTGCTCGAGGTGAGGGTCGCGGGCTTGTCGACGCCGACGACCAGGCCGAGCGTCAGGAAGTCGTTCCAGTTGCGGTCGAAGCCGAGCGCGGCGAAGTAGTCCGGCGACGTCGCGTAGTCGGACGGGAAGTCCGAGTAGGTCGGGAGGCTCGGCTGGCTGTGGAGGATGAACGCCAGCGTGCGCATGCTCGCGTCGAACCGGACGCGGATGCGGTCGATCATGATGCGGACGTTCACGTCGCCCGCGTAGCCCTTCTGGACCGTCGTCGCGCCGGTCTTCTCCGGGTCCTTGAGCGTCTGGCCGAGCGCGGTGAACTCCGCCATCGCGAGCCAGGACAGGCCGCCCGGGTACTTCACCGGGTTGAACAGGCCGCTGACGCGCTCGTTGTTGTTCTTGTAGAGCTTGTAGTCGATCGACGACTGGACCGGCATGCCCTTGTGGATCGCCAGCTGCGCCGAGGCGCCGAACAGGCGGACCGCCTCGGTGTTGACGTCGACAAGCTCGTTGTTGCCGCGGTTGAAGTAACCGCCGTTGACCTCGAACCGGACCATGTCGGTCGGATCGATGCCGGCGCCGGCGAGGAATGCCTGCTCGGCGTGCTCCTCGGCGGTCGCGCGATCGAGGACGACCGCGGTCTTCGCGCCGACGAACGCGTACATGTTGCGCGTGTCGTACTGGATCTTGATGCCGGGCGTCGCGTTGCGCGACGTCACGCGGCGGTACTCGGGGCTACCACCCCACGACAGGCGGTAGCTGTAGCCGAGGCGCATGCGGTCGGAGCTGACCGGGAACGCGGTCAGCGAGATGCGCGTCGGATCCTTGTGCGACGGATCCTTCCAGTTCGACAGCGTGATGTACGTGCCGGCGTCGGACAGATCGAGCGTCTTCTCGCTGATCTCGTTGACGCGGAAGACGAGCGCACCCTCGGCGTCGAAGTGACCCTTGTGGTACTTGCGATACGCGACGGCGTGCGTGAGCGTCTCGAAGCCGCTGAAGCGCGTGTCGTAGTTGTCGAAGAACAGGACGCCGAGCGAGTTCGGCACGCCGAAGCGCCAGCCGGGGACGCTCGGGATGGTCTCGCCGGGCTTCACGAGCACGTTCTCGTTCGTGATCGTGAACGCGATGCGCGTGTCCATGAGGCCGCTCGAGCCCTCGAGGTCGCTCGGGCCCGACTTGTCGGTCGCGGCCGCGTCCTTGTCGGCCTGCTCCTTCGCGGCGCGGTCGGCCGCTTCCTTCGCGGCGCGCTCGTTGAGGATACGAGCAACCTCGCCGTCGACGATCTCCTTGATCTTCGCCTCGTCGACAACGGGCGCCGCGGGGACAGTTGCAGGATCAGCTGCCGGCTGCGGATCGGCCGGCTGCGCAGAAGCGATGAGTGGCGCACCGAGCGCGGCGCCGGCGACCAGGGACAAGGCGAGACGAGTACGCATGAGGCCTCTATTGCAGCTGAAGATCCGCGGCGTTCCGCGGGTAGATGATCCAGACGTTGAAGCTGCCGATGTTGACGGGACGCAGGACGCCGACCACGCGCGGCAGCGTCTTGCCGACGAGCGTCATCGGATCGGTCGCGATGACGCCGGTCGAGATCACGTTGATGACGTTGCGATTGCCCGTGCAGTTCCCGCCGACGCCGGCCGGGTCGAGCTTCCACTGCTTGTACGTCGCGTAGTCCTGGTCGAGGTCGCAGACCTTGCCGCCCAGGATCGCGATCGGTGCGGCCTCGTTGCGCTCGAACATGTACTTGCTCGCGAACCAGGACGCGTCCATCACCGCGGGCGCCGGGATGCGCGCCGGGTCGACATCGACCTCGCCCTCGACGAACGTCTGCGGGAAGCCGATCTCGGTCAGGCCGTTGAACTCGCTGACGCCGCCCGCGAAGCCGCTGATGACCTCGCCTTCCTGGACGGCGCGGCCGCGCTCGTCAAACGGCGCGGAGAACGAGAACACCATCTTGTGGTCGTATCCGGTCTCGCCGCCGATCGCGGGATTCGGCGCGACCGTGCACGGAGGTGCGCCGCCGGGACCGCACAGCACGTCCGACACCGTATAGCCCTGCGCGAACACGCTGGTGACAACCAGGCGACCATTCGCGCCGTGGCGCGAGGCATTGACCGTCACCTGCTTCGTCTCGAGCGGCGACTTCGACAGCGCGTCGAGCGCCATCTCGTTCGTCGGCCGCTGGATGTCGTCGATGAACGGGTCGCGGTACCAGAGCGTCGGCGACGCGCCCGACGCGTAGGTCGGGTTCTCCGACGTGCCGTCGTCAAACCACAGCGTCGCGGGACCGAACACCGGCGGCAGCGTGATCGACTGGCTGCTGGCCTTGCCCGCCGTCATCTGGATCTTCGCGAGCGGTGGGCCGCCGAAGTACGGCGTCAGCGTGCCGAGGAAGTTGACGTAGACCTGGACCTGGTTGTTGTACGAGGTATCGATCTCGCCGTCGGCGTCGAGCGCGCTGACGTCGACCATCACCGTGTAGTCGGTCAGCGGGTTCATCGCGTCGCCGGTCGGCGACTTCAGCTCGATCTTCAGCGACTGCGTGCCGACGATCGGATCCTTCGTCTCGACACACGCGGACGCGACGAGCGGAGCGATGCAGAACAGTGCGCGCTTCATGACGCCCCTCATGGTTCGAACACCGGACGGATGCGGCCGTCGTGTTTCTCGATCGTTCCGTCGAGGCAGGAGATGTTGCCCCAGCGATCCTTGATCGTACGCTTCGGCGACTGCGTGTCGGTGCTATCGACGAGCACGTCGGTGCCCATGCCGCTGCACACCGCGGGCTGCTTGTTGAGATACACGGTGAGCGCGTCGCGCAGCGAGATGCCGGTGTTCTGCTGCGACGTGTTGCGCTTCAGCACGATGAAGCCCGAGCCACCGCCCGCGATGTAGTCGTTGACCGCGACGCGGTAGAGGCCGGTCAGCGACAGCGCCGCGCACTTGGTCGGATCGATCGGGCCGTCCGGGTTGCCGTTACGGCAGTTCTCGCCGATGTAGATGTTCTTCGCGCACGCGGTCGACTGCCTGCCGGTGAACGGGTCGAGGCTGTCGCACGTCGAGCTCTTGCACACCATGTCGAACGTGATGCCGCTGACCTGCGCCTGCGTGCGGCAGCCGCGCGACGCGCTCTTGCGCGCGACGAAGTCGAGCGTGTCCTTCACTTCCTGCCCCGACAGGTACATGACCGTGATCGAGTTCTCGAACGGGAACACGTTGAACATCTGCTCGTTCGTCAGCGGGCCGGTCTCGAAGTCGGCGCGGATACCGAGCGAGTTCGTGATCGCGAACTCGGCGTCGACGCCCTGCTGGACCTGCATCGAGCGCGCGACGAGGTTGCCGAGCTGGCTGTCGCCGCCGCCCGCGTCGTTGCGGAGGATCTTCTCGCCGGTCGTCGTGCCGATCGTCGGGCCGACGTAAGCGAACACGCCGTTGAGATCGATTTCCTGGCTGAGCTTGACCGAGTACGGCCACATCAGCTGGGCGAGGTCCGCGTCCTCGGGGATCGTCGAGTCGACCGGCAGGTTCTTGTACGCGAACGAGACGATGCGGCTGCGCCGCTCGGGGTCGGCGTTGTTGTCGCCGACGCGGACGACGAGGTCGAGGCGACCGACGTACTTCGCGAACGCGCCCGAGTGGACGAGCAGCGTCTGGCAGTCGTGCGTCTTGCAGTACTGCGAGCCGTCGTTGTTCGGCAGGAGCTTCGGCGGGTTCGTGACGATGTGGAGGTGACCGCCGAGGATGAGGTCGACGCCGGGCACCGTGACGTTCTGGTCCTCGACGTCGGTCGCAGTCAGGCCCTCGTCGGCGTCGAGGCCGACGTGGCTGACGACAACGACGACATCGACGAGCGGGCGCAGAAGCCGCGTGTACATGTCGAGGGCGACCGTGTTCTCGATCGGCCGGAAGCCGAGCGAGTTGCCGCCCTCGTAGATCGACGACAGCGTGTCCTCGTTGCCCATGCCGATGACGGCGATCTTCAGGCCGTCGACGTCATAGATGTGGAACGGCTCGACGACGTCCTTCAGCGAGCGCTCGCGGCCCGGCACGTCGTCCCACGCGTAGTTCGCCGCGAGGTGCGGGAACTGCGACCACGAGTCGATCTTCTCGTAGAGGTTCTTCGCGCCGAGATCGAACTCGTGGTTGCCGAGGACCTCGCCCTCCATGCCCGCGAGCGACAGCGCGCGCATCTCGGCCTCGCCCTTGAACATGTTGAACACGGGCGCGCCCTGGAACGCATCGCCGGAGTCGAGCCAGAGCGAGCGATTCGACGTCGCGCGGATGCGCTTGACGATCGTCGAGATGCGCGCGATCCCGCCGAACGGCGCGTTCGCTGGGAGAAGCCCGTAGTCCTGGTCGAACGTGTTCGGGACGAAGTTGTAGGGGAACAACCTCGAGTGGATGTCTGACGTGTGGATGATCGTCAGCCGGATGTCCTGGCCGACGAGATTCGGTTGTTCACGTTCGACCGTGCAGCCCGCGAGGCAAGCGGCGGCCGCGATACCCGCGATGGCTAGACGACGCATCGGCGCGCGGTAATAACCGGGACGCCCGGTTTTCAGCAAGACATTCCGGTGCTCTACTTTGCCGGCGATGCCACGCGCGAAGATCGTCTGCACTCTCGGTCCCGCCTCGTCGACGCCAGAGCGTATCGGCGAGCTCATCGACGCCGGTATGAACGTCGCGCGGCTCAATTTTTCACACGGCAGCCACGAAGATCACGCGAAGATGTTGCAGGTCGTACGCCGCGAGGCGGAGCACCGCGGCAGAGCGATCGCGGTCCTGCTCGACTTGCAGGGACCGAAGATCCGCGTCGGCAAGTTCGCGAATCCCGGCGGTGTCGAGCTGAAGCCGGGCGCGGCGTTCACGATCACGACGGACACGAGCGTCGTCGGCGACGAGAAGCGGGTCTCGACGTCATATTCGCTGCTTCCGCTCGACGTGAGGCCGGGCGACCAGATCCTCCTCGACGACGGATATCTCTCACTCGCTGTGACGGATGTCGCGGACAAGGAGGTCCGCACGGTCGTCGTCAGCGGCGGCGTGCTGAAGAACAACAAGGGCATCAACCTGCCCGGCGTCGAGGTCTCGGCGCCCGCGCTGTCGGAGAAGGATCGCACCGACATCGGTTTCGCACTGCGGCATGGCGTCGACTACGTCGCGCTGTCGTTCGTGCGGCGGCCCGAGGACGTCATCGAGGCCAAACGCCTGCTCACGCTCGACCAGGTGTCGATCCCGGTCATCGCCAAGATCGAGAAGCCGCAGGCGCTCGAGCGCCTCGTCGAGATCGTCGAGGTCACCGACGGCATCATGGTCGCGCGCGGCGATCTCGGCGTCGAGCTCGGGCCGGAGAAGGTGCCGCTCTGGCAGAAGCGCATCATCGAGGAGACCAACAAGCGCGGAAAGATCGTGATCACCGCGACGCAGATGCTCGAGTCGATGATCACCCAGCCCCGGCCGACGCGCGCCGAGGCCTCCGACGTCGCGAACGCGGTGCTCGACGGCACCGACGCGCTGATGCTGTCGGGCGAGACGGCGTCCGGCTCTCACCCGATCGAGGCGGTGCGCACGATGGCGCGCATCATCGACGAGATCGAGCGCAGCGCGTACTACCGCGCGAACATCGAGATCCCGACGATCGAGCAGGTGTCGTCGGCAAACGCGATCTCGCACGCCGCGGTCACCGCCGCGAAGGCGATGAAGCTCAAGAACATCTGCGTCGTCTCGGACTCGGGCGGCGCCGCGCGCCTGCTCAGCGAGTACCGCCCGGAAGCAAACCTCATCTGCTTGACCACGAACGAGGTGACATATCGCCGCCTCGCGCTGTTCTGGGGCGTGACGCCGGTCATGATTGGCCCGTCGGCGACCACCGAGGAGCTACTCGATCGGGTCGAGGGCACGCTGATCGAGCGCAATCTCGCGCTGCCGGGCGAGAACGTGCTCATCACGATGGCAGTCCCGGTTGGCTCCGGAATCCAGACCAACGTCCTCAAGATTCACCAGATCCAGCACTGATCCAGCAGTGATGTCATCGCGCTGTTCGTGAGGTGATCGCATCGCGATCGGGTCGCACCGGGTCGCAGCGACGCAGCACCGCTCGGTACGCAAAAACCTACACCCTTCGTACACTTGAGCCGGCGGACTGCGCACGCTACGATTTTCGAGCGTGGCGCAGAGTGTTAAGCCAGCCGACGGCGTGACCGTTGGCCAGGTATTCCAGGGCAAGTATCGCGTAGATGCGATCCTCGGCCAGGGTGGAATGGGCGTCGTCGCCGAGTGCACTCACCTCGCACTGAACGAGCGCGTCGCGATCAAGATGCTGCGGCCCGACGTCCTGTTGGATCAGGATGCTGTCTCACGCTTCATACGTGAGGCCCAGGCGGCGGTGAAGCTGAAGAGCGAGTACGTCGCGCGCGTCTCGGACGTCGGTACATTCGAGAACGGCACGCCGTACATGGTGATGGAGTTCCTCGAGGGTCTCGACCTCGGCGAGCTCCTCAAGCAGCGCGGCGTGCTGCCGGTGCAGTGGGCCGTCGAGATCATGCTGCAGACCGCGGAAGCGCTCGCGGAAGCGCACTCGCTGTCGATCGTCCATCGCGACGTCAAGCCGACGAACCTGTTCGTCACGTGGCGCCCCGACGGCAGCGCGCTCATCAAGGTGCTCGACTTCGGCATCTCGAAGTCGCCGATGGGCACGGACATGCAGCTGACGCAGACGCAGTCGCTGCTCGGCACGCCGGCGTACATGAGCCCGGAGCAGATGCGCAGCGCGCGCCTCGTCGACACGCGCACGGACATCTGGTCGCTCGGCACCGTGTTCTACGAGGTCCTGGAGGGCCGCCGCCCGTTCGAGGCGGAGTCGTTCTCCGAGATGTGCGTCAAGGTTGCGGTCGATCCGGCGGCGCCGATGATCAACACGCCGCCGGCGCTGCAGCAGGTGATCCTGCGCTGCCTCGCGAAGTCGCCGGAGCAGCGCTACGCGTCGATGGCGGAGTTCGCGCGCGACCTCGTGCCGTTCGCGGCCGATCCGCACGCGGCGCAGATGCTCGTCGATCGCATGGGCCGCATGCTCCGCCGCACCCAGCCCGCGGCGCCGCTCAACGAGTGGGAAGCCGGCGGCACCGGCGTCGGTCGCTCGGGTGGCGTTCCGCAGTCGGCGCGCGAGCTCGGCTCGGGCCCGGTGCGCTCGCAGCGCTGGGGCGCGGGCTCCGATCCGGCGGCGCAGCCGTGGAATCCAAAATCCGATCCCGCGGCGCGCGCGTGGGGCAGCCCGACGCCGCCACCGCCCGCGGGCGACGGCAGCCAGCCGTTCGCACGCCCGCTCGCCGAGCAGTCGAGGCCGTTCGTGCGGCCGCCGTCGGAGACCGGCAGCTACGGCTCGACGCTGCAGACGAAGAAGAA
>JABFXX010000422.1 GCA_013368795.1 Kofleriaceae bacterium
GCCAGCAGGCACTGCCTAGCGATCCCGACGGCAGATTCCTCGCCGGCGATGCTCACTGGGGTTCTCCGTCCGGGGTTTGTTAAACGAGGGCCGAGCTCTGCGTGCTGTGTCGGTGTGAGGCACAACGCGCGGGCGACTTGCTGGGCGTGTTTCGTGCGCGCGAACGGCTCCGTTAGACCTGATCGCACGCGTTCGGCCATGCAGCGGCGATGCCCTGACCGAGGTCGGAGCAGTATCGACGCGGACAACTGTGATGGGCCGGACGACGGCTCAGGCTGCAGAGACGATCGGAACGGCCGCGAAGCGAGCGAGCCAGTACGTACCGATGGGGAACGCAGCGGGGAGTCCCGCAAGCCACTTCTCGCGAGCGGCGCGGTAGGCGGCCAGGAAGCTGCGATACTCGAGCAATGCGGTCATGCGGTTGACGAGAGAGCCCGCAAACCGAGGCCGAAGATTGCGACGCGGCTCGACGCTGGCGGGTATGGTCCTCCATGACTGCGCGAGTACCCCTCGCCGCCCGAGGACGCGAGCACCGGTCGTCTGTCGTTCCTGCGCAACGCGACGCTCTACCTCCAGAACACCAGCGCGTACTTGCTCGAGCACTGCGGCTCTTTCGCCGAGCTCCGGCGGAATTGTGAGGTGAAGCGTTGCCGTTTCAGGCATCGGGCCCTTCTTGCGGAAGAAGTGTCGCGGCCGCTTGGCCGTCAGCGGCCGACCAGACATGAGCGCCGTATATCCATTCACTCCTGGCCAATGATGCACGCGCTCGACGAGCAGATCCTTGACCGGATTGGTAGCCGCGTAGACGATCTTTGCGATCACAGTCTCGGGATCGAGCAGACGAACGACACAGCACTCTCCGGCTGCCCAGAAGTTCTCCCAACGACCTCGCAGTCGATTCTGGCTTCGCGCGAAGAGCTTGTGGAAGTACTCGAGGAACAGGGGGAAGTTCCCATAGCGGTCGAAGAAGATCGTGTGGTGATGGTTCGGTTCCGCGATCGGCAGAATGACTTCGATCCGGAACCGATTCGCTGCGACGGCAAGACAGTACGTGAACGCGTTGTTTGTCTCGTCATCTGGTCGCATGAGAAGCTGACGCTGCGCGCAGCGCCGTTGGACCATGTAGAACTGTCCCATCAGGATTTGGCGCGCCTTTGACATTCAGCGCGCGATGAGCAAGTCGCGCACCACGCTCCTTCACCGCGAAAACATTGAAACTCACCAGGCACTCGTCCGGTGTTCGGACGTCTAGTCCGAACGACGTCGGACGGCGGACAAAGCCGCCCTGCAGGTTGCGTATGCTTTGGCCCGACGAAGTGTCGGTGACTGCGTGTAGCGGCCACAACGAGTGTGGCCACCGCCCGCGCGAGCGTAGACGACAACTTACCCCGGTACGGTACCCAGCGGCCGGAACGAGATTGGCCGCCGAACGCGCGAAGCGTCGTCCGCCAACTTATCCCGGTACGGTACGCGACGCGACGCGACGACTTACCCCGGTACGGTAGGCGACAACTGCTTCAGCCCGAGCGGCTCGTGCTGCCGCTGACGGTTGTCTCGAACAGCCGGTCCCCGACCGTCAGGTAGATCGCACCACCGCTGACCGAGAGGTCCCACGCATTGGTGCGATCGAGCGTTGCGGCCACGCCATCGAGAAAATCGGGATCGAGCGAGACAAGCTCGAGCGCTTCCGCGCGGTGGATCTTGCGCTCCGCCAGGCCCTCGCGAACGTGAGACGGCTTCCACGTGTACACGACGACGCGCGGCGACGCCTTGCTGGCCTTGTGGAGACGATCGGCGGTCGGGGCGCCGACCTCGATCCACGCGACGAGGTCTCCGCGCAGGTCGCGATGGACGAGGGCCGGCTCTTCATCGTCGGAGACGCCGCCCTTGCTGAACTCGAGACCGGGGGTGTGCTCCAGCGCACGGGCCAGGACGCGAGCGACGAGATAGCGGGGACTCTCGGAGGGATGCTGCGCGACCCGCCAGTCCAGGGCCTCGTAGACGCCTCTATCCGCGTCGGAAAGCGAGATCGTAAACCTCCGCATCGTCGCTGGGAGTGCCATGCTTGCATTGTCCGATCGTTTGAGATCAAAGTACCAATCGAGTTGTCCGCGACCGCACGTAAGCTTTTGACCGAGATCGTCGACTCGTTCGAGAAGCTCGAGATCTTAGTCCACCTCCACGGTGTCGGGTTCGCCCCGCGCACCGCGGCGGAGATCGCCAAGGGCCTGGCGCTCAGCTTGCCCGAGGACGAGATCGATCAGTGCTTGCGTGCGATGCGGCCGACCGGTGTGCTCGAACCGACCGGTCCGTGGAGCGCGGCGGTGGCGGAGCTGGTCGAGATGTACCGGCGAGACCGTATCGAGGTCTTGAACTTGCTCACCAAGAGTGCGCTCGAGCGCGTCCGTAAAGAGACGGCGCAGCAGGCGCGGATGTTTGCCGACGCCTTCGTGTTGCGACCCAAGAAGAAAGGAGACCCCGATGCCTGAGCTCGTCTACGTTCTGTGCGCGCTCACGAGCATCGCGTGCGCGGGGCTCCTGTTCCGGAGTTACCGGCAGAACCGCAGCCGATTGCTCCTCTGGAGCACGCTGTGCTTCGCGTTCCTTGCGCTCAACAACATCTTTCTGTTTCTCGACGTGGTCGTCACGTCGCCGGAGACCGATCTACGGGCGCTCCGCTCAGGCTCGGCTCTCGTCGGTCTCACGCTGTTGGTCACGGGCCTCGTGTGGGAGAGCAAATGATCGAAGCGCTCAACACGTACTTCCTCGGGATCTTGTGCGCGCTGTGCTTCGTGTGCGGTCTGTTCTTCCTGCGCTACTGGCGACTTGCGAGCGATCGCTTCTTCCTGTTTTTCGCGATCGCGTTTTGGTCACTGGGGCTCAACTGGGCGCTCCTCGTCGGGCGCGACCCGCGTGACGAATACACGCCGTACTACTACCTGCTGAGACTGTTCGCGTTCTTGCTCATCGTCGCAGCGATCGTCGACAAGAACAGACGCTCGTCGTCGTCCGAATAGGATCGGCAGAAACACCACGGTGTGTCGTCGGCGACCGGGATTTGGGTCAAAACGCCACGACGCACCGACGGAGAAGCAGTGGCACGGGGGTTGTACGGGGCTTCTCTCATGAAGCGGCTCGCAGCGGTCCAGGATCAAGACCTCTCGATCGTCCCGATTTCGCCGCAGGCGGAAACGGCGCTGACGTACGTACGAGGCGCATTGTTCAACCCCGTGAGCCTCTCGGTGATGGCATTTGCCGTCTGCGTCGGAGTCGGCTACGCGGGCATGCTCGGCGCACTTGTCGCGATGGCGACGTTCGTCGCGATCGGCAGCATGGCGACGCGGTACCGGTTCGTACGGCGTGCGCTCGACAAGCAGTTCGAGTATCGCGTGAAGCAGAAGCGCGAGGCCGAGCGACTGCGCCAGCTGAAACCGACAGGCGCCGTACGGCAGCAGCAGTACTGCGAGCTGCGTGACCTCGTGAACGAGATCGAGCGTACGGACCCGCACGAGGCGCAGCGCTTCGAGCTGCAGCAGCTGCTCGACCACTTCTGCGACCTCGCGGTCAGCCACCAGCGCTGTCTGGACTCGCTCCGGCTCGCGGGCTCGAGCGACCTGCCCCGCACGATGCCGCTGCCCGACCCGCATCGCTCGGCGCGCCGCCGCGAGATCATGGCTCGCCGCCTACGTCACCGCGACGAGTGCGTGCGCCGCATCGAACGGCTGGCGGACGAGCTGGAGGCGGTCGACGAGCTCGTGCGGCGGGTCGCACAGCGCGCCGCCGGTCCGATGCTGGATGGCGAGCTCGACCGCGAGATCGAGCGCCGGCTGTGGGAGCTCGACGAGGTCGACGAGGCGCTCAGTCAGCTGTCGGCGTGAGCGGTTACCCGTACTGATTACCTGACCGGGGTAAGTTTCTGGCCCCGCGGATACGTTCTCCGTGCCCCGAACCAGGGGCACGTTTTCGTTTTCGGAGGTCGGAAACTTACCCCGGTACGGTCTCGGTCGGTCTCGGCGCGGAAACTTACCCCGGTACGGTCTCGGCGCGGTTTCGGCGTACCGCGCTCACCGCTAGCAAGTCCGCTCGATCACGGAGGGACTTCGTTGATTATTGACTATAGGTCAATAGCTGGAATACGGTCAGGGCATGCTCTCCGCGGTCATCGTTGGCGCAGGCTTTTCGGGTCTCTGTGCGGGCATCCAGCTGCGGCGGCTGGGGATCACCGACTTCGTCATCCTGGAGAAGGCCGACCGCGTGGGCGGCACCTGGCGCGAGAACACTTACCCCGGTGCGGCGTGCGACGTGCCCTCGCACTTGTACTCGTACTCGTTCGAGCCGAATCCGAGCTGGTCCCGGGCGTACGGCGGACAGGCGGAGATCCTGGCCTACCTGGAGCACTGCGCGGACAAGTACGGGCTGCGCGGGCATCTGAAGTTTGGGCAGAAGGTGGAGGAGGCGCGCTTCGACGAGGGCAGCGGCAGCTGGCACGTGAAGACGTCGGGCGGCGAGCACATCGAGGCACGCGCATTGATGCTCGGGAATGGCGCGCTTCATATTCCTTCGCTGCCGGATATCCCGGGCCTCGCGTCGTTCGAAGGGACGACGTTTCACTCCGCGCAGTGGAACCACGACTACGAGCTTGCGGGTAAGCGCGTCGCGGTGATCGGGACGGGCGCGAGCGCGATCCAGTTCGTGCCGCAGATCCAAGCGAAGGTGGACCGGCTCGACGTGTATCAGCGCACGGCACCGTGGGTCGTGCCCAAGCGCGACCGCGTGATGTCGGGTGCCGAGCGCTGGCTGTTCGAACACGTACCCGCCACGCACTGGCTCAGGCGGACCGGGCTGTACTGGCTCATGGAGAGCCGCGTCGTTGGTTTCGCGTACGCGCCGAAGGTCAACGAGATGATCGAGCGGATCGTGCGCCGCTACATCTCGACCCAGGTGAAGGATCCCGAGCTCCGCGCGAAGGTGACGCCGAATTATCGGTTCGGCTGCAAGCGCGTGCTGATCTCGAACGACTGGTACCCCGCGCTGCAACAGGACAACGTCGACGTGATCACCGATCCGATCGCGGCAATCACACCGCGCGGCGTGCGCACGAAGGCGGGCGTCGAGCGGCCGGTCGATGCGCTGATCCTCGGCACCGGCTTCCGCGTCACCGATTATCTGTCGTCGGTGAAGATCGTCGGTGCGGACGGCGTCGAGCTCAACGACGCGTGGCGGTCGTCGCTGCGCAACTACCTCGGCATCACCGTGTCGGGCTTCCCGAACCTGTTCTTGCTCATGGGGCCGAACACCGGCCTCGGCCACAACTCGATGATCTTCATGATCGAGGCGCAGTCGCGATACGCCGCGAACGCGGTCGCGCTGATGCAGGAGCAGAACCTCGCGTCGATCGACGTGCGGCCGTCCGTCGAGCAAGCATTCAAGACAGAGCTTGCCGCGAGGATGAAGAACACCGTGTGGGCGACCGGCTGCCAGAGCTGGTACCAGACGCCCGACGGCGAGGTGTTCCTGTGGCCCGCAGCAACGTTTGACTACTGGTGGCGCACGCGTCGAGTCGAGCTCTCGGACTTCGAGCAGGTCGCACTCGCCCCCGCGCGCGCTCGCCGCGCCGCTTGAACGCGTGAAGCGGATCGACTTCGTCGTCGGAAAATTGCCGAGCCGATCGCCGCCCAGCTGATCCGCGCGGATCGTGCGCCGAAGCGCGTCCCGCTCACGTGCGACCCGCGAATGCGTAGGTTCACGTTGGTGGCAACCCTCTTGCACAAGTCCCCTAGCAATAACTGCAAGCGAGGACTCCCATGAAATTCGCACGCGCCTTCGGGGTGGTGCTTGGCGCCGCCCTTCTTCCCTCGGTAGCCATGGCCGACGACGTTCCGCAGAGCGATCCGTACGAGCCGCAGCCGACGCAGCAGCCGGCCCCCGCGCCCGCACAGTCGCCGTCGACAACGTCGACGACGGTCGTGACACCGCAGCCCGCGCCC
>JABFXX010000442.1 GCA_013368795.1 Kofleriaceae bacterium
GCGGCGACTTGATGGTCGGCTCTGGCTTCTACCTGGCGAGCATTCCCGTGCTCCTGATCGGGGCACTTCTCGCAGCGGGGCTGCGCACCAACCGCGCGCGGGGACTCGTTGCCCTCGGCTCGCAAGCGATCGCGATGGTGCTGGTGATCCTCAGCATCGTCCCCATCCTGGCCGGCGACGGACACCTCGCGGTGACCTGGCCATGGCCGGCGCCCATCGAGCGAATCGCGTTTCGCGTCGACGCGCTCGGCGCGTTCTTCCTCGTCTGGTCCTTGCCGATGACGTTCCTCGGCACCCTGTACTCGCTCGGCTATCTGCAGCCGTACTTCGATCACGGTCGCAACGGCGGTCCGCACTTCGCGCTGCTCAACCTGACGTCGCTGTCGTTCGTCCTGATCTACGCCGTTCAGAACGCGCTCGTGTTCCTGCTCGGCTGGGAGATCGCAGCGGTCGCCGCCTGGTTGATGGTCATCTGGGACTACCGCAATCAGAAGATCCGATTCGCCGGGTTCAACTACCTCGTCTCGACGCATGTCGGCCTGTTCGTGCTCGTGGCGGCCTTCATGCTGATGCACAGCTACACGGGCTCGATGGACTTCGCGGACTTCGGGACGTATCTCGCGAGCCATCCGGCAGGGCAGGGCACGCTGTTCCTGCTCCTCGGTGTGTCGTTCGCGCTGAAGTCGGCGTTCTTTCCATTCCACACCTGGTTGCCGCGTGCTCACTCGGCCGCGCCGGCACACGTGTCGGCGTTGATGTCCGGGGTGATCCACAAGGCAGGGCTGTTCGCGTTCCTGCGGTTCACGCTGCTCGCCGGCAAGCCAGAACCATGGATGGGGTGGGCGGTGTTGATCTTCGGCGCCGCGTCCGCGGTGTTCGGTGTGCTCTACACGGCGACGCAGCGCGACCTGAAGCGGATGCTCGGCTACTCGTCGACAGAGAATGTCGGAATCGCCGCGATGGCGTTCGGCGTCGGGAT
The DNA here is from genome assembly GCA_013368795.1 of Kofleriaceae bacterium. Taxonomy (GTDB): domain Bacteria; phylum Myxococcota_A; class Polyangia; order Haliangiales; family Haliangiaceae; genus JABFXX01. Next base: position 980 of record JABFXX010000442.1, read on the forward strand.
GCTCGGCTGGGCGTGGTCCGATCCGACTCTCGCCACGCTCGGGTTTGGCGGCGGGCTATTGCACATCCTCAACCACGCCTTCTTCAAGTGCTCGTTGTTCTATGCCGCAGGCGCGATCTATCGCGCGACGCACACGATCGATCTCGAGCGGCTTGGCGGTCTCGCGCGGCGGCTGCCGAAGACCGCTGTCTTCTTCGTGATCGGTGCGCTCGCGATGTGCGCGCTGCCGCCGCTCAACGGCTTCATGAGCGAGTTCCTCGTCTATTCGGGCCTGATGTCGGGCGCCTCGCCGACGGTCGAAGGCGATGTCGTGCTCGTGTGTGCTGCCGCGGTACTCGCGTTCGTCGGCGCCGTCGGAGCGCTCTCGGTCACGCGCGCGTTTGGCCTGACGTTCCTTGGCGTGCCACGTGATCCCACGATCCACGTCGGTGAGGACGCGCCGAGAACGATGGCGATTCCGATGGTGGCGCACAGCATCGGTATTCTCGCGCTTGGCCTCGTTCCGGCCGTCGCACTGGCGATCATCGACCCGGTCGTCGCGCTGTTCCCGTTCGACCACACGCTGAACCTGGCCAGCGTCCTGAGCCCCGTCGTGTGGGCGACCCGAGGTCTCGCGCTCGCGCTCGCGGTCGCGATGCTCGTCAGCTGGCGTCGACGCGCGGGCTCGCGAGAGAGCGTGACGTGGGGCTGCGGCTACACCGCGGGAACGCCGCGCATGCAGTACACGGGGAGCTCGTTCTCGGCGCAGCTGTCGACGCTGTTTCGTCCGGCCCTTCCTGTCCACACCCGCGAGCAGCTGCCGAGCGAGCCATTTCCCCAGCACGCGTCTCATCTGTCGACCCACCACGTCGACGCCGTCGAGCAGCGCATGTTCGAGGTCATCGGGCAGGGCGAGCAGTTCGTGCAGGAGACGTCCTCGCGGATCCCGGAGCAGCCACGGTTCGCGTTTGCGGCGGGATTGCTCGTGCTCGTGGTTCTCGCGCTCATCGCGGTCGGAGAAGCGTCGTGAGCATCGCCGCAAACCTCCTCGCGCTCCTCGTGATGCCGATCGTGGTCGTCGGGATCATCAACCGCGTCAAGTCACGCTGGGCGGGGCGCGTCGGTCCTCCGATTTTCCAGCTCGCGTTCGACATCCTGCGGCTCGTCCGCAAGACACCGGTCTACAGCAAGGTCACGACGCCGGTATTCCGGATCGGGCCGGCGGTGGTGCTGGTCAGTGCGGTCGCATCCGCGTGCATCGTGCCGCTCGTGGGAACGCGGTCCCTCGTCTCGTTCCCGTTCGACTTCGTGTGGTTCGCGTACGTGTGGTCGATCGGTCGGGTCGCGCTGATGCTCGGCGCGCTCGACACCGGCAGTTCGTTCGAAGGGATGGGCGCGTCGCGCGAGGCGACGTTCGCGACGCTCCTCGAGCCCGTCCTGTTCCTCGTCGCCGGCGCGCTCTGTCTACACGGCGGCGTGCGCAGCCTCGAGGCCGCGCTCGTACCGCAGCTCGATGGGCCTTCGGCGGTCGTGATGTGGGTCGCCGCCGTCGCAGCGCTCCTGATCGTGATCCAGGTCGAGGCCGCCCGCATGCCCGTCGACGATCCGACGACACACCTCGAGCTGACGATGGTGCACGAGGTGATGATCCTCGACCACAGCGGACCCGAGCTGGCAATGCTGCAGCTGGGCTCGGCGATCAAGATGTTCGCCGCGATCTCGGTCGCGGCCACGCTGCTGAATCCGCTCGCGGGTCAGCACTCGATCGTCGCGGTGGCGTCTCACCTGGGCATCTGCATGGCGATCGCGGTCGTCCTGGGCATGGCCGAATCCTTGATCGCGCGCCTCAAGCTGCGCGTCGTGCCGCAGTACATCGTCGTCGGGCTCGTGGCTGCAGGCATCGCGCTCCTGTCGATGCTCGGACGGGGAGGGCACGCGTGAACCCGATCCTGATCGCGTTCGTCGGCGTCCTGGTCGTGCCGCTGTTCGTCGCGTCGTGGCGGCTGAGCCTGTTGGGGCTCGCCGTTCAGGGCCTGCTCATGGCGTGGATCAGCTACGAGCTTCATCCAGCCCTCGACCCGCTTCCCTTCTCGATCGGGATGTTCGACCTCGTGATCGTGCGCGGCCTCGGTGCCCCGATCGCGCTGTATGCGGCCCTTCGTGCGCAGAGTGCGACCTCGCGCAACGACGTCATCCCGCCGAACCTGATGTCGTGGACGCTCGCGGTCGCGCTCGTCCTCGTGGCATTTCGCTTCGCCGACATGCTCGTGCCAGCCGCAGGCGACGAACACTCGATCGTCGCGGCAGCAACGGCGGCGGTGTTGCTCGGCTTTCTCGTGCTCGCGACGCAGAGGGGGCCGTTCAGTCAGATGGTCGGCGCCCTCCGGATCGAGAACGGCATCGCCATGTTCGAGCTCGGCAATACCCGCGATCCCGCGATGCAGCTCGCGCAGACCGTGATCCTCGTCGTCACCGTGCTGCTGTTCCGCTGGTATCTCACGACGCTCGCCCGCACGAGCACCGCGAAGTCGAGCGCGGTGGAGTGGCTGAACCCATGACCTGGCTACTCCTGGTCGGGCTTCCTCTCGCGAGCGCGTTCGCGGTCTGGACGACGCGCGCTGGGGCACGTGCGTCGACGGTGTTGCTCGTCACCGCGGCAATGACGTCGATCGTCGCGATCGCTCACGCGGTGCTGCCGGACGAGGCGCCGGTTCTCGAGGGCTACCTGCGGGGTGACGCGACCGTGCAGCTGTTCGCGCCTGTCATCAACGTCATCTTCGCCGGCATCGCCGTGTACGTGCGCGCGCGTGTCGCGGTCGAATTGCCGACGCGCCGCTTCGTCTTCCTCGCGCTTGGCTTTCTCGCCGCATCGAACTTCGCGCTGCTGAGTCACCACCTGCTGCTGATGTGGCTCGGGATCGAGGTGACCACGTTTGCGGCGGCGCTGATGATCGTGCGGGCCGAGGTGCCGACGTCGCGACTCGCGTCGTGGCGCTACCTGCTGTTCTCCTCGGTCGGGCTTGCGCTGGTCGTGCTCGGCTTCTCGTGCCTGACGCGCAGCATGGAGTTATCTGGCCACGCGGCCACGCTCCTCCTCGACGAGATGCCCGCGGCGGTCGTCGGGCCGGCCGATGCGTGGCGGCAGCTCGGCGTCGTGCTGGTTCTGATCGGCATCGGGACGAAGCTCGGCCTCGCGCCGATGTACAGCTGGTTGCCGGAAGCCTACGACGAGGCGCCGGCGCCCGTGACGGCGATGCTCGGCGCGGTCCAGTTCAACGTCGCGCTCGTGTTCCTGTTCCGCGTCGTGCATGTCTATCGCCCTGGCAGTGGCGAGCTGATCACCGGCGTCCTGGTGACGATCGGGCTCGCATCGGTCGCGGTCTCGACGACGAGCATCGTCGCCACGCACAACTTCAAACGACTGCTCGCATACGCCGCGATCAACCACGCCGGCGTGATCGCCATTGGCCTCGGGCTCGGCGCCTCGGCGTCGTTCGGGGTCCTGCTCTACGTGCTCAGCAACGCGTTCATCAAGGCGATCCTGTTTCTGACCGCCGGCAAGATCGAGGCGCACTACGGCACGAAGGATACGAAGTCGATCGCGGGCCTCATCAAGGACCTGCCGTTCAGTGGGCTGTTCCTGATGGTCGGGACCTTCGCACTGCTCGGGTTTCCGCCGTTCGGCAGCTTCCTCGGTGAGCTGCTCATCCTCTCGGCGCTCGTGACCAGCAGTCAGATGTTCGTGTTCGCCGCGTTCTGCATGTTGATCACGGTCTCGTTCGTCGCGACGGGCCGCACGATCTTCCCGATGATCTGGGGCCAGCCCAAGCAGGCACGCACGTGGCCGCGACAACGCCTGACCGGCGCTCTGCACAAGCTGATCTTCCTCGTGCTGTTGCTGGTACTCGGCATCTACATCCCGCCGCAGCTCAACGCGCTGATGATGACCGTCGCGCACTCGCTGGAGGGATCGTGACGTCGGTGCTCGCTCACACAATTCCCGTCGCGGAGATCGAAACCCTCGAGGTCGGGCACTGGCGTGCGCAGCTCCTCGAACGTGCGCGCGCGGGGCTGCGCCCGATCACGATGTACGGTCGCCGCGATGGCGAGCGCGTGCTCGTCACCGTGGTGCACCAGGATGGTCCGCGATTGCTCGCCTCGCGGACGTCCGTCGAGCCCGCGCATGGCTATCACGAGCTGACCTCGGACTTGCCGGCGCTCCACTGCTTCGAGCGCGAGCTGCACGAGCAGCTGGGCGTCCGCGTCGCCGGGCATCCATGGCTCAAGCCGGTTCGATTCGAAGGCCAGGATCAGGCGGCGATGGCTGCATATCCGTTCTATCGAGTCGATGGCAAGGAGGTGCACGAGGTCGCCGTCGGACCGATTCATGCCGGGGTGATCGAGCCCGGATCATTCCGCTTCATGTGCTTCGGCGAGCACGTGCTGCATCTCGAGGTCCATCTCGGCTACCAGCATCGTGGCGTCGAGCAGCGCCTGCTCGAGCGCGATCCCAGAGCGCTGGCACCGTGGGTCGAGACGATCGCGGGTGACACGACGATCGCGCACTGCTGGGCCTATGCCGCGGCGATCGAGCAGCTGGCCGGCCACGACCTCGCACCGGAGCACGAGCTCGCGCGCGCGGTCGCACTCGAGCTCGAGCGCGTCGCGATGCACCTGTCCGGGCTCGCCGGGATGTCAGCGGACATCGGCTTTCTCCCCGGCGCATCGACCTACGGGAGGCTCCGGACCACCGCGATCAATACATCGATGCGACTGTGCGGAAGTCGGTTCGGGCGTGGCGCGATTCGTCCGGGCGGTAGCGGAATCTCCCTGGACGACGAGTTGCGCGAGCTGGTGCGCGCGAACGTGCACCTGCTGCGGCGCGACGGCGCGATCATCGACGACTGCTTCGAGTCATCGCGAACGGTGCGGCATCGACTCGTCGGTGTTGGCGCGGTGTCGAACGATACAGCGACGCGGCTAGGTCTCGTCGGCATGGCGGCGCGCAGCGCGGGCGTGGCGATCGATACCCGGCTTCCGGCGCACGGGCTGTACGAGCACCATCCAATGAAGCTGTGTACCGAGACCACCGGCGACTGCTGGGCTCGCGCGAGACTCCGTATCGCCGAGATCGATGCGTCGCTCGACTGGCTCGAACGCGTTGTCAGCGAGCCACATACCTGGAGGCCGGCGCGGAGTCGGTTGCCCGGCCTGCACTCGTCCCAGCTCGCGATCGCGGTCGTCGAGGGATGGCGCGGCGAGGTGGTGCACTGCCTGGAGACCGGTCCCGACGGTGCCCTCGTCCACTACAAGGCCCAGGATGCGTCGCTGCGGAACTGGATGGGCCTCGCGCTGGCGGTACGCGGCAATGCCATCTCCGACTTTCCAATCTGCAACAAGAGCTTTGATCTCTCCTACTGCGGGAACGACTTATGATGTTCAAGTCACTGCGTGTCCGCTTGTCGCAGGGCAACCAGTTCATCCCCGACGTTCGCGCGGTGAAGCCGGCCGGGTTTCGCGGGTTGCCGAAGATCGGGCAAGGCGCGTGCGAGAGTGGCTGCGACGCATGCGCGGCGTCGTGTCCGACGGAGGCCATCCGCCTCGACCCGCTGTCGATCGACCTCGGGCGCTGCATCTTCTGCAGCGAGTGCGTGACGGCATGCCCCGAGGCCAAGATCGAGCTGACGCCCGAGCCGCGAATGGGGGGCGCGGCTCGGGCGGAGCTGGTCGTGAAGCCTGGCGACGAGGCGCGGACCAAGATCCGTGCAAATGAAGCATTCGCGAAGTTGTTCCGGCGCTCGCTCAAGCTGCGGCAGGTCTCGGCAGGTGGGTGCAACGGCTGCGAGCTGGAGCTGAATGCCACGGCCAACGTGAACTTCGATCTCCAGCGGTACGGCATCGAATGGGTCGCATCGCCGAGACACGCCGATGCGCTGGTCCTGTCGGGCGCACTGACTCGCACGATGAAGGATGCGGTTCGGCTCGCGTGGGACGCGATGGCCGAGCCCCGCTTCGTCGTCGCCGTTGGCGCGTGCGCTATCTCGGGCGGGCTCTACGACGGTGCGCGCGGTGTCGAGCGGAGCTTCCTCGACGACGTCATACCGGCGCTCTACGTGCCAGGTTGTCCGCCGCATCCGCTGACGTTCGTCAACGCGATCCTCGATCTCCTGGGAGTGCCGTGAGCGACGCGCCGAACAGGCCACGCCGCCATCGGCGCTGTCATGTGAGCAATCTCGATCAGCACTTCGATCGCCTGCTGCCGGATGACCTCCGACGTTTGTCATCGACACACTGGACCCCGGTGAGCGTCGCGGTCCGAGCCGCCGGGCTCGTCTGTGCAACCAAGCACACGCGTGTCCTCGACGTTGGCTCGGGGATTGGCAAGATGTGCGCGATCGGTGCGCTCTCGGCCGCAGGTACCTGGGTCGGCGTCGAGCAGCACGGCTCACTCGTCAACACCGCGACGGAGCTCGCGCGGCTCCTCGGTGTCGCGGATCGGACGCACTTCCTCCATGCAGACGCGTTCGCGGTCGACTGGAACGAGTACGACGCGCTGTACTTCTACAATCCGTTCGAGCTGACGGTCTTCGGAGAGGGGTCGCTGCCGTCGCAGTCGATTCAAGCCGCGCACGCGCAGCAGAGGCTCGCGGCACTGCCGAACTGCACGCGGGTCGTCACGTTCCACGGCTTCGGTGGTGTCATGCCGGCGACGTTCGACCTCCTGTATCACGAACGGACCGCGCCCCTGGGCCTCAGTCTCGCGCTCTGGATCCAGCGTACGAGCCGCGCCTCGACGAGCGCCACGGCATGAAGGTGCCAGCGAGACGGCGCTCCTCATCTCGTGCGATGCGCTCGCCGGGGTACGCGTCATGCACCTCGTGTGTGTCATGCGACCGGCTACTTCTCCGACCCTTCCCGAGGGATCGAGTCAACGCCGCAAAGAAGCGCATCACAAGGCCAGGGTTCGACTCGTCGGCATGACGGCGCTTCTCTCAGTCGGCGTCGCTGCCATCGTGCTGTTCGCGTTGCAGCATGCGTGGATCACCGCCGTGGCATTCGCCGTGATCGTAGTTCCGATCCTGATCCTCGTGTTGGCTAACGCCACGCGTCGACATCGGCGCCAAGCGCTTCGCTGATCCCATGAAGACGAAGGGCATGAACCTGCGACGATCCTCCGTGATCGTCCTTGTCATCACGGCGTGTCTTGCGGTGATGGTCGCTGCGGCACTGGTCGACATGACGGCGCAGTTGCATGGCGTCGCGCGCCGCGTCGGTACGGCCGTCGAGGGCGTGCGGATCAGCGAGCAGATCGCGCTCGAGCTCGCGTCGCTGCGCGATGCCGGGGACGCGATGTCTCGGGTATCGACGGAAGAAGATCTCACGCAGCTGCTCGGCGAGGCAACGCACTACGTCGACAGCGAGCGGGAGCTCGTGACCCTGAATCAGCTGATCGTCGCCTCGAGTAGCTATCTCGCCGCGCTACGCGACCTGCCGGCAGATGCCTCGTCGATGCGCGTTCGCGCCGACACGCGTGGTGACTTCGATGTAGCGTACCGGGCGGCTCGCGAGCTGGGGCGGGTCAACGTCGAGCAGAGCCGTGCACTCACGAGGCTCGCATCGCGGCTGGACCGGAACGCCGACCTCATCGGGATCCCGGCGGCCCTGGTGTTCGCGCTCGGGCTGGGGGCAGCCGCATGGTATCTGCAGCGCCGCGCATTCCGGCCTGCACTGGCGCTCGTCGGCTCGATCGAACGCTACGCGCAGGGAGATCGGTCCGCGCGCGCGGCCGAGGAAGGTCCGGTCGAATTTCGCTCGATCGCGCATCGCTTCAACGACATGGCGTCGACGCTCGAAGACCAGCGCAACGCGCGGCTGGCGTTCCTCGCGGGCGTCGCCCACGATCTTCGCAATCCGCTCACGGCACTGAGGCTGGCGACGGAGATGATCACGCCGGACGAGCCGCTTCCGACGGAGGCGCGGATGCGTCAGCTGTTCGGACGGGTGCAGCGCCAGATCGATCGCATGGAGCGCATGGTGCACGACCTCATGGATGCCGCGCGCATCGAAGCCGGGAACCTGCAGCTTCAGCTCGAGACCTGCGACGCCTGCGAGCTCGCGAGAGCGATGGTCGACCTGTTCGAACCGGCGACGCGCACCCATCGCCTGGTAATGGATCTCCCCGGTCAGCCGGTCGTGTTCCGCTGCGATCCGGTCCGCATCGAGCAGGTACTGACGAATCTGCTCAACAACGCGATCAAGTACTCGCCGCAGGGTGGAACCGTTCGGGTCACCGTCACGCGTGACGAGGACAGTGCTGTGATGGCGGTCAGCGATCAGGGCATCGGCATGTCCAACGCGGAACGCGAGCACGTGTTCGAGCTGTTCCGTCGCACCGACGCCGCAAAGGCGACGAGCCCGGGTGTCGGGCTCGGCCTGTTCGTGGCGCGCCGGATCGTCGAGGCGCACGGTGGCCACATCACGGTGGCGAGCGCGGTCGGCAAGGGATCGACGTTCACGGTCCGGCTGCCGACGGGAACCGATTCCCCATGACCCGGTGCCACACTTCTCGCGATTGCCAAGCATTGTCGCGTCGCAGATCGGACGCCTGATTCGCGGCGCGCGAGAGGTCGTATCCGGCGCCCGCGTGCGTAAGATCAAGGCGCCGTCCATGAACCCATTCGAGCAGGATGACACCTTCGAGAATCGAACCTTCGAGGACCTCGCGCTCGAGCGCGTGGACCTCGGCCGGCTCGAGCTGACCAAGTGCGTGTTCCGTCGCTGCAAGCTCGGCGAGACACGCTGGCAGCGCAGTCGCCTCGAAGACTGCGTGTTCGAAGACTGCGATCTGACGCGCGCCGAGCTCATGGGGGCGTCGCTGCACGATGTCGCGTTCAAGAAGTCCAAGCTCATGGGCCTCGACTTCAGCCGTGTCGCGAAGCGACCGAGCATGTCATTCGAGGACTGCAACCTGCACTATGCGTCCTTCGTCGGGCTCATGCTGCGCAAGACGCACTTCGCGCGCTGCGCGATCCGGGAGGCGAACTTCTTCGAAACGGACCTCACCGAGGCCAAATTCGATGACTGCCTGTTCACGGGCACGCGCTTCGAGGGTTGCACGTTGCGCGGCGCCCGGTTCCCGGGGGCTCGCGATCTGTTCGTCGACCCCGCGCGGAATGTCGTGAAGGACATGCACATCCCGCTCGAGGCGGCGATCCTGCTCGCGACCTCGTTCGAGATGCGCGTGCTCGGTTTCCAGCCGCTGGATGGCAGCGCCGATGACTGACCAGAAGGTCGCCAAGCTGGCTACTTTCCGAAGCTGCGCACGATCCGGACGAGCTCGTTCAGCACGCCGGGCTTGTGCTCGAACTGAGGCGATGCCGGCATGACGGGGCTCTTCCCGACGCCGGCGCCGCCCTTCACGATGATCTCCTTGATCTGGTCGTCGGTCACCGAGGCTTGCCACGCCTTGTCGGTGTAGTTGCGCGGCTTGGGATCGAGGTTCTTTGCGGCGATGCCGTCGCCTCTCCCGCTCTCACCGTGACAGGTGACGCAGAGTGTCTGGAACGTCTGGCGGGCTTCCTGGACGTCGGGATTGTCAGCGGGCGGCGCCTCCTGCTCGGAGCCTTTGCCGCAACCGATGATGAACACGATGCTGAGTGCGAACGTCGAACGAATCATGGGGTGTTGCCATGCAAAGCTCGCTCCTCACAGCTTCGTCACGTCGGCGCGCCACACGTCCGGGCCGTTCTCGACGACCTGGAACGAGAAGCTGCGCTCGGGCTCCGTCGCCTCGAGCGTGTAGTACATGCACACCGGATCGTGGTCGACCGTGAGGTGCAGGGTCATGCCGGGGACCAGCAGGTGGTAGGCGCCGATGATGGTGTCGAAGCGGTGTCGCGGCTCGACGTCGCGGACGTCCAGCTCGATCGCGCGCGTGCTCACGGCGTGACCGCAGCCCGAGCTACCGTGGGAGCGGAGCCACGTGGCCCAGCGGGGCAGCGTCTCCGGGCCGGTCGGGCACAGGATGATCGGACCGGCGAAGCCGGACAGTGCTAGCTCGGCGATCAGCGGCCCTACACCGCGACCATCTTGATCGCGCTGCTCGGGGCCGCCGCCATGCAGTCGCACGACGCCGAGGAGGTCCCGCGTCGCGAGCAAGATCGCACTCGCCTCGTCGAGAGAGTCCGACGCTGGATGGAGCTCCCACGCGAGCCCGAGCGCCCTTGTCGCGCCGAGCGAACGCACGAGCGCGAACACCTCGATCGCCTCGTCGAGGTTCGTGCGATGACCGAGCAGCAGACGTCCGCCCGCGTGGACGAAGGCCGAACCGACACTCGGCAAGCAGTCGCGATCGAGTGATGCCAGGGGGACCGACACCGGAGCGTCGAGCGCGGCCGAGCAGCGCGCGAGCGCAGGTGCATCGTCGATGCGTGAGGCCCGCAACGCCACCACGCGTGCACCGGATGACCGGATCCGCTCGACGACGGCATCGAGATCCTCGCCGGCTGCGAGCACGACCTCTTCGCCATCGAGCCCACGCGCTCGGCATGCAGCATCCAGCTCTGCGAGACCGAGCTGCGGGGCGACCTCGCTGCTCAGCGAGAGCATCAGGCGCGCTTCCCGATGCTGACGCGCCACACGACCGGGCCGCTCTCGAGATACGACCAGTCGAACTGGTTCGGGCGCGTCGCGTTGAACTGGTGCCGGAGTGGGGCAGGGTCGTGATCGTTGATGAGCGTGAACGCTTCGCCCGGGGACAGCGCATCGAACGTCCGGAAGATCGTTGGATGCTTTTCACGCGGTGGAACAATACGGATATCGAGCTCGATAGCAGGCATGTCTCGTGACTCCTTCATGGTTCTCGGTGACGGATGAACAGGCGAACCAGGTCGGGACCCTGTTCGCGAACTTCGTAGGTGAAGCCGCGCTCGGCGAGCTTCGGCAGCAGGTACTGCGGCACGCGGACGTTGAGCTGCACGAGCGTCATGCCGCGCGGCATGGTCGCGAGCGCTTCGAGCGTGCGAACCATCGGTTCGGGCGGTTCGAGGCCTCGGACGTCGAGCACGATGACGTCGCCGTCGGCAGGGGCCGCTACCTCGGTGGGCTCTTCGCGACCGGGCGTGGGGGCTTCGTGATGAAACCACACGCGCCAGTCTTCGGGGCCGAGGCACTCGGTGGCATGACCGAGACCGTGCTTCGCGAGCACAGCGTAGAGCGGCGCCGGCTCGAAGATCGCGCGAACGCGCAGCACGCTCCCGACGGGGAGTGCGCGCGCGGCATCGAGGATGCGCCGGAACGGTTCCTTGCCCGCACGCAGGTCCTCGCGCACGTCGAGATCGACGATGCGATCCGGTGCGTGCGAGCGCAGCGATGGGGGAATCGGCGGAAGCGGTGCAACGCTCGCGGTGCGCGAATCGTCTGCGCTCTTGCTGGGCGCTGCACCGAGTAGCACCTCGTTCAACCGATCGACGAGCACCGTCGCATCCACGCCGGCGATGCGCGCAGCCTGCTCGACCGTGACCAGTCTCGCCATCGTCTTGCGCATCGCCGAGCTCCGCAGCTTCTCGAACGCGGGCGATGCGGCGATGAAGACGTCCAGGAGCCGCGCATCCTGCGCGAGGACCGTGGCGACTCGATCACTTGCGTGGATCACAGCGCGCCCTCCTTGACCAACCCGGGATGCCACCGCGGTTCCCAGACGAGGTGGGGTTGGACATCGGTCACGCCAGGGACCTCCGATACGACCTGCACGATGCCGCCGCTGATCGGCCGTTCCATCGGGCAGCCGCGCGTGGTCAGCGTGAACGTGACGTCGACGGTGCCGTTGGCCACCGTGACGTCGTAGACGAGACCGAGCGTCACGATATCGAGCCCGATCTCTGGATCGATCACGGTCTCGAGCGCCTCGTAGACGAGCGCGCGGGTTGCTTCATCAGAGTCACTCATAGAGGCCTCCTGCGAGCGATGCCGGCGATGACGATTGCCTCGACCAGCACCCCGATCACGAACGAGACCGCGCCGGCGCGCACGGCCGCCAGCGAGCCCAGGTACGTCCCGAGCGCGAGTCCGCCGTAGCCGATAGCGAGCGCGAGCCCGCTGACGGACGCGGCACGCTCCGAGAACAACTCGGCCACCTTGGGAACCTTGCGGACTCCGACCAGGGGGCCGAACCGGTGATACCAGACGAGGAACGGAACGATCTTGTAGTAGTGCCCGGCGACGAACAGCGTGATCGCCCCGAGCAGGACGATGAAGTACGTGGTGAGGAGACGGATGTCGCCGAGGCCACGTGAGAACGCGACCGGCGCGATCGTCACTGCGGCGAGTAGCCCGAGCAGCCCTGCGGCGGCCAGCCGCATGCCCGGATCGAGAGCACGGCGCTTGCGATGACGGAAGAACGCGATCGCCTGGATCACGAACGCGATCACGCCGGCCGCCGCCACCACACCGCCGACGACATCGACACGGAGTCCTCCAACCGGCAGCGCGAGCAGACCCGCGCCGACGAACAGCAGCGCGACGGCGACCCACGCGGGCCGCTCGTTAGCGCCATGCGACAGCAAGAACATGGGGATCAGGCGATGCGCGACGCCGACGATCACGAGCAGCACGATGCCGACGATCGCGACGTGTGCGTGGACCGCGACCACGTGGAAGCGATGGACGCCGAGGCCATCGATCACGTTCAGCTGCAGCGCCAGCCCATAGAGGGGCGTCACCACGAGGAACACGGTGGCGCCTGCGAGCGCCCACCAGGTGACCGAGCGTTCGCGAACCGATGCGAGCGTGACACCGAGATGGAGCGCGAACAGCACGAACGCTGCTGACAGGGCAGACGCGCCGATGACGATCGAGCTCGAGCGTCCGATGGCGAGGCCGACGACGAATCCAGCCGCGCCCAGGATCTGCAGGCTGAACGTGACGTGCGCGAGCGCTGGCCAGCGGAGCCCGCGGCCGATCGCGACCGGCAGGAACTGACAGAGCGCGCCGAAGATCGACAGCATGATCCAGCCGAGCGTGAACAGGTGCACCACGGCGACGACGCGCGGGACGAAGAACGCGCCGACGGCGAGCTCCGGCGCGATCGCGACGAGCCCGGTCGCTCCAAGCGCGAAGAACGCGAGCGCCGCCGTGAAGTGTTCGCCTGGAAGGATCAGCGGCGGCGCTTGCGCTTCGGCAACCTGACTCGCGGACGCTGGGAACTGCATGCTGACGTGCACGTGAGGTTGCGCGCGTCGTGCCAGGCGAGATCCGCGAATTCACACACACGCGTCGCGCAGTCGCTGCGCCACTCGGCAGTGCGGCGCAACGAGTGCGCGTTTTGGCCGGTCCGCGACCTGCGCGCGACGCCACGAGCCAGCTCAGACCGATAACAGCCCGGCTCGAAATGATGACGCTCAGGTCGTCATCAGCCGGCGCGTCGAGCCGACGACGAGCGCGATGAACGCGATCCCACCCGCGAACGCCAGCAGCCCTCCGAGGCCCGCGACGATCCAGCCGATGCGCTCCGCCGAAGCCATCACGTGCTGGCTGGCGTCGTAAAGCTTGCGCCCCGAGCTCCCCCAGAAGCCGGCGATGGCGAGCCCGAGCGCGAACACGGTCTGTCCACCGCCATAGAGCACGGGCTGCCACATCGCCAGCCGAGGATGGCTGAGCGGCGCGCCGAACCTCGGCAACAGCACGAGCAACGTCGTCATGAAGCTCACGGTCACCGCACCGATGCTGATGTGGTAGTGCGCGGGCGTCAGCGTCGTGTCGCCGCGAATCGCTGCGCCGAGCGCGAACCCGAGCAGCGTCATGCCGACTCCGACGATCAGGCCGCGCTCCGCGATCGGCTGCACGGGCCAATGCAGGTCGCTCGGGCGGCCGTGTCGTCTCGCGGTCGACGCCCCAGCGACAACGACGAGCACGACGGCCGGGAAGATGCCGACCTCCATCAGCGAGGTGAACGCCGCAGGAGACTGCCGCGTCAGGACGAGGATCGGCCCCAGCATGGCCGGTGCGACGAGCAGCGCGAACACGATCGCGGTGATCGTCGACGCGAGCGCAGGGACGCCGACCGCGTTCCGGAACAAGAAGAGCCAGGTCGCCACCATCGCGGCAGTGGCCGCGAACTGCAGGACGTGGCCGCCACCCCAGAACAGGTGCTGGTAGCGCGCTGCCGGCGTGGCGGTCGGATCGCGACACAGGTATGCCGCAGCCGTCGTCGCCATCGCGATCACGAAGACGTAGCCCGCGGCACGAACCCCATATCGAACCTCGCGGGGCAGCCAGCGATCGCTCGTGAACGCCCGGGGACGCACCACATCGAACGCGACGCCTGCCGCGAAGGTGGCGAGTCCCACGAAGAATGCCGGATGGTCGAGCACCGGGACGTAATCCGAGAGGACGGCGGCGGCAGGGGACACGGCGGCCGCGAGGAACACGACCACGCCGATGACCGCCACCGTCACCGGGCCCTCGCCCGACGGGCCGAATGTCTCGGCGAGGCACGCGAGGCCCGCCAGGACCGCGAAGAACCAGACCCCGGTCGCGAGGTTGACATGCACCACCAGGCTCCGTGTCGCGAGCGCTGGATCCAGGTCGAGCGCCGACGCGACGCCGGGCACTCGCGTCAGCACCAGCACGGAGGCGAGCATGCCCGCTCCGGCGAGGGCGACGATAGCGAGCGCGAACCACCGGAGTGCACTCGTCGGTGGACGCAAAGACAGCGGATTCGTCTCCATCCGACAAGAGCACGAATGCAAAGTCCGGCGCAGCTCCAGAACACGGAGCGAAGGCGCGTCCAGGCGAACCTGTCGTCAATTCGAGTCGAGCGGTGTCAATTCGAGAAGGCTCAACGCGCCGTGATCGTGCCGTGCATCGTCGGGTGAAACGAGCATACGTACGAGTAGTCGCCGGTCACTGCGACCACATGCCGCCATTGCTGCTTGCTCTCGATCGCGGTCGAATCGAAACCAGCCGCCGTGACCGTGTGCGGCACGATGTCCTCGTTCGTCCAGACGATGGTGTCTCCGACGGAGACGGAGAGGTCGGCCGGCACGAACTGCATGTCCCGGATCGCGACGTGATGCGTGTGTGGCTCGTGCTTGTCACAGCCCGAGAGCACGAGAACGGCCCACAATCCGATCGGCGCCCTCATGGCGCGTGCGCGTGTGCGGGTGCAGCGGATCCGTCGCCGGCGAGCGCGGCCTGCACTTGTCGTGCGTGCGCGAGGTGGGCGTCGAACGCGGGCTGCACACCGACGAGCGTCTTCTTGAGCTCCTCGTTGCTCGCCGACGGGATCAGCTGCGACTTCAGGGCGTCGATGACGGCCTCGTGGTACGCGACCTCGTTGTCGACATACGCGCGGTCGAACGCGTCGCCGTCGAGCTTCTCGAACTGTGCGCGCGCGTCGGCGCCGCCCGCGACGAGATCCTTACTCATGTCGGACTGTTCCGGGGTGACGCCGAGCTTCGTGACCAGGTCGGTCGCTGCCTTGATCACCGCGCCGTGGTCCGTGACCATGCGTTCGGCGAACTTCTTCACCTCTGCGTTCTTCGATCTCGAGAGCGCGAGCTGACCGGCGTCGATATCGACCTGGTTGGCTGCGACGACGATCGCGGCGATCTGTGGGTCGGTCAACGTCGGGGCCGCGGCAGCCGCTGATCCGGCGGAGCCTGCCGAGCCCGCCGAACCGGCGGAAGGCACGAGAGGCACAGGCGCCTCTTCCTTCCTCTTCTTGCAACCAACCGCGAATACGACGGCCATGACCAACGCCAGAAACGAGACTCTCGATCGAGCAAACATGACTCCTCCAGTGGTGCGACCTCGCGCACGAACACCCATTGGAGTGTGATCGAGTCAGTAACGTGACAGTCGATGAGGTCGCGAATGCGCTATCGACTTGACGACATCGCGCTCGAAACGAGAACGCCTTCGAACGACGCGTCGTAGAATCACTCGTCATGTCCTCATCCTGGTCGCTTCCGGAGATCCTCCGCCATCTCGTGCGTGAATCGGCCAGCTTGGTCCACCTCCGCTCGGGCGCGACGCCGGTGTTCTGGAAGGGAAACGAGCGGCTCGACGACCCAGGTGCGTTCGCCGTCCTGAGCGATGACATCCTCCGCCGGCTCGTGTGTATTCCGCTGAACGACGAGCAACTCCGAACCTTCCGGCAGCGGAACTTCCTGTCCGTGGGGCTGCGGATCAAGGATCTCGGAGCATTTCACTTCGAATCGTACGTGCACGAGGGACGGGTGGAGATCGTCATCGAGAGCTCCGAGCGTGCCGAGCCATGGACGCTGTTTCGCGATCACCACGATCTGCTCGCGGAGGCGAAAGGTTCGCCGCAAGATGCGGACGTGTACTGGAATCTGGGCGTCGCGTTCATCGACGAGCGCGAGTACCAGCTCGCGTGGCACGCGTTCGAGAAGGCGCTCTCGCTCGCGCCGGACGATGGCGCGATCCTGTTCCAGATCGGCAAGCTGCTGGGCCACGACCTGAGGCGAGTCGACGACGCGATCGCGGCATTCGAGCGAACGGCTGCTCTACCGGACCCCGCGCCCGAAGTCTTTGTCGAGCTGGCGGTCATGTTTCGCTCGTCCGATCGGCTGAACGACGCCGAGGCGGCCGCACGGCGAGGCCTCGACGTTCATCCAGACCACCCGCGCCTCCTCGAGGCGCTCGGTGTGATCTTGATCGAGCTCGATCGGGCCCGTGAAGCCATCGCGGTGCTCGAGAGAAGTCTCGAGCTGCACGGCAGCGATCCCGAGATCGAGGCGCTGCTGGCGGAGGCGCGCGCTACAGCTGGGACAGCGTCTCGGTGACGAGCGGAATGCGGGCGGCGCGGAGGATCAGCGGGATCACGACGCCGCCGGTGACGATCGTCATGTGATCGAACTGCGAACGCACGTAGAGGATGCGGGCGTCGCGCGCACCGGCCAGCTGACCCGCCGACGGAAAGCTGTCGTGCAGGACCGTGTCTGGCAGTAGCCGGTGGAGTTGCTCCGCCCAGCGTCGCGTGTCGGCTGCGACGTTGATGAGCCTGCGATCCTTGGACGCGTTCAGCCACCCCGGCAGGGAGGTGTCATCGCCATAGAACGCATCGAGCAAGACGAGCGTCTCGATGCGCGAGCTCTCCTCCGCGACCCAGCGCGACAGCGTGCGATGTGCACCCGAGTGGCCCACCGCCACCACGCGTCCCTGCGGAAGCGACGCATCGAGGTGGCTCGCGACGGCATCGAGCAGCTCGCGCAATGACGTCCACTGCACCTGCTCGCGAGGACCGGCGGGTGCCTCGCACGCGACAAACAGTGCGTTCAGGGCCGACGCGGCAAACTGCTCCGGCAAACGATGTCGCTCCCACGCGCGATCGACATCCGTGTAGTAGCCGTGCACGTACACGACGATGCCTGCCGTCGATGGGTCATAGGCCGGAGGCGTCCAGACGTGCACCGGGCCATGGTCCGATGTGAACCGCAGGTGGTCCGCGCTCGCCTGCGCCGACGCGAAGAACGTCAGCGCAAATGTGAGCAAACGGATGACGCAGGAGCGTGTCGAGGCTCTCATCCGGTAGGGCACGAGGCTCGGTACACGCCTCGTGCCAGCCGCGCGCAGCCTGATTCGAAGACTTGCGCGCCTCGGGTCTCGCAAAATGCGTCGCAAGCGTTGCAGGTTGCGGCTCTCAACGGTCCTTCGGGCGCTCCTGCTCCGAGACGCCAGACACGATGCAATCGCGGACGATGGTCTGGGTCTGTGCATCGCGGATGCAGACCCTCAGCGCGACGGGCCAGCGTTCGTTCTCGCACGCGGCGATCGCGGCGGTGGCAGCACCGAGGCCGAGACCTCTCACGTGTCCATGCCTCGTCGCGGCGGCGTTGATTGCTTCGTCGCATGTCGGATGGCTGGTCTCGCTGGCGCAGCCGCCGAGGATGAGGACTGCCATCAGGACCTTGGACATCGCGGCTATTGTACCCGCGCATCGCGACGACGGCAGCACCGTCGGCATCAGCCCGTGCTAACTGGTTGCTGGTGACGATTCGCGAGTACCTCTCGCGCGACCATGCGCGACTCGATGCACTCCTGGCGCAGGCGGTCGCAGCTCCCCAGGTCGACGAGACCTCGTACACCGAGTTTCGAGCGGGTCTGCTCCGTCACATTGCCATGGAGGAGAAGGTCCTGTTCGCGGATGCGCGAGCGCGCAACGATGACGGAGTCGCGCAGCTCATCGCGGTCCTCCACGCCGACCATGCCGCGATCGCCTCGTTGCTCGTGCCGCCGCCGACACACGCCTTGATCGACACGCTGCAGAAGGTGCTGGCGGAGCACAACCCTTTGGAGGAGGACCCAGACGGGCTGTACGAGCGGTGCGATCGCGCCGCGGGCGACGGTGTGCAGGCCGTGATCGCTCGCATGGAGGCCATCCCGGCCGTCCGCGCGTCGCGGTATCTCGACGAGCCGCGCATCTACGCGCACATCGAACGCATGCTCGCGGCGCGCCTCACGCGCTAGCGTTTCAACCGTCGCGCTCGCCGGCCGCGCGCGCGAACAGGACGTTGTTCTCGAGATAGATGTGCTGGTGCAGCTCGGTCTCGAGCCGCACGAGCCCGGCGTAGAGATCGAGCCATGCCGTGCTCGCATCGGTCGGCGGCTTCAGATTCGTGGTGCACTGGCGAATGCGGTCGAGCGCGTCGGCGTGGTTGTCGTGGTCGCGCTCCATCATGCGGATCGGCATGTCGAGCTGACCTCCGCGCGCGCCGGTGCGCAGCATCGGGAACAGCACGGTCTCTTCCTTGACCATGTGACCCTCGAGCTCGGACGCGAGCGCGGCGAGCTCGTCTGCGAGATTCACCGGGACGGCGGGATGCTGCGCGTGCTCGCGCTCGATCCGTTGCGCCGCCGCGACGAGGGCCGGCAGGTCGCGACGAAGGCGGGCATGAAAGTGCGAGACGATGTGATCGACGAGCTCCGCTTGCGTGCGCAGCTCCCAGTTGGGCTGCTTCTCGGCGACCGGCGCCGGCGTCGGCTCGGGGGCGACGACCGCGGGTGGCGGCGTCACGGTGTCGCTCGGAGCGAAGCGCTGCAGCACGGCGCGCACGACCTGCGGCATGGGCACTCGTTCACGTGCCTTGCGCGCGATGCGCTGGAGCGGGGTCAGGATCGATGGCATGGCCGCGCGGATGTGCACGTCAGGTGCCAGCCGTGCACCCGCAGCAATTCGCTGCACGTCTGCGGCAAGGAGACGCCGAGCGCTCGTGTTAGTCACGATCTCGATGGGGTACCCATATTCGCGGAGCGCGCGGATCCTCGTGGTCGACGGGGAGCCTGCTGCATTGCGCGCCGTCACGCGCATGTTGCCCGAGGACCAGGTCGAGGGAGCGACGCGGATCGACGTCGGGCGCCAGCGGGTGATCGAAGCCGAGCAGGAGGGCTACCCGTTCTCGATCGTCCTTTGTGACATCGAGCTCGATGAGGGTCGTGGCGTCGAGCTGCTCCGCACCTGCCGCGAGCAACGTGAAGTCCCGCTGTTCGTGTTCATGAGCCGCATCGAGCTCGTGACCGAGGCGGGGTGGCTGAGCGACGACGTCCTCGTGAAGCCGTTCAGCGCCGACGAGGTCATGAGCACCATCGCTCGCCTGCTCCTGCGGCGTTCGAACGCGCGCACGCGCCGCCGGGCGGCTATCACGCTGAACTGACGCGCCCTCGATTTCGCGTACCTGTGGCGGGCGAAATGTTCCGTTGACAGGATCTGGCAAAAGCAGTTAGACGCACCCCGCATGCGGATCGTGATGGTCGTTCTCGTGGTTGGTGCGCTGGCAGGGTGCACGCGTTGGTCCCCTAACAACGTCTACGGTCCGCCGCGCGAGGTCGGGCGCCAGCTGCTCGGGTCGCCCGGCATTGCGGAGAGCCGGTCGGCCTCGCTGAATGCCGGGTTTGCCGGCAGCGCGCGAGGCGGCACCGCCGTCGGCGGTCTCGGCGCCGCGACGGAGAGCATCACGCTCAAGCACTGCGTGCAAAAGGCCGATGTCTCGTTCGAGCAGCCGTACGAGGTGCGGCCCGAGCTCCGCGGTCGCGGCTTTGATATCGCCGGCGCGGTCGTCCTCGGTCTGATCGGTGCGGCTGGTCTCCAGTCCGGCTTCCACGACAACTCCGATGGGTACGACGAGACGTCGGGCACGCAGAGCATCGTCCTCGGCTCCGCGTTCATCGCGGCGGGCGTCGGCTTGATCGCCTACTCGTACGGCATCGTGCCCAGGCGCGAGCCGGCGATCGTGCCGAACCAGCGCAGGCAGTGGGTCGAGCAGCGCCTCGTGGAGGCGAGCGGGTGCGGGTTGCCTGGCGAGGCCGCGGCCGCGGCGGCGGCGATTCCCGTCGTCATCCAGCCGCAGCCGCCGAAGGATGCAGCTGCACGGCTGCAGGAGCTCGACAAGCTGCGCGCGGCCGGCGCGATCGATCAGGCCGACTACGAGCGAAAGCGCAAAGAGATCATCGACGGTATCTGATCGCTAGCCGCGCCGTGCGCGCATCTCGTCGAGGATCGCGGCGCGCACGGCGGTGGGCAGCGCGCGAACGGCCGGGAACACGACGCGCTCTTCGAGGTCGAGATGCCCGGCGAGCTCCGGCGCGAGCGCGTCCAGGACGGCAGCAAGCCGCTCCGCGAGCGTCGTGACCCGCGTCGGGTCGCGCTCGACCTCGCTGCACAGCGCGACGAGCATGTCGATCATCGCCTGGTGCTTCGCGTGGTCCGATGCGACCTGGGCGACCGCAGCGCCGAGCTCGCCGCCCGCGTGCGGAAGCCGCGGCGCGATCGACAGGTCCTCGTCGGCGACATGCAGGGGCAGCGCGACCGTGAAGTAACGGCGGATCTGCGCCGCGGTCTCGGCCACCTCGGGCGCCGGCGTCGTCGGGCCCTGCAAGACGAGGCGGCGGGCCAGCACGAGGTGCTGCCGGATCTTGCGGTGGCAGACCGCGAGCAAGTCGACGAGCTCGTCGACCTGATTGCGAGCACCGAGCGTGAGGAGCATTGCACTCGGCG
Organism: Kofleriaceae bacterium; assembly: GCA_013368795.1. Taxonomy (GTDB): domain Bacteria; phylum Myxococcota_A; class Polyangia; order Haliangiales; family Haliangiaceae; genus JABFXX01. The sequence goes on from JABFXX010000442.1 coordinate 21,975, forward strand.
TTGCACGCAGCATGCCCACGCGTCTCGATGCTGCCGCCGCATGGCAAGGCCGTTCGCGTTGTCATTCGGAGCTCGATGTCATCAGGCCGATAACACGCCGACGCGCGGTACGGCGCCGCTCCACACGCCTTCGGCGTGATGATGATGCGCCAAAGGTGGAGATGAGTTTCTGCTCCAGACCGCAGACGTTCCACCGATGTCCGATGGTCGCCGGGACGCGGTCACGTGCAGCCTCGCGACATGCGAATTGCCGTACCGAAGGAGATCATGGCCGGCGAGCGGCGTGTGGCTGCTACGCCCGACACCGTCAGGAAGTACAAGAAGCTGGGGCACGAGGTCTACGTCGAGGCGGGAGCAGGCGCCGGCATCTTCGCCTCCGACGACGACTACCGCAATGCGGGTGCACTGATCACCCGCAACGTCGAGGAGATGCTCGCGGCGTCGGACCTCGTGCTGAAGGTGAAGCAGCCGATGTTCAACGCGACCACCGGCAAGCACGAGGTCGACATGATGGCCGCGGGCTCGATGCTGGTCACGTTCCTCCATCCCGCATCACCCGAGAGCCACGAGATGGTCCGCAAGCTGCGCGATCGCGGGATCGTGTCGTTCACGATGGACGCCATCCCGCGCATCACACGCGCGCAGGCGATG
>JABFXX010000211.1 GCA_013368795.1 Kofleriaceae bacterium
TGCGCCCACGCGCCGGCCGGGCGGTAGTTGCCGCTCTTGCCGACGCCGTAGAACGGCAGCTTCGGGCTCGCGAGGTTCGTCGAGCGGTTGCGGTTCAGCATGCCGCTCTTCGTGCGGCGCGCGAACGTCTCGAAGCGCTCCTTGCTTCCGGTGAACACCGCGTTGACGAACCCGTACGGGCTCGCGTCGATCACGGCGACCGCTTCCTCGTCGGAGTCGATCACCTCGATCGCGAGATCGGGACCGAACACCTCGATGTCCGTGTAGCCGGCAACGTCGTGGTTGCCGTCGGGGAGACGATGCAGCGATGCCGAGCGGTAGTAGCCGCCGGGCAGCTTCTGCCCCGCGACGATCGGCTCGGCGCCCGCCTTCTTCGCGGCCTCGATCGCGCCCTCGAGCTTCGTCAGCGCGCCGTGCGTCGCGACGGGACCGGCGAACACGCTCGGATCCTCGGGGTTGCCGAACTTCAGCTCGCGCACGACCTTCGCGAGCGCGTCGATGAAGCGATCGGCGATCTTGCGGTGGACGAGCACGCGCTCGGTGCCGGTGCAGCGCTGGCCCGCCGACAGGTAGCCGCCGACGACGATCTCGTGAACCGCCTGGCGGAGCGCCGCGTCCTCGAGGACGACGGCGACGTTCTTGCCGCCCATCTCGAGCGCGACGAGCAGCTCGGGCCGCTCGACGCTCGCCTCGATGATGCGCCGGCCGACCGCCCAGCTGCCGGTGAAGCACAGACCGCGCAGGTCCGGCGACGCGACCATCGCCGCACCGACCGCGCCGGTACCGGCGACGACGTTGATGACGCCCGGCGGAATCTTCGCGGCGTGCGCCGCTTCCGCGTAGCGCTGGCCGCAGAGCGGCGTGATGTCGCTCGGCTTGATCACGACCGTGTTGCCCGCGAGCAGCGCGGGCACGACGTGCGCGTGACATAGATGGAGGGGGAAGTTGAACGGACCGATCACGCCGACCACGCCGAGCGGCTGGTAGCGGAGGTACTCGCCGGGAGCGACCGCTCCCGCCTTGAGATCGCCGGCCATCGCGCCGCGCACGAGATCGAAGCGATTGAGGAGCGTCTGGATCTCCTGCTTCGCCTCGCTGCGGAGCTTGCCGGTTTCGAGGACGATCGCATCGGCGAGTTGATCGGCGCGCGCCGCAATCTCTGCCTTGAAGCGATCGAGGTGCGCGTTGCGTTCGGCGAGTGACAGTGCAGCCCATGCGGGCTGCGCCGCTGCGGCTGCCTTTGCCGCCTCGCCGACCGCGCCCACCGTGAATCCTGTCTCGAAGACCACCGCGCCGTCGGCCGCCGGATTGCGCGACACGAGAGCGGTGCCCGATGGCGCGACAAACTCGCCACCGATGTAATTGCCGAGAGCCTGCACGGCGTTAATAGACCACAAAATTCTCGTCGCGGGCCCCTGCCCCAGGCCAACGAGCAGTACTGTCCCTGCCCGAACGGGGATCATCAGATTCGTCAAACCATTCCAGGTAGATCGTGACGTTCTGAGTGATCCGGAAGGCGCCGGGGATGACGCGCGGCGTGGTAAGAACCGCTCCCTGGACATGCCGTCGCTGGTCTTCCTGGCTGGGCCGATCGCCGGTCGCCGCTACAAGCTGGGCGACGGGGAGTACGTGATCGGGCGCCGCTCGGACTGCCAGATCTTCGTGCCCGACATGCGCGTGTCCCGCCAGCACGCCCGACTGTGGCGCGAGGGCGAAGGCTGGACGCTCGAGGATCTCGGCTCGAACAACGGCACGTACATCAATGGCGTGCGGGTGCAGTCGGCGACGCAGCTGCATCACGACGACGAGATCATGATCGCGAACAACAAGATCCGCGTCGAGGCGCAGGATCACCCGAGCGAGCAGAAGCCGCTCGAGGGCCAGGTCGTGACGATCGTCGACGTCGCCGGGCAGTCGCTCGTGCGCGCGCGCGAGGACTCGGGCTCGGGTCGCCTGCCGATCATCAGCTCGGGCCTCATCAGCTCCGGTCTCATCAGCGTCGCCGATCAAAAGGCGGTGCGCCTGATCGAGCGCAAGCTCGACGCGCTCACGCAGGTCCTCCACGCGACCGCGGCCTCGGATACCGAGGAGACGCTGCTCGACAAGGTCGTCGAGGCGCTGCTCGAGCTGTTCCCGCAGGCCGAAGATGTCGGCGTGCTCGTCGAGGACGAGCGCACCGGCGAGCTCCACGTCCAGAGCCAGCGCCATCGTCAGCGCGACGCACGCGAGCGCGAGAAGATGACGACGCACGATCGCTCGATGACGCCGGGCGAGAGCTCCAAGCCGACATTCGGCGGCGAGCTGCGCGTGCCCGGCACGATCATCCAGCACGTCGTCAGCGACCGCCGCGGCGTGCTGCTCGGCGAGGCGTCCGACGAGGCCGACGAGGCCGTCGGCACGCGCATGGGCGCGCCGCTCATCTATCACGGCTCTCATTACGGCGTGGTCTACGTCGAGAGCGCGAAGCAGGCGTTCCGCCAGGAAGACGTCGATCTACTGCAGGCGATCGCGACGCAGGTCGGCCTCGCGATGCACGCGACCCGCGTCGCCGCGCAGCTCGCTCGCCGCGAGAAGCTCGAGCGCGATCTGCGCGTTGCGCGGCAGATCCAGCGCAGCCTCCTGCCCGCGAACGTGCCGCAGGTCGTCGGCCTCGACTTCGCGGTCCACTACGAGCCCGCGTATCAGATCGGCGGCGACTTCTACGATTTCATCTGGCACGACCCGTCGCACCTCGGCCTCGCCGTCGGCGACGTCGCCGGCAAGGCGATCAGCGCCGCGCTCTACATGGCGCGCGTCACGAGCGAGCTGCGCTCGCGCGCTGCGATCGCGCGTACGCCGGCGCGCCTGCTCCGTCGCGTCAATCAGGAGATCGCGAACCTCGGCGACGACGGCATGTTCGCGACGCTCGTCTACTGCATCTACGATCTGGAGACGCGCAGCCTCGTGTTCACGAACGCCGGCCACTGCGTGCCGCTCCTGCGCCGCGGTGATCGCGTGTTCCCGCTGCAAGCCGAGCGCGCCCACACGCCGCCGCTCGGCGTCACGCCGGAGCTCGATGCCGGCGAGGCCCGCGTCCAGCTTCACTCCGGCGACATGCTCATCATGGTCTCCGACGGCATCCTCGAGGCGCGCGACTCCCGGGGCGTCGAATACGGCCTGTCCCGGCTGTCCCGGCGCATCCGGACGGCTCGGGGAAACGCCGACGATGTGATCAAAGCGATCCTTGCTGATCTCGACAGCCACTCCCAGGAGCAGGCCCAGGGCGACGACATGACGATCGTCGCGATGTCGATCGATCAGCGCCGCGCCAAGCGAAAAACCACGACAATTCCAGGGGTTCTGCCCCACGAAGTCTCGGGCAAGACCCGGCTTTCGACCGAGGATGGCACGCCCATCCGCGAGGGCGAATCCGACGACGACGAGGACCACGATTGAGGGTTCACGCGCATGCTCGGCGCGCTTGCCAACGCGAGCGGGTGTGTGCCATAAGACCCAGCCCCGGAGCAGCGTTATGGCCAAAAAAGGTAAATCGGGCCGCGAGTTGATCCGCCTCGTTTCGACGGCGGACACCGGCTTTTTCTACACGACCTCGAAGAACCGCAAGCGTACCCCCGACAAGCTCGTGCTCAAGAAGTACGACCCGGTTGTTCGCAAGCACGTCGACTTCAAAGAGTCGAAGATCTAAGGAGACGTGCCATGTCGCGCGTTTGTCAGGTAACCGGGAAGAAGCCGCTCGTCGGCTCGAACGTCAGCCACTCGAATCGCCACACCAAGCGTCGGTTCGAAGTGAATCTCATGAACAAGCGTTTCTGGCTCGAGGACGAGAAGCGCTGGATCTCGCTGCGCGTCTCGGCGCGCGGGATGCGCCTCATCGACAAGCTGGGTCTTCCGGCCGTCGTCGCGCAGCTTCGCGCCCGCGGCGAGAAGCTCTAGTCACGCTGCGTGCGACTGCACGCGGCAACATTCGTCCTGCTCGGAGTCGGCGCCTGCAAAGGTGCTGCTCGTCCGCACGCGCCGTCTGCAACTTCGCAGACGGTCGTGCTCGATCGCGCAGGCGCATCGCTTCGCGGCGTCGCCGGTGACGGCACGCTGACGTTCGCTGCGCTCGCGACCACGGGCGATGGCGCGACCACGTTCGTCGAGGCGCACCGCGCATCGGCGCCGGCGTGGTCGACCGAGCTCGGCGGCACCGCCGGTCCGCTCGCGACCGCCGGCGATCTCGTCGGCGTCACGCTCTCGGGCAAGGGCACCCTGCGCCTCGCCAAGGACTCGCTCGCGCTGCGCGGCGATCCCGGCGGCGTCGTCGTCGCGCTCGATCGCGCCACCGGCGCGGTCCGCTGGCGCACGGCGCTCGACGCGAGCGAATGGTCCCTCATCTCGTCGATCGCCGCCGACGGTGACGACTTCGTCGTCGGTGGCTCGTTCGCCGGCTCGCTCCGCGCGGGCTCGCACGTCGTCACCAGCGCCGGTGGCAGCGACGGCTTCGTCGCGCGCGTCTCGGCCAAGGGCGACATCGTTTGGCTCGAGCGCACCGGCGGCCCCGGCACCGATGCGATCCAGGGCGTCGCCGCCCACGACGGCCGCGTCGCGATCGCCGGAACATTTTCGGCAGGCGCCGATCTCCAGGGCCACGCATTCCCGCCGTTCGACGATCGCTCGCCATTCGGCGACGCATTCGTCGCGATGCTCGACGACAAGGGCGCCTACCAGTGGCACGCGACGTTCGGCGGCCGCGCCGACGACACCGTCGCCGGCATCACGTTCGACGCCAGCGGACGCGTCGCCGTCGCCGCGAGCGCCCGCGAGACCCTCACGTTCGGCAGCTCGCAGCTCGTCACGCAGGGCGCCGGCGATGGCATCGTCGTGTGGTACGGCGAGTCCGGCGACAAGGGCGCCGCCGTCGCACTCGGCGGCTTCGACTTCGACGGCCTCCGCGCGATCACCTCGGTCGGCGACACGATCGTCGTCGGCGGATTCTTCTCCGGCCAGCTCAACCTTGGCGGCCGCTCCTCGCTCGCCGGTGGCGGCGACGACGCGTTCATCGCCGCGCTCGACGGCAGCGGCACCGTGATCACGTCGTGGCTCGTCAGCGGCGCCGGCCGCGAGGAGGTCACCGCGCTCGCACCGATCCCCGGCGGCTTCGTCGCGGGCATCGCGCACACCGCCGCGGCGTCGATCGACGACGAGCCCCTGCCCGCCCCGAAGGATCCGATGGCCGGCTCCGCGCTGATCGTTCGCGGCCTGTGAGCGAGCGCTAGTTCGTCACCAGGAGCGGCGGCGCCGCGTCGGGGCGCATCAGCGTGATCATCTCGATCTCGTCACGGTCGAGTCGATATTGAACGTGGACCGAGGCAGCGGCGTGATCCCACCGGTCCCACGGCCCGATGTCGCCGAGTCCCTCATACCGACGAGCGGCTTCACTGCACGACGGAGGACCGTATAGCTCGAGGACCTCTCGTCGACTGAGCGAGAAGGCAAGCTCGGACAGCGCCTCGCCATCTCCGCGACGCAGGAAGATCGTGAGAACCCGCTCTTGCTGGTCGCAGATCAGTTCGACGCCGTGGCCCTCGAACAGGTAATGCGCCTCGTCCTCGGATGTTTCCTCGTCGACGGTCCTCGTGACCTGCCATCCGGCGAACGGCCGGTCCGCCAGCAGGGAGCTCACGTGGGCTCCCAGGTATTCGACCGCGCTCGGGCTCGCTTTCGTCATGAGTCCGAGTGCCTCGGCAGCGATCAGACCTCGACGAGCATCCGGTCGGGCGACTCGAGGCGATCCTTGACCGCGACGAGGAACGACACGGCCTCGCGACCGTCGACGACGCGGTGGTCGTACGACAGCGCCAGGTACATCATCGGCCGCACTTTGATCTCGTCACCGACGACCATCGGCCGCTTGACGATGTTGTGCATGCCGAGGATGCCGGTCTGCGGATAGTTGAGCAGCGGCGTCGACATCATCGAGCCGTAGATGCCGCCGTT
>JABFXX010000351.1 GCA_013368795.1 Kofleriaceae bacterium
AGGCTCGGCGGCACGCGCGGCCTGCGGCGCCATCGGAGCCTCGGCCTTCGCGCTCGCGGTCGTCTCCGCGGCGTTGCGCTCGGCGGGACGGCCGGCGGCGGCGGTGTCCTGCTCGACTGCCTTCGCGCTGTGCTCGCGCTTCGGCTCGCTCCACGCGAGCGACTCGCGCACCTTGCTCTTCTTGTTCGCGTTGAGCTCCCACGTCGCGTTGTTGTGGACGAGCTCGATCAGCACGTGGCCGTCTGCGCCGGTCTCGATCGTGTCATCGCCCTCGACCGTGTCGCCCTTCGCGAGCGCACGTGCGACATCGCCGTGTCGCACGGTGACCGAGCCGCTGACGTCGCTCACCTTGCCGGCAGCGACGCCCGCTTGTGACTGCGCGGGTTCCTTATCGGATTTGCAGCCGACCACCGAAAGCGAGAGCACACCGAGGAGCACCGCGCGCAACATGCCGGTCATTGTGCCACGCGACCCGGCTCGTACGCCCGTCATCACCTGGTTGGACACTGCCAGGCCGTTCTCGCTTGGCCCGCGCGAGCGCGCCTGAGAGAGTGCGTGCAGTGAACCGACTGATTCCGGCCGCGCTTGTTGTCCTCGCGGTCGCCTGCGGCGCCAGCTCCCCGCACGCTCGACACAAGACCCTCGACGGCGCGGTGGCCGGCCTCGTGCGCGACAGCGCGAGCGGCGAGCCGATCGCGACCGCGGAGCTCCAGCTCGTGGGCAGCGCGAACACGTTCACGACCCAGTCGGGTCCGAGCGGCCTCTACGAGATCGATCACCTGAAGCCGGGCCGCTACACGCTCCACGCGACGTACGCCGGCCAGCCGGTGACGGTCTCGAACATCGACATCGTCGCAGGCGAGGCGATGTACGTCGACGTGATGTTCACGCTCGGCGCCGTCGAGCCGATCACGCTCGACTACGCCGCGTCGCGGGATGCCGAGATCACGCGCTATCACCCCAGGACAGGCGCGCCGCTCCTCGAGGGCACGGTCTCCGACACGACGACGCGCATGCGCATCGCCGGCGCCGTCGTCACCGCGGTAGGCCCGGGCGACACGCTGCAGACGGTCAGCGACGACCAGGGCCGGTTCAAGTTCGCGCCGGTCGCGCCCGGCACGTACGTCGTCAGCGCGTACTACAGCGTCGGCGGCCGCGGCCAGATCGAGATCCGGCGCAGCGATATCCAGGTCGGCGCGACCGACGCTGTCGTCGTGCCGCTCTGGATCGAGACGACGAAGCAGTGACTACGCGCTGAGCCGGCGCTTCGGCCCGGCGATCTCGGCGCCCTCGCCGACGATCTTGTTGTTGTCGTCGACGAACACGACGGTCGGCTTCCAGCCCGCAGCCTCGGCGGCGTCGACCTCGGCGAACGTCGCGAGGATGACCTTGTCACCGGGGCTCATCAGGTGCGCGGCAGCGCCGTTGATACAGATGATGCCGCTGTCGTTGTCGCCGCGAAGTGTGTACGTGACGAGCCGCGTGCCGCGGGTGACGTTCCACACGTGCACCTGCTCGTGCTCGAGCATCCCGGCGGCATCCATGAGCTCGCCCGAGATGGTCACGCTTCCTTCGTAGTCGAGGTCGGCGTGGGTGACGGTGGCGCGGTGAATCTTCGACTTGAAGAGATGCAGCCGAGCAGACATCGGAAACCTCCAGTCTCCGCCGCATGGGTCGGAGCCGGAGATTTATTACCACGGATCAGTTGAACCAGAAGCGGACGCCGATCGACGCGTCGATACCGAGGTAGATGTCGCGGTCCCGGTAGTTCCGGTAGAAGTCGAGCGTCGGGACGAGCTGGAAGAAGATGTCGAGCGGAACGTTGTTGAAGTCCAGATCGAGACCGAGCGGGACTCGGACACCGAACGCGGAGCCGTCGTACGCGCAGTTGCGGCCGTTGCCGTCGCAGCCGTAGTCGAAGCTCCAGAACCGGCCGCCGAGGCCGACGTAGAACGGCAGCTCGAACGGGGCCGCCGAGGCGAGGACCAACGGATGCCACAGGTAGTCGGCGTAGAGGTGGAGGCCGTCGCCGGCGTAGTAGTGGCCATAGATGTAGCCGAGGCCGAAGTCGACCGCTCCGGACGGGGACAGGAAGTACTTGCCCGTGATTCCGGAGGGCTCGCCGAGCTCGAGGCCCAGGCCGAACGTCTTGTTCGCTTCGAAGCTCTTACCGCCGAAGCCTTGCGGGCGGGGCCGAGCGTCCGCGGTGTGCGCGAGCGCGAGGGCAAACATCATGGAGAGCGCGAGGAATCTCGTGACCTTCATCGCTCCTAGGGTAATTGCGTTTCGCGCGTAGACGCCGGCTCGTGCCACAATAGTTCTGTGCATTGTTCGCACACGTTGCTCGTGATCTTGACGACGAGCATCGCTTGTGGCTCCGGTCCGACGGGGCCGAAAGCTGCGCCCGTAGAGCCGATCGAAAAGCCACCGACATCGGCGACCGCGGAACGACACGTGGGTCCTGCGCTCGAAGCACCTTCGCTGGTCGACGCAGGAGTTCCCGAACCGGAGATGCCGAAGCTCGCGTGCGAGGCCGGCACGACCGCGACGCCCGCGCCGTATCCCGAACCGACCTGGTCGTGCACGCGCGCGGACGGCGTGAAGCACGGCCCGTTCATGACGCTGTTTCCCGATCATTCGATCGCGATCGAGGGCCACTACAAGGACGGCAAGCTCGACGGCGCGTGGCAGCGTCACCATGCCGGCGGCGCGATCGCGGAGGAAGGCATGTACGTCGCGGGCCTGCCCGACGGCACGTGGCGCGCGTTCGACACGACCGGCAAGCCGCTCGGCGAGTACACGCTCAAGGCCGGCACCGGCAAGGTGAAGAAGTGGCTCGCCGACGGACCGCTCTACAGCGAGACGCAGCTGAAGAAGGGCGTGCCGAACGGCTTCACCAAGATCTTCGATCGCCAGGGCTACCTCGTCGTGATCGCGAAGCTCACCGCCGGCAAGCTCGACGGCGATCACACGGTCGGCAGCAAGAACACGCTACGCATCGAGGAGTCGTTCGTGCGCGGCGTGCGACGCGGGCCGCGCAAGATCTGGCAGTTCTGGGCGCTGCTCTTCGACGAGAACTACGACGCGAAGGGCAAGCTCGACGGACCGTTCACGCTGTGGCGCGACAAGAAGGTCCCACGCGTCCAGGGCGCGTTCGATCACGGCAAGCGCGTCGGCGCGTGGCTGTGGACCGATCGCAACAACAAGAAGGAACGCGAAGGCGACTACGCCGACGGCAAGAAGACCGGACCGTGGTTCGAGTACGCCGACGAGAAGCTCGTGTTCCAGGGCAACTTCACCGACGGCAAGCCCGACGGCGAGTTCATCTACTACGACAAGAGCGGCAACGAGCTCGGCCGGTTCACGATCACCGACGGCACCGGCACGATGCTGACGTTCCACCTGAACAAGAAGGTGTCGTCGAAGACGCGCTACGCGCAGGGCCAGATGTCGGGCAAGTACGAGGAGCTATCGCCGCGCGGCAAGACGCTCGTCGAGGGCAACTACGTCGCCGACAAGAAGCACGGCTGGTGGCGCGAGTTTACCGAGGCCGGCGCGCCCGTCTCCGAGGAGCAATGGAAGCGCGGCAAGCTCGACGGCGCATTCAAGAAGTACACGGACGGCAAGCTGGCGGTCGAGTCGACCTACAAGGACGGCAAGGCGGAAGGCCCGTACACCGAGTACCGCGACGGCAAGCCCGCGCTCGTCGGTCAGTTCGCGGCCGACAAGCGCACCGGCGTGTGGACTGCGTACGACGCCGGCGGCTCGGTCACGCTGACCGCTACGTACAAGGACGGCGTGCTCGATGGCCCGTGGCGCCAGCTCGAGAACGGCGTCGTGATCGAGGGCACGATGGTCGCAGGGCGTCGCACCGGGACATGGACCCGCACCGATCGGGCAGGCACCGTGGTGTCGACGGTCGTGAAGACGCCGTGAACTTGTAGTCGCGCTTGCCGTCTTCCGTGAACAACTGTGAAGACGGCACTACACAGCGGCCTTAGAACTGTTCACCCGACGACGTTATTCCCGCGCGTCGTGCCGATCACATGAGTGCAACCTCGAGGCAACTCGCGCGTTCATAGCTTCGAGACGTGCCGTGAACCGTGACGCCAAGACCCAGACCGCTCTCCTCGCGCTCGCTCGCACCCGCCGGATGCAGCGCGCGCTCGCCCATGCGTACATCCATCGCGACGCGCCGCTGCCGACGCTCAGGCTCTCGCTCGGCTACATGACATCGACGGCGTGCACGACGGACGAGGTGAACGGCATCGGCCACCAGATGTCGCTGCTCGGCGTCGCTGGAGCGGAGGGCGTCGCGTATGTCGTCGAGGAGCTCGGTCCCGACGAGGCGCCGATCATCTACCGCCTGTGGCTCCGCGGACCGCGCATCGGCCATCTCGTGCCGATTCACGCCTGGTACGAGCAGTGCGACGATCCCCGAGAGATTCGCGCGCGCATCGCGGCGATCGCGACGACGCTCGCGCCGGCGAGCCGGTCGACGACCGAGGCGTGGATGCTGTCGACGCGCATCGTCCAGCGACGTGCACTGCGCGTCGCGGGCAAGGACTCGCCGATCCGCAAGTTCGCGCTGCAGCTGCGCGTCGAGCCCGTCAGCGGCTTCGGTGCGAGCGGTCACACCACGGTGACGGCGTTCTTGCGCCCCGGCGCGACACTGCAGGAGGTGTGGTCGGTGCCCGACGAGCCCCTCGCGATCGCACGCGTGAGCTACACGGGCATCCCCAGCGGCCTCGGTCTGTCGAAAGACACGATGGTTTTACTGACGGAGTAGCCCTCGGCTCTCAGGGTGTTAGACCGGGTGAGCGATCCGCTGTCGCCGGTCGTACGTATGGCGGTAACCTCGGACCACGTCATGCGTACGAAAACCATGCGCCCCGCCCTTCTCGCGCTCGGTCTCGGCTTCCTCGGTGCGTGTGGTGCCGACGACGGCGGCGGTGACGACGAACCGGTCGATTGCTCGACGGTCACCGGTACCGACGTGTTCCACGTCGATCTCGAGAAGCCCGGCACGAGCGGCATGCTCGATTACACGATGAAGTCAGCGACGCCGGCGCCGCCCGCGCGCGGCGACAACTCGTGGGTGTTCCAGATCAGCACGATGTCGAGCGGCGTCGTCGGCACGCCTCTCGATGGCGCGACGCTGCAGGTGACGCCGTTCATGCCGTCGCACCAGCACGGCTCGCCGATCAAGGTGGAGGTCACGCCGATGAGCGAGCCGGGCACGTACAAGCTCGAGCCGGTCAACCTGTGGATGCCGGGCGTGTGGGAGACGACGATTCGCGCGACGAGCGGAACGACGTCCGACTCGGTCGTCTACAAGTTCTGTATCGAGTGATCTAGAACGGGTTGCAGCGCGACGCGGGAATCGCGGTCGACTTGAGCCACGTGCTCGTCGTCGCGACGAGCGTCGCCTCCGGGCTGACGAGCTTCGCGCGGATCGCGGGATCGAGGTCGCCGCTCGCCACGAGCTCGTCGAGCGCCGCGATCGGCAGCGGGCGAACGAGGATGCGCGCCTCGACGCGATCGATCGTGCTGGTGGCGCCGACCTGATAGGTCACCGTCGTCGAGTGATCGAAGTCGACGGAATTCGGATCGAGCGTCACCGGCGGGCGGATGAGGTTGCTGTCGTAGCGCGCGACGTCCCAGAAGAAGTGCGCCTGCGTGTTGTCGGCCTTGTACGTGCGATCCCAGAACCCGGCACAGTTGAGGTTGCCCGTCGGGCACTGGAGGTAGCGGTCGTCGACCTGCTCTGGATCCTTGTCGTCGGGGACGTGACCACTCGAGAACACGACCGCGCCGCCGGCGTCGTATGCGGTCAGCTCGATCCACACGCGGCGATCCTGCGCGGCGCCGCTCGGGAAGCTGTGGCCGACGCCGAGCGAGTCGACGCGGACCGTGATCGTGCCGTTCGGCAGCACGCAGATGCCGCCGGGCGCGGCCGTCGAGCCGAGCGGGCGGACACCGACGATCGCGACCGCGGGCTTCAGGATCTTCTCGATCTCCGCCTTCTGCGTGTCGAGCTGCGGGAACGGCGTCAGCGCCGAATCGATCGCGGCCATGTGGTGATCGTGGAAGCCGTCGGTGCGCGACTTCACGTCGAGGCCGGGCTTGTCCGCGATCACGCCGGTTGTCGGCGTCATGTGGCACTTGCTGCACGTCAGGTAGGTCTGCGGCGAGTCCTGGGCGAAGATCGTCGTCTTCCACTCGGCGAACGTACGCTCGAGATGGACGTCGGCCGGCGTCGTCGTCACGTCGTGACACGATCCGCACAGCGTCGAGTCATTCGTCTTGCTCGCCATGAGCGTGGGGTCGAACTTCGAGAAGTGCGCCGGCGTGTCGGCCGCGTTCTTCACGCCGCCGCGCATCGTCTGATCCAGCGCGATCACGAGGCCGTTGTTGTGATCGCCCTCGACCTTCTCGACGTTGTGACAGAAGAAGCAGGTGATGCCCTTCGCCTCCGGCGGCAGGGCGGCCGGATCGTAGTTCGAGCCACTCGCGAGCCCGAGGAGCTTCGCCATCGGCGCGTGGCACTGGATGCAGAAGTCGCCGAGCGCGCCACCGGTGTCGCGCTGGCCGCGCTTGTTCATCGCGACGAACACCGGGTCCTCGGACGCGTACGCGTGCATCGATCCGGACCACTGCTCGTAGTGCTTGGGGTGGCACTCCTTGCAGGTCTCCGGGTTCTGCAGCTCCTCGACCGACAGCTTCGGTGGGTCCCCGCAGCCGGCGAACGCGACCGCGCCGATCAGAAAAGCTAGCGTGATCGATCTCACGGGTTCGTGGCTCCTTGCTGCACCCACTGGATCAGCGCGCAGCGTTCCTGTTCCGTCAACGGGTCGCCCGGCGGCATCTGGTAGTCCGTTCCCGGCGAGTCGGTGCGGACGATCATCTCGCTGCACGAGGGGTCCATCGGCTTCACGCGACCCTCGAGCAGGAGCTGCTGGTGGGCGAGCACCTGGTCGTCGAGGACGAGGTTCCCCGCCCGGCCGACGGAGGAGTGGCACGACGAGCCCATGCCGCACTTTTGCTCGAGCGTGTTCGCGAACACGTTGTCGAAGCTCGGCTGGTACAGAGGTTGGCAGCTGGTGTCCACGGTCTTGCATGCCGGCGGTTGCTCATCCGCGCAACCGGAGAGCAACAGGACGACGACGAAGATCTGTCGCACGGGACGGAATGTAGCCCATCACACGCTGGTGACGTAGTCGCGCCCTTCACACTGCTTCACAGGCGAGACTCCCAGTTTGCAGCTGTGGCTTTCGTCGAGCGGATCTGCGAAGAAGGGCGCCATGACTCGCGCTCTGTTGTCGTTACTCGTCAGTTTGTTCACGCTGGGGTTATTCGGTTGCGGTGACGATGGCGGCGATATGCCGCAGCCGATCCGGCTGGACCCGCAGAACCCGGTCGTGAAGGTCGGCGCCGACGTCACGCTGACGGCGAAGCAGGACAACACGCCCATCTCGGGCGGCTCGTGGACCTCGAGCGACACGTCGATCGCGACCGTGACCGGCGCCACGAACGGCACGGCGACCGTCCACGGCGTCGCGCCCGGCTCGGCGACGATCAAGGTGATGCTTGGCACGCAGTCGGCGCAGGTCACCGTGATGGTGAGCGCGGCCGCGCTGACGAGCATCGCGGTGACGCCGGCGACCCCGACGATCGCGCTCGGCACGACGACGCAGCTGACCGCGACGGCGACGTTCGACGACGGCATGACGATGGACGTGACGACGATGGCGACGTGGATGTCGGGCTCGACGACGATCGCGACGGTCGACAACGCCGGCACCGTGACCTCGGTCGCGAAGGGCACCGGCATGATCACCGCGACCCTCTCGGGCAAGTCCGGTAGCGCGACCGTGACCGTGACCGACGCGGCGCTCACCTCGATCGACGTGACGCCGGCGAACCCGATGCTCTCGGACGGCCAGACGCAGCAGATGACCGCCACGGGTCACTTCACCGACGACACGACGCAGAACATCACGGCGAGCGTGACGTGGGCCTCGGCGACGACCGCGAAGGCGACGGTCTCGGCGACCGGCCTTGTCACCGCCGTCGATCCCGGCACGAGCGTCATCAGCGCGTCGATGGGCTCGATCACCGGCATGACGACCGTGACGGTCACCGCCGCGGCACTGACGTCGATCGTCGTGACGCCGGCGAACCCGACGCTCGCCGACGGCCTCACCCAGCAGATGACCGCGACCGGTCACTACACGGACAACACGACGCAGAACCTCACCGCGCAGGTGACGTGGAGCTCGGCGACGACCGCGAAGGCGACCATCACGGCGGGCGGTCTCGTGACCGCCGTCGATCCGGGCACCAGCGTGATCACGGCGACGATGGGTACGGTCTCGGGTATGACGACCGTGACGGTCACCGCCGCGGCACTGACGTCGATCGTCGTCACGCCCGCGAACCCGATGCTCACGGACGGCTCGACGCAGCAGATGACGGCGACCGGTCACTACACCGACAACTCGACGGCGAACATCACGGCGACCGTGACGTGGGCCTCGGCGACGCCGGCAAAGGCGACGGTCTCGCCGGCCGGTCTCGTGACCGCGGTCGATCCGGGCACCAGCGTCATCACCGCGACCTCGGGCACGATCTCGGGCTCGACGACGGTGACGGTCACCGCGGCTGCGCTCACGTCGATCGACGTGACGCCGACGAACCCGTCGATCGCGGACGGTCTCACGCAGCAGATGACCGCGACCGGTCATTACACCGACAACTCGACGGCGAACATCACGGCGATGGTGACGTGGACCTCGGCGACGCCGGCGAAGGCGACGGTCAACCCGGCCGGTCTCGTGACCGCGGTCGATCCCGGTACGAGCGTCGTCACCGCGACGCTCGGCGCGATCTCCGGCTCGACGACGGTCACCGTGACGGCGCCCGTGCTCCAGTCGATCGCGGTTACGCCGGCGAACCCGATGCTCGAAGACGGCACGATGCTGCAGCTGACGGCGACCGGTCGCTACTCGGATACCTCGACGGCGAACCTGACGGCGATGGTGACCTGGACCTCGGCGACGCCCGCGAAGGCGACGATCACGGCGGCCGGTGTCGTCACCGCCGTCGACCCGGGTACGAGCATCATCACCGCGACGCTCGGTGCGATTTCGGGAACCACGACCGTGACGGTCACCGCCGCGGCGCTCACGGCGATCGACGTGACGCCGGCGGACCCGTCGCTCGCCGATGGCCTCACCCAGCAGATGACCGCGACCGGTCACTACACGGACAACTCGACCCAGAACCTGACCTCGCAGGTGACGTGGACCTCGGCGACGCCGGCGAAGGCGACGATCTCGGCAGCCGGTCTCGTGACCGCCCTCGATCCGGGCACGAGCGTCATCACCGCGACGATGGGCGCGATCTCGGGCACGACCACGGTGACCGTCACGCCCGCCGAGCTCGTCTCGTTCGCCGTGACGCCGGCGAACCCGACGATCGGCGATGGCCAGACTCAGCAGATGACCGCGACCGGTCGTTACACCGATACCTCGACGGCGGACCTCACGGGGACCGTGACGTGGACCTCGGCGACGCCCGCGACGGCGACGGTCTCGGCGGCGGGTCTCGTGACCGCGGAGGATCCGGGCACGAGCGTCATCACCGCGACGCTCGGTTCGGTCTCCGGCTCCACCACGGTTACCGTCTCGACGGCGACCCTCGTCATGATCGAGGTGACGCCGGCGAACCCGACGCTCGCCGATGGCCTGACGCTGCAGATGACTGCGACCGGTCACTACTCGGATCTGACGACGGAAGACCTGACCGCGCAGGTGACCTGGAGCTCGGCGACGACGATCGCGGCGACGGTCTCGGCGACGGGCCTCGTCACGGCTGTCGACCCGGGCAGCAGCGTCATCACGGCGACCCAGGGCTCGATCTCGAGCTCGACGACGGTGACCGTTGGCGCGGCGGAGCTTGTCTCGATCGACGTGACGCCGGCCAACCCGGAGGTCACCGAGGGCGCGACCCTGCCGCTTACCGCGACCGGTCACTACACGGATGGCTCGACGCAGGATCTGACGACGATGGTGACGTGGGCCTCGGCGACGATGGCGACGGCGACGATCTCGGTGAACGGACTCGTGACCGGTGTCGATCCGGGCACGAGCGAGATCACGGCGACTCTGAACGCGGTGACGGGCTCGACGACGGTGACGGTCACGGCGATCGCCGTGACGCGGCCAACTGTGACGGCGACCTCGCCGGCGGACGCGACGACGGAGCAGTCGTCCGCGACTGCGATCGGTGTGACGTTCGACATGGCGATGGACCCGGCGACGCTCACCGGGCAGAGCAGCGAGGGCGCGTGCAGCGGTTCGCTGCAGGTGTCGGGCGACAACTTCTCGACGTGCATCGGCCTCAGCGCGATCACGATGTCTGCCGGCGACACGGTCGCCACTGCGACGCCTTCGGCTCCGCTGTCGTGCGGCGTGACTTACCAGACCCGCGTGACGACGGCGGCAATGACGCCCGGTGGCGTCACGCTCGCGTCGACGTTCACGACCGCGACAGGCTTCAAGACGACGGTCGGCGTGACGTGTGCGACGGGCCGCCTGGTCATCAGCCAGATCTTTGGCGCGGGCAGCTCTGCCAACGCCTTCAACAGCGACTATGTCGAGCTGCACAACGTTTCGAATGTGCCGGTCAGCCTGAACGGGCTCGCGCTGCAGTACGCGTCGGCCAGCAACGGGAGCTGGAGCGCGAGAGCGTTGCCGGACCAGACCGTGCCCGCCGGCGGGTATTTCTTGATTCGCACCACCCCCGGCACCGGTGGCACGTCGCTGCCCATGCCGGACTACAACACGCCTACCCAGCTGGACATGGCGAACTCGAACGGCAAGATCGCTCTGACCAGGGGCACAGCCGCGCTGACCGGCACGTGTCCGACGCCGATCGGAAACATCGTCGACTGGATCGGCTACGGCACGGCGAACTGCGCCGAGGGCATGTCTCCCGTCACCGGCGTGTCGACGACGAAGGCCGCATTCAGGAAGGACAACGGCTGCACGGACACCGATGTGAACGGGTCGGACCTCGAAGCGCTCACGGCCGCGCCGCGCAACTCGAGCACGACGCCGGTCATCTGCACGAACGCCATCACGGTGAACGAGACCGGCCTCGCCGAGGAGCTCGACTTCTGCAGCCTGCTCTCGCCGGCCACGATCAGCGTCGCGCGCAACACGGCGACGCCGGCGATCCTCGGCAAGGTCTACGAGATGAACGTCACCGAGGCCGGGGGTGCTTCCGTGAACGTCGTCGCGCAGGTCGGCTACGGGCCGTCGAACACGAACCCCGAGCTCGCGCTCGGCTGGACGTGGTCCGCGATGACGTACGACTCGCAGGCGGTCAACGATGACGTCTACACCGGAACGTTCACTGTGCCGGTGGCGGGAACCTACGCGTACACGACGAGATTCTCGCTCCAGGGCGGCGCGAACTGGACGTACTGCGATCTCGACGGTGCCGGCTCGAACGCGAACCTGACGTTCAGTGCCGCGAAGCTCGGCGTGATGACCGTCACGCCGTGAGCACGAGCTGCTCGACGAGGCGGCGGTAACGCGCGTACGCCTCGTCGAGCGCGCCGCGATCGCCATGCGGCGCGAACGAGGATGAAGGTGGTGGGGCGAGCGCGGCGGCCTCTCCGAGGCTGCCGTGCATGCCCGCCGCGACGGCGGCGATCATCGCCGCGCCGATCGCGCAGGTGTCCGTGCGCGCGGCGACGTGATGCGGCAGGCCCAGCACGTCGGCGCGGAGCTGCGTCCACACGCGGCTCTGGCCTCCGCCGCCGAGAACGAGCGCCTCGCGGACCGGCAAGCCGAGCGCTGCGATTCGCGTCGCGACATCACGGCACGCGAACGCGAGGCCTTCGAGCACGGCGCGTGCGACATGCGCGCGATCGTGCGATGCAGCGAGGCCGTGCAGCGTGCCGCGTGCGTCCGAGCGCCACACGGGCGTCATCGCGCCGGCGAGCGCGGGGACGAACGTCACACCGCCGGCACCGGGTGGCGCGGTCGCGGCCAGCGCGTCGAGGTCGGCGTCGTGCCGAAGGCCGAGCATGCGGGTCGCCCACCGCACGGCGCCGCCCGACATCCAGCCGGGGTTCTCGACGAAGAATGCGCCCGTCGGGTACGCGTGGGTCTCGACCATCGGCTCGGTGAGCGCGCGCCATGGATCGGTCGCAGCGCGCGAGGCCGGGCGATCGAACACCGGCTGGGCGGCGAGCGCGCCGACCACCTCCGCGGTGCCGATCGCGCAGACGAGCGGGCCGGGACCGACGAGCCCAGCGCCGAGCGGCGTCGCGAAGTCGTCGCCGGTGCCGACGGCGACCGGCGTGCCGGAGCGAAGGCCGGTGAGCGCTGCGCCGGCGGTGGTCAGCGTGCCGGCGACATCGCATGTGCCGCGCAGCGCGGGCAGCTGTGAGGGATCGATCTCGTAGGCGTCGAGCAGCTCGCGCGACCACGTGCCGGCGAGCAGGTCGAACAGCATCGTCGTCGACGCGTGCGCCGGATCGATCGCGGCGGCCCCGGTGACACGCTCGACGAGGTACGTCGTCGGCTGGTGATAGCGCGCGCCTGCCCTGCCTTCGGCGCGCAGCATCCGGATCTTCGGCGCCATGTGGCTCGCATCGGCGACCTGGCCAGTCAGGTCAAACAGGCGCGCGGGTGCGGCGCACGCGACGTGATCGACGGCGCGGCGGTCCTGCCAGATCAGAGCGGGGCCGAGCGGAGTCCCGCTCGCGTCGACCGCGACGCAGCCATCGAGCTGACCGGCAAAGCCGAGCGCGGCGACATCGGCTGCGCTCGCGCCCGCCGCGGCGAGTGCACCGGCGATCGTGGGGGCGAGCGCGGCATCCCACGCACGAGGATCCTGCTCGGCGCCGCCGGGCGCCGGGTGTGCGGTCGAGATCGGCACCGCGTGCGAGCCGAGCACCGCGAGATTCTCGTCGCAGACGACCGCCTTGAGGCTCTGGGTCCCGAGGTCGACGCCGACGACCAAGCGCGGTGGCACGTGGAGATGCTAACAAACGTTGGTGAACTTCTTCGGGCATGCCGTGGTCGCGAGCTGGTCGAATCCGACCAGCGGCAGCGTGCTCGGCGCGATGTTGCCGGACTTCGCGACGATGAGCGGGACGCGCCTCGCGGCCGAAGGTGGCAGCGATCCGGAGATCGAGCGCGGCATCGCGCTCCATCACGCGACGGATGCGGCGTTCCACCACCTGCCGCCGGTCCTCGCGCTGATGCGCGAGCTCGACGCGAAGCTCGACGCGGCGGGGTGTGCTCGCGGTCCTCGGCGTGCGGTCGCGCATATCGGGGTCGAGCTGCTGCTCGATGGCGTGCTCGTCGCCGAGCCGACGTATCGCGAGCATTACCTCGCCGGCATCGCGCACGATCCGAGCGCCATCGCGTGGCGCGAGGACGGCGATGCTGCGCGGTTCGCGGTGCTGCTGTCGCGGCTGCGCGCGCACGGCGTGCCCGAGGATCTCGCGAGGCCCGAGGCGATCGCGCACAGGCTGCACCGCATGCTGTCGCATCGCCCGCTGCTCGCGCCGAATGCGGCCGACCTCGCGGCGATCCGCACGTGCCTCGTCGACTACAAGCCGCGCGTCGATGTCGCGGCGGAGACGGTGCTCCGCGTGCTGCGCGCCGCGCTCACTTCCGCGGCGCCGCGCCGAGCGCATTGAGCCGGCGGTTCGCGAGCACGTACGAACCCGGCGTCAGCGTTGTCGGCTTCTTGACCTTGCGATAGGACGCGATCGCATCGGCGCTAAGGCCGATCTGCTCGAGGATGCGACCGTGGACGTAGTAGTCCTCGCCGCCGGGCTCGCGCACGCCGGCGACCGCCATGCTCTCCCAGTCCGTCTTCAGCGCCTCGAGCACCTCCCCTCGCTCGGCCAGGATCGACGCGAGCGTGTGGAGCGTGTTGCGGTTCTTCGGATCGAACGTGACCGCCTGGCGCGCATCGTCGAGCGCGGCGGCGATGTCGGAGCCCTCGACGAGCTCGAGCCATGCGAGCTCGTTCATGACGAACTTCGAGGTCTTCGAGTTCTTCGCGAGTGCGTCGACGCGCTTCACCGCATCGGCGACCTTGCCCTGCGCGCTCGAGACCTCGACCGCCGTCATCACGAGCCACAGATTGTCCGGGTCGGCCGCGAGGCCCTCCTCGATGACCTTCGTCGCCTCGTCGAACCGCCCGAGCTGCGCGAGAGCCTGCGCGCGATACGCGGTCGGGCCGGCATACTTCTGGGCGCGCGTCGCCCACGCGCGTGTGTGGTTCTCGAGGTCGGTCCACCGCTTCGCGTCGTAATAGAGGTACGCGAGATCCGAATCGCACGCGAGCTGTCCCTCCGACGTCGTCGCTCCGCAGCGCACGAGGATCGGAAGGACGCGAGCGGCCTCGGTGCGATTTGCCGCGATCGCGGCCGCCAGCTCCTGCGCCTGCTTCGTGCGCGGGAGGTTGTCTCCCCAGACGGCCTGGATGCTTCGCGACGTCATCGTGTTGAGGCTCGCGACGTCATCGGCGAGCCAGTCGAGGAGCCGCATCGCGGTCGCCTCGTCCTTCTTCGCGAGCAGGCGCAGCACGTGACGGCCAACCCCCTGCGGGGCATCGTTCGAGCCGATCACTGTCGGCGACGCGCGATCGCCGATGAGGTAGATCGCACCTCGCATGCCGGGCACGGCGAGCTCGAGCCTCCAGGCCTTCGCGTCGCCCTCGACCTTCGTCACGCCCGACGAGCGCAGGATGTCGCCGATGACGCCGGCGGTCATCAGCTCCTGATGGGCCATGCCGACCAACGCCTTCGTGTTTGCCGCGGTCATTTCAGTCTCCGTCTGCTTGTCGGCAAACGGCAGCTTCGGATGTGACGGATCGACCGCCGCCTGGATCAGCTCGGCAAGCATGTCGTCGACGGATGGCGTCTTCGCCGTGCGATCGACACGCGCGAGGTTCCTCAGCGTCGTCGCCTGCGGACCGCTCAGCGTGCCCGCTTCCGTCTTGAGCGCGCGGAAGGCATCGTACTGGCGGATCAACATCAGGATGCCGGCCGCTCCGTCGAGGACCTGCGTACGAGACCCCGACGTTGTCAGCGCGCTCGCCTCTCGAATCGCAGCGGTCGGTCCTCCGGGGCCCGCCGCGATCGCCGCGACGAGCAACATGTTGCGGATGTCGCCCGCCGGAAGCGTGCGGCCCCACTTCTCAGCGGTGACGAAGTCGCCGCCCCAGAGCAGCGCGCGCATCCGCGAGTTGCCGGTGTCGGCATCACCGTCGACGCCGTACGCGCCCTTCCACGCTTCGGCGGCCGCGCGCAAGTCGGAGCCGACCTCGAACCGGCGGCCGGCGGCGTTGTGCTCGAGCAGCGTCGCGAGATCGATCCTCGCGCCGTGATGCGTCGGGCTCAGCTTGACCGCGGTCTCGAGCGCGCTGCGCGCAGCGGCGCGATCGTGATCGAAGCCGAAGCGGCGGCCGTACGTGTCGTGCGACAGGATCCAGCCGAGCAGCGAGTACGGATCGGCGTTCTTCGGCTCGAGCTCGACGGCCTTGCGCGCCTCGCGCCGCGCCGCTTCGCCGGCGCCTGCGTCGAGGTAGATGAGCGCGAGTTGGTCGTGGTGCAGCGCCTCCTTCGGATGCAGCTGGATGAGCTTCTGCGCCTCGGCGATCGCGTCCTTGACCTTGCCGGCCTTTAGCAGCGCGAACGCGCTGTGATCGATCGTGATCTTCATCGCCGGCTGGTCCCAAGCCGCGCGGATCGCGTCCTGGATGTCGCGCACCTCCGTCGGCGTCAGCCGTGACTTGCCGGTATCGAGACGGAACGTGACGATGAACGTCCTGCCGTCGAGGCGCTGCGTGGTGACGAGCTTCATCGTGCCGAGCGCCTTCGTCGATTCCGGCGCCGGCGTCGGAAGCGTGAAGCCGACCGGGATCACGATGCGATTCTCGATCTCGTGAACGTGCGGGCGGGGAACCTGGAGGTCGTTCTTCCGCTTCGTGGTACTGGCCTTCGTGTTCTTGAGAACCTCGGGGATGCGATCGAACGTGTCGGACGGGAACAGGTAGACGACGAGCTCGCGGCGCAGCGCCTGCGCGCGCTGCGTGTCGGAGGCGACGATCGTCATCTCGAACGGCTTGTCGAGATCCTCGACGCCGGTCGTCGTGTACTTGTCCATCTTCGCGCTCGAGAACGTGCTCGTCACGTACGTCGTCAGGCTCTTCTTGACCTCGTCGCCCGACGAGTTGCGGATCCAGTCGCGCTGGCTCGACTCGAACACGCCGCCTTCCGTGCTGACCTCGGTGACCTTGCCGTAGTGCGCCTCGGGGAGCTCGAACGTGCGGACCTCGCGGATCACGTTGTCGGTCGAGAGCGAGGCCGGCGTCGTCACGAGGGCCTTCGCGTCGTCTGCGAATACGAGCGCGCGGCGCCCCTGCGCGTAGTCGGGGAGCCGACCGACCTGCAAGAGATCCTGCGCGGGATCGATCCACACATCGGCCGAGCCGATTCGCGCACGCACGAGCACGTGATCGAAGCCGGTGAGCGCCGGCACGTCGGCCTCCGCGTCGAGTCCCGGGCCGTAGTTGATCACGGCCAGCTCGGCGCGGATCTTCGCCTGGCGGAGCGCGGCGACGATCAGCGTCGCCTTGTTCTTCGCGTCGCCGGTGCCGCGCTTCAGCGTGTCGGCCGGCGTCGCCGGCACCATCGAGGTGTCGTTGAAGTCGGTCCACGTCGAGCGCACCTGGCGGTGAGCCCACGCGACGATCGCACGGGCGGTGTCGAGCGTCTGCGTCGTCGGAAGGTCGGCCGGCAGCGAGATCGGTCCCGCGGCGATCTGCTTGTCGACGACGGCGCGCATGGCGCGCGCGATCGCGTTCCAGCTCTGCGCCACCGATGCCTCGACGTGCGACAGCCGCACGTCGCCGGGCATGTAGCTCTCGATGTCATCCTCGCGCATCTCGAGCGGGCCGAACGTGTACGTCCACGTCTGGCGACCGTTCGCGGTCGCGACCTTTGGCTTCACGCCGCCGGGCAGCGCGGCGGCGAGCACGTGCAGCTTCGTCTTCGCCGGCGCCGAGAACGTCACGCGCGAGCTCGCGGTGAACGCCGACGTGTCGCCGATGCCCGTCCCGATCCCGTGGCTCGCGCCATACATCGCGACGCGATCGACGATCACGACCTCCTCTTCGACGATCGAGCCGACGCGCAGGCCCGGCAGCTTCCCGCTCAGCCGCTTGCGATCGTCCGCCGCGCCGTCCTCGACGGCAGGGGACTCGACGAGCTGCTTCGGATCGAGGTCGGTGACGCGGCCCTGCGTATCGATGACGCGCGCGCGAAACACCGGACGATCCTGAAATGCGGGCAGCCAGGTCGAGCTGATGTGATCCCAGCCGTTCGCGCCATCCTGCGTGAGCACCTGGAACACGTAGCGCTCGCGCATCGTGAGCCGACCCTGGTCGTCGTAGCTCATGTCGTGCTCCTCGCGGAGATTGACGACGTCGCCGCCCTTGGTGCCGTGCGGCGCTGCCTTCGCGGCGGCGATCAGCTCGGCCGGTGTGGCGGTGAACGCTGGCTTGTCGAGAACAGGATCTGCGGCGGCGACACTCGGGAGCACCGCGACGAGGAGAACGACGACCTTCACGGCGCCGATTCTATTCAGTCAGAGCGCGATCCGATACGCGTGATGGATTCGCTTGTCGCGAAAGTCCGGCGGTAGCGTCGAGTGCGTCTCGTCCCGGACCTGTGCGCGGGGGTGCGACCATTGGAGCTCGAACTTTCTCAGGTTCGTCGAGAACCAGATGACCTTGTCGGTCACCGCGGCGACATCGTCGAGGAGCGCCGCGTGGTCGCGCTGGACATCCCAGACGTAGTTCATGCGCTTGGAGTTCGAGAACGTTGGCGGATCGACGACCGTGAGGTCCCAGCGCCGGCCGGCGCGCTTGGCCTCGGCGAGGAACTCGCGGACATCGGCGTGGACGACCTCGCCGCTGAGGTTGTTGAGCGCGAGGTTCTCCCTCGCCCACTCGAGGTACGTCTTCGAGAGATCGACGCTCGTCGTCTGCATGCCGGCCGCACCGCCGTAGACCGAGAACGCGCCCGTGTAGCAGAACAGGTTCAGCATCGACGACGCCTGCTCGGCCGCCGCCTTCGCACGCGTGATGCGGTGATCGAGAAACAGGCCGGTATCGATGTAGTCGCTGAGGTTGACGCGGAACTGGTGGCCGCCCTCGGTCACCGTGCGCCACGCACCGCGCTCGGCGAGCCGCTCGTACTGATCGCCCTCCCCGCGGTGCGCGTGACGCTCGCGCTGCTTGACGAACACCTCGCGTGCGTCGAGGGCCGTCTTCGCGACATCTGCGAGCTCGTCGAGCCATGCGGTGTCGGCTTGCTCGATGCGGAAGTCGTTGAGGACGAGCGAGCCGTCGTAGGTATCGAGCGTGACCGGCACCTCGGGGATGTCGCGGTCGTAGACGCGATAGCACGTGACGTGCTCGCGCTTGGCCCACTTGCCGAGATGGCGCGCGTTCTTCTTCACGCGGTTCTCGAACATCTCGGTGATCGACGACATCAGACTCCTGCGACGCCGCGCTGGCTCTTGATCTTGTACTCGAGCGTGACTGCGCGGCGGCCGAGCGGCGGCAGCTCGACCGACCACGACACGAGGCCGCGCTCGTCCATCGCGCGCGCTGTGACCTGCGTGATCTCCTCGCCGCCCGGCTGATCGTCGTCGGACAGCAAGTACGCGTCGGGCGCGGCGATCTGGACGTCGACCTGCTCGACCTCGGAGATCGGGATGCGCTCGGTCACCATGATCTCGCGCTTCGCCGTGCCGAGGTTCGACAGCCGCACCGCGACGCGCACCGTCTGCGTGTTCCAGCCGCCGAGCAGGCCGGCCTCGTCACGCTCGCGCGTCTCGCTGCGGTTCATGCGAATGTCGGCCTCGGGCCCGAAGCCGAGGTAGAGCTTCTCGCCCGGCGCGACGAACCCGATCTCGGCGCGGCCGACGTAGCCCGACGCCATGATCAGATCGACGGGGCCGGCGAGCAACGGCGCGGTGCCCGCGTTGATGATGCGCGCACGAACGTGCACCCACGGCGAGCGCAACGGGATCGCGACGAGCGAGACCTGCGCGCTGCCGGTGAACCCGCCGACCTGTACGCGATGAGGCGTGCCGTCGGCGCGGACGTGGACGCGGCCCGCCGACAGGCGAAGGCCGAGGCCGCCGTCATCGATGCCGGGGACCTCGAGCGGCCCTGCGCCGAGGCCGGTGTCCTGGTGCTCCTGCTCGCGCGCCTCGACGACGACCGAATCGGGACGGCGACGCACGCGCAGCTCGTCGTCGACGAGCGACGGCGGCTCGACGCCGAGCGACGGTCGCTCGAGCGAGCATGTGAGCTCTGCATCGATCCAGTCCTCGCCGGTCGCCTGCCACACGCACGCGGTCGTCTGCCACTCGACGCGCCCCGTCTCGCGCGCGAGCTGGGCGCGGTGATATGGCCGCCACGCGGCGCCGGGCACGACGTAGCTCGCGGTCAGCGTCGCCTCGCCGGGTGCATCGGCGACGAGATCGATCACGAGGCGCGCCGCTTGCTCGCCCGCTTCGTCCTCGGCGCGCGCGATCCGCGCCGCGAGTCGCTCGAGCTGCGCCGAGAGATCGGAGGCCTGGAGCTCGGCATCGATCGCGCGGGCGCGTGCGGCCGCATCCTGGGCATCGAGCTCTGCAAGCTGCGTGGCGGCATCGGGCGTCGCCTGGCCGCGCGCGGCGCGAATCGCGAGATCGTGCAGCGACACCTCGATCACGTCGCGCAGCGCCTGGGTCTCCGCGCGCGCGGCGCTGAGAGCGGCCTGCGCGGCATCGCGCGCCGTCTCCAGCCGGGTGCGCTCGGCGCGCAGTTGCGCCGGCGTCTCCATGCTCGCGTCCTCGCGCCACGGAGCGACGTAGCGCTCGCAGCGAACGTCGAGCACGCGCGCACCCGCACACGACGCGATCAGCGTCTTGTCGGCGAGCACCGGCGCGACGCGCTCGATCACGACGCGCTGCTGGCCGGCGCGCATCGAGACCTTGCCGCGCCTCGTGATCGAAGCGCGATCCTCGAGGACGGTGACCGCCGTGATCGGCGCGTCGAGCGTCGCCGAGGCTGCCGCGTCGGGCGCGACCGCGCCGCCACTCGCCACGGTATCGCGCTCGCTCATGGCTCCCTCCGGTTGCCGCCGACGAGCTCGTGCTTGCCGGCGATCTTGACCTCGTAGCTCGTGCGCAGCAGCCGCTTCGCCGCGGGCGGGACGGCGAGCCGCCAGCGATATCCGCCGCGGAGACGCGATTCGCGCGGCGCCTCTGCATCGGGCGTCCAGCGCTCCCACGCGGGCTCGACCTTGCCGAGCGTCACCTCGACGTCGTCGTCGCCTTCTCGCTTCACCGGCACGCGCTCTCGCACCTCGATGTCGACCGGTCGCTGCGACGTGTTCTCGATATCGATCGTCACCGCGTGGACGAGCCGCAGCGCGCCGCGCAGCATGCCCGTCGCTTCCTCGTGGAACTCGACGTTGCGCGAGATCTTCACGGTCGGATCGACGCCGAGGCCGACGTCGACCTTGCCGCCGGGCGGCGTGTAGTCGACCTCGCTCGTGACGAGGAATTGACCGCGGTCGTAGACGTCGATCGGTCCCGGCAGCAGCGGACCGTCGAACGGGTTCGTGATCTCGGCGACGCGGAACACGTCCGCTTGCTCGCGCGGCACGGCGACGTGATGCAACGCCGCCTTGCCCGGACGTGACGTCAGCGCGATCGAGTGCCACGCGCCGTCGGACGCGAGGTCGATCCGACCGTCGCTGGTGAACGCGTAGTCGTACGTGTGCGCCCACTCCGCGACGTGACCGTGCGGCAGCGCGAGCTCCTCGAGCTTGCCGATCGCGTCGGCCACGCTCGCCGCATGCTCGTCGAGACCGACGCCAGGTGCGGCGACCAGCTTGCCGCGCGCGGGCGAGCTCGCAGGCGCCATGCGCAGGTTGCCGTAGTCGAGGCGCGGCGTCGGCGCTGCCGTCGCGACCGCCTGACGGAGCTGCTCGCCGCCTCCTCCTCCCGGCGCGGCGTCCTTCTTCGCGAAGCCCTGTGCGGCGAGCGCGAACGGCGCGGCGACGCCACCTGCGATCGTGCCCGCGAAGCCGCGCGACTTCGGAGCGGGCGTCGTCTGCATCGGCATCGCCGACGGTGGTGGCGGCGGCGGCGCGCCCGCGTACATCTCCTTCGAGCGCGACGTGCCCTCGTCCCAGTTCTCGCTCGAGATGCCGCCAGCGACGAGCGAGGCCGTCGCCTCGAGCTTCGAGAGGCGCGGCGGTGCGGTCGGGGCGCGGCCTTCGTACGTCGAGTCGTCGAACACGGCCGACGCCACGATCGGCTCTGCCTCGGGCGGAAACCCGAGATCGTAGTCGGCGTACAGCGCCTCTGCACCGGCGGGCGCCGGACGGAACCCGCGCCTTGCCGGCTCCTGCTGGCGGCGACCGATCTTCTGCGCGTGGAGCTCCGGCAACGCGGTGAACTGCTCGGGCTCGGCGGTCGACAGCCTGAGCGCGACGCTCGTCCAGTCCTCGCCCGAGGCTTGCGCGACGACGGCGCGCAGCTCGAACCGTGCGCTGTCACCGTCGAGCCGCGCGACATAGCTCGGCGCCCAGCGTGCCGCGCCGACCTGGTACTCGAGGGTGACCGCGATGTCGCTCGCGCCCGCCGGTGCGACCAGGTCGAGCTCGACGTGCTTGCGCACCTCGTGCAGGCGCGCCGCGCGCGCGTTGCCCGCATCGCGATCTCGTTCGACGATGACCTCGGCCGCGCGCTGTGCATCGGCCAGCTCGCGCCGGGCGGTGGCGAGCTGATCGCGTAACGCGTGTTCGCGCGTCGCACGCAGCTTCACGAGCTCGCGCCGCGCAGCGACGACGGCTCCCCACGTCGCGACCGGCTCGTCGGACGGATCGTCCTCGACGAGCCAGTCGGCCTCGAGCTGCTGGCTCACAGCGCCGAGCCGCTCGACCTCCGACTCGGCAATGACGACTCGCCGACGGGCCGCGCGCAGCTCGGGGGATTCCTCAGCCCGCGCATCGTCTGCGGGCACGTCGACGCCGGTGCGAACGGCAGTCGCGACTGCCCCGCCCGCGACCTCACATCGTACGGTGTCGTCGATCACGCTCATTGGCAATCCGACGAAGCGCACGCGAGCTGGCAATGGCGCGCGCACGGTCGCGACCCGTCGCACGCGAGCACCGCTCGCATAAACGGTCACTTGTTCGATCCGTGACTCGACGGAAATCCCCGCACCCATGTGTCGGCAGGTTAACGCGCCCGGGAATGGCGGGCACCAGTTGAACGAGGGAACGCGATGGTTTACGGTCCTCTACGTTTACGGCCGTCACACGGAGAGAGGAACGTCATGCTTCGCAAGGTTTCACTTGGTTTGATTGTGGCACTCGCTGCCTGCGGCAGCGCTCGCGTTATCCAGCGCACGCAGGCTGGCGGCGTGATCGAGCTCCAGGGCGATCGCGGCAAGGCGATGGAGCAGGCGAAC
>JABFXX010000001.1 GCA_013368795.1 Kofleriaceae bacterium
ACCGCGCCACACGCCGTTCCGGTCGCGCCGCGCCCGGTGCGCGCGCGTGCGTCGACCGCGCCTGCGCTCGCCGCCGGCTCGGCGCCGATCATCCACACTCCACCAACCGGCGCCCCACGAACCGGCGCCTCCAAGGGCACGATGCTCGACGACACCGCGCGGCTCGCGGCCGTCGAGCTCGATCAGTTGCGCGGGGCGAGCGCTGCGATCGACGACTCGGGCAAGCCCAAGACCGACGACACGATGCGCCTGCACGCGCCGGCCGACGCGAGCGTCAAAGTGCTCGCCGACGGCTCGGGCCCGACCGACGCGCTCCCCTCGGATCTCGTGAGCGCGCCGGTTCGCCTGCCGCGCGGTTCGATCGCGATCGGCCCGTACGTTGCCGCCGCCGTGCCCGCCGGTCGCCGCGCGCCCGACGACATGTTCGCGCAGCGCTACCTCGGCGAGCTCGGCAAGTGCGTCGAGCAGGTGCTCGCGAGCGAAGCGCCGATCCACCTCGATCTGCTCGCGCGCCGCGTCGCCGCGTACTTCGGCATCGGTCGCGTCACCCAGCGCGTGACCGATCAGATCAAGGTCGCGCTCGAGGGCCGCGGCAAGCTCGGTCCCGAGCAGAACATCGTGTGGCGCGCCGATCAGGATCCAGCGGGCGTGCCGCCGGTGCGCGTCGCCGGCACGTCGG
The DNA here is from genome assembly GCA_013368795.1 of Kofleriaceae bacterium. Lineage (GTDB taxonomy): Bacteria > Myxococcota_A > Polyangia > Haliangiales > Haliangiaceae > JABFXX01. The sequence continues at coordinate 680 of JABFXX010000001.1, forward strand.
CGACGGCGCGGCGCGAGATCGCCGAGGTCCCGCTCAGCGAGGTCGCCGCCGCGGCACGCATCGTCGTCGAGCGCGCGAACGGCATGTCGGCGACCGACCTGGTCCGCGACTGCGCGCGCCTGCTCGGGTTCGCGCGGATCACCGACCGCGTCAGCGAGCGCGTGTCACTCGGCATCCGCCTGGCGACCGCACGTCAGCTGATCTCGATCGACAGCGGCAAGGCGCACCTGCTGCTCGACGGCTGAGCGCGCGGCCTCAGCGTGACGGCCAGATCCCGATCGCGCGCTGCTCGTCGAGCGTGTCCGCGTTTCGGAACTTAATCTTTCCGGTACCGACTCGTGCGATCTTCGACACTTGCCACGCACAACTTAAGCAAGTGAAGACCGTCCCCTAGACCGCGAACAGATGGGTCTTGCGCGGCCCGACGCGATCCGGCTCCTCGGGCCAATCCGGCTTGCGGAGATAGCGCAGGAGCCCCGACCAGAAGCCGACGCCGTGCGAGACGTGGAGGACGGGGAACATCGCCCAGATGAGCGGGATCGCCGACGGGCCGACGTTCCTCGAGACGCGAACTGCCTCGGCACCGGTCGCGAGCGCGTACGCGGCGAATGCCGCCGGCGCGATCGGCCAGAGGAGCGGGACCGAGACGAGTGCTGCCGCGCCCGTCGTCATGAGGAACGGCAACAGCGGGCGCAGGGTCGGGAACGTGCCGAGCTTGAGCAGGGTGCGAGCGCGGCCGCGACCGTACTTGTAGTACTGCTTCGCGAGCGTCTTGAACGAGTCGCGCGGGAAGTAGTGCACGACGATGTCGCGCGACAGATAGATCTGGCCGCCGGAGTCGAGGATGCGCTGGTTCAGCTCGGCGTCCTCGTTCGTGATCGCGCCCGGATCCCACAGGCCGACCGTCTCGAACACCTTGCGGCGGAATGCGCCGAGGAACACGGTGTCGACGAAGCCCTCGGCCTCGGCCGAGCGGTACTTCACGCCGCCGGTACCGATCGGGCTGTCGAGCGCCGCGCACAGCGCCTTCTGGAAGAACGTCTTTGCCTTCGCGCGCTGCGCACCGCCGACGTTATCGGCGCCGGTCCGCTCGAGCGCCTCGACGCACTTGCGGACGTAGTCGGGCGCGTACTCGCAGTGGACGTCCATGCGCACGATGATGTCGCCGTGCGCTTCCTTGACGAGGAGGCCGAGACCCGCGGCCTGCAGGCGCGCCGGGTTGTCGATCATCTTGATGCGAGGATCGGCGGCAGAGAGGCGCGCCAGGATCTCGCGTGTGCGATCGGTCGAGCGGCCATCGGCGACGAGGATCTCGATCAGGTCTGCCGGATAGTCCTGAGCCTGGACGCTCGCGATGCAAGCCTCGATGTAGTTCTCCTCGTTGTAGGCGGGCATCGCGATCGTGACGCGAGATGACATGTCCATGATGTTAGCGCGCTTGCTTTGCAACGTGGATACCAGCGGCGAGCACGAGCGCACCACCGAGGGCGGCGATCGGGCGAATCGGTTCGCCCCAGGCGAGCACGCCCACGGCGACGGCGACGAGCGGTTCGGCAAACGTCAACACCGCGGTCCGGGCCGACCCGATCCGGCCAAGTCCCACGATGAACACCACGCCCGACACGGCGCCGATCGTGATCGAGCCCGCGCCGAGGAGGGCAAGGCCCGACCACGTGACCGTGGCAAGGCCGCTCACCGCGAACGGGAGCAACGCCACGGCGGCGAGCAGCGAGTGGTACGACATCGCGCGCACGGGGCCGATTCGCGCGGCGAGCCGCCGCACGACGAACACGTTGCCCATGTAGCAGAACGCCGACACGAGCCCGAGTAGCGCGCCCAGGATCGCGCCGTCCTTCGGCGCCTGCCATGGCTCGAGCACGATGACGAGGCCGACGAGCGCGACGATCGCCGCCGGCACGGTGCCGCGCGTACGCGTCCCCTCGATCCGCGGCGATGCGAGCGCGATCAGGATCGGCGCCGCGTAGTGCGTGATGACGGCGATCGACACGGTCGTCATCGACAGCGCGCCGAAGAACGTGACGACGTTGAGCGCGTCGCACGCCGTGTTGAGCAACAGCAGGCCGACCGTGCGCCGATCCCACGCCGGCCTCGGGCCGCGCAGCGCCAGCGGCAGCAGCACGAGCCCCATGATCACGAACATGATCGGCGACGATGTCGTCGCGGCCATTCCCGTCGGGCGCAGGAACAGGCTCCACGTGCCCCACGAGGCGGCAGCGAGCGCGACCATGGCGATGCCGCCGAGCATTCGGCGCACCTGTACCACGGGGACGGTCTTCACTTGCGCAACTTGTGACGTGCAGCTATGCGAGATCTTTGGGACCGGGACCGGTAAGTTTTACTTCCGCATGTTGACCGAGCGCGAGCGGTGGCTTTCCGCGTTTCACGCGGCGAACCCGGGTGTCACCCGACGCGCGTGGGCCCGCGGCGGAAGTTACGCGCGGGTCGCGGCGCGGGTCGTCGAGGCGGTCGGCGCTTCTGCGCGCGTCCTCGATCTCGCGTGTGGCGACGGCGCTCTGCTCGAGCTCCTCGGGCCGCGCGCGATCGGCCTCGACCTGTCCGCCGCGGAGCTCGCGCTCGCACGTGGTGCGGTGGTGCAGGGCAGGGCGCAGGCGCTGCCGTTTGGCGATGGCGCGTTCGACGCGGCGGCGTGTCACCTCGCGTTCATGCTGTTCGACGAGGTCGAGGTCGTCGTCGGCGAGCTCGCACGCGTGCTGCGACCCGGCGCGCCGTTCGTCGCGCTCGTCGGCGGCGGGCCGACCGCCGATGGCGAGGATGCCTTTCACGCGTTCGCGCGCGCGATGCCGCGCAGCGAGCGGCGGTTCGGCGATCGGCGCGCGAGCAGCGAGGCTGGCTGGCGCGAGCTGTTCGCCGGCTGGGGCGAGGTCACGTTCGAGCGCTGGCCGATCGATCTCGGCGGCACGTTCGACGAGGTGTGGTCGTTCCTCTCGACGAGCTACCAGCTGCGCGATGGCGAGCGCGTTCGCGAGCTCATGCTCGCCGCGTTTCCCGGCGAGTACGTGCCATTCACCGTCGTCACGTACCTCGCGACGGTCAGACGTTGAACAGGAAGTGCATGATGTCGCCGTCCTGGACGACGTACTCCTTGCCTTCCATGCGCAGCCTGCCGGCGGCCTTGATCGCGGCCTCGCTGCCGTACTGCTCGAGATCGGCGAGCGAGTAGACCTGGGCGCGAATGAAGCCCTTCTCGAAGTCGGTGTGGATCACGCCGGCCGCCTCCGGGCCCTGTGCGCCCTTGCGGATCGTCCACGCGCGGACTTCCTTCTCGCCGGCCGTGAAGTACGACTGCAGGCCGAGCAGGCGGTAGCACTCGCGCGCGAGCGTCGCGAGCGCCGGCTCCTCGAGCCCGTACGACGCGAGCAGCTCGCCGCGATCCTCCTCGCCGACCTCGGCGAGCTCGGCCTCGACCTTGCCGCACAGCACGACGACGCCGGCGCCCTCCTTCTTCGCGCGCTCCCGAACGAGGTCGCTCCACTGGTTGCCCTTCGGGAGATCCGACTCGCCGACGTTGCAGCAATAGAGGACCGGCTTTGACGTGAGGAATCCCCACGTCGCGACCTGCTTCTTGTCGTCGTCGGGTAGCTCGAGCGAGCGGACCGCCTTGCCGGCCTGGAGGTGCGCGAAGACCTTCTCGACGACGGCGAGCTCGGCCTTGCCTTCCTTGCTGCCCGTCTTCGCCGCGCCCTGCGCCTTCTTGAGCCGCTTCTCGGCGGTCTCGACGTCGGCGAGCGCGAGCTCGAGGTCGATCACGTCGATGTCGCGCATCGGGTCGACGCTGCCGGCAACGTGGATCACGTTCGGATCGTCGAAGCAGCGCACCATCATGAGGATCGCGTTCGTCTCGCGGATGTTCGCGAGGAACTTGTTGCCGAGACCCTCACCCTGCGACGCGCCCTTCACGAGGCCGGCGATGTCGACGATCTCGACGATCGCAGGGATGATCTTCTGCGTCTTGATGTGCTTTTCGATCTTCTTCAGCCGCGCGTCCGGCACCGGCACGATGCCGACGTTGGGATCGATCGTGCAGAACGGGTAGTTCGCTGCTTCTGCTTTGCCGGCAGTGAGCGCGTTGAAGACCGTGCTCTTGCCCACATTGGGGAGACCTACGATGCCGACGGAGAGGGCCATGGGAGCGACAATGCCTACCCCGGAGATCCGGCGCGTGGCAAGCTGCCCAAGATGCGCTCGCACCTGGTGATCGCGGTGGTGGCCGCCGGGCTGTGGGCATCTGCCTGCACCGACGGCGAGCCGCTGAGCGGGACCCCGCCGGACCTCCTACAGCGGCTGAGATCGCTGCCCGGGGTCCACGATGCCGAGGAGAAGGATACCCAGACGGCCGGGTATCACTACTTTGTCCTCCACTTCGAGCAGCCGGTCGACCACGACAACCCGGGCGGTCCGACGTTTCTCCAGGAGGTCTCGCTCCTCCACAAGGACCTCAGCTACCCGATGGTCGCCTGGACCTCGGGCTACTGGGACTACTACCTCGACCACACCGTCGAGCTGACGCAGCTGCTCGGCGGCAACCAGATCTCGATCGAGCATCGGTTCTTCGCCGAGTCGCGGCCGGAGCCGGCCGACTGGTCGAAGCTGACGATCGCGCAGATGGCGGCCGACCAGCACGCGATCATCACGTCGCTGAAGCATCTCTACGGCGGCGCATACATCACGTCGGGCGGCAGCAAGGGCGGCATGACCGCGGTCTACTACCGCCGCTTCTATCCCGACGACGTCGACGGCACCGTGCCGTATGTCGCCCCGATCTCGTTCGGCGCACCCGACACCCGCTACGTCCCGTTCCTCGACACGCTCGGCCCGGCCGACTGCCGGCAGACGGTCCGCAACGTCGCGGTCGAGATGCTGCAGAACCGGCGCGCTGCGCTCCTGACGCGCGCGCAGACCCAGGCGACGAGCCAGGGCCTCTCGTACGCGCGCATCCAGATCGGTCCCGCCGTCGAGAGCTCGGTCGCGAGCCTCGAGTGGGCGTTCTGGCAGTACTACGGCATCGACTGGTGCGACCGCGTGCCGGCGCTGACCGCGACCGACGACCAGATGTACTCGTTCCTCGATCGCATCTCGCCGGTGACCGACAACGCCGACGACTCGGTCGCGGACTTCGAGGCCTACTACTACCAGGCGTACTACCAGCTCGGTTATCCCGACGGCGGCGCCGCGTATCTCGACCCGTACCTCATGTACACGGACGCCGACTATCTGATGTCGCTGCCGACCGACCAGCCGGCATACGACGGCGGCGCCGCGATGGCAGATGTCGATACATTCGTGCGCGAGCAGGGCGACCGTCTGCTGTTCGTCTACGGCCAGTGGGATCCGTGGACCGGCGGCCAGTTCGAGCTCGGCAACGCGACCGACTCGCTCCGTCTCGTCCAGCCGGAGGGCACGCATGGCTCGAAGATCACGGAGCTTGCCGCGGCCGATCGCGACGCGGCGTTCGCGAAGCTCGAGGCATGGACCGGCGTGAAACCCGTCTTGCCTTCGTCGGGACGGCGCAGCTTTCGGCTCGACGAACCCCGGCACCTGCGCGTCCCCCCGGCGATGCGGCGCGCATTGCGTGCTCGACGGGTCTCGCACTAGAGTCGGGCCATGCCCGAGCGCGTCGCTCTCGTTACCGGTTCCACCGATGGCATCGGCCGCCAGACCGCGCGCCAGCTCGCCGCGAACGGGATGAAGGTGATCATCCACGGCCGGAGCAAGCCAAAGGTCGACGCGACGCTCGAGGCGCTGCGCACCGAGCTGCCGGGCGGCGAGTTCGACGGCGTCGCGTTCGATGTCGGCACGCTCGCCGGCGTGCGCCGCGGCGCCGAGGCGGTGCTGAAGCTCGCCGACAAGCTGCACGTGCTCGTCAACAACGCCGGCATCTTCGCGAGCGAGCGCGTGCTCAACAGCGACGGCGTCGAGATGTCGTTCGCGGTGAACTACCTCGGGCCGTTCTTGTTGACCGAGCTGCTCGGCCCGCGCCTGACCGACAGCGCCGAGGGTGGCGCGGCATCGCGCGTCATCAATCTCTCGTCGATGGCGCACACGCGCGGCCGCATCCACTTCGACGACATCACGCTCGCGAACGGCTGGACCGGCTACGCGGCGTACGCGCAGAGCAAGCTCGCGCAGGTGATGCACGCGCTGACGCTCGCCGATCGGCACGAGCCGGCGAAGCTGCTCGCGTACAGCGTGCATCCCGGCGTCGTCGCGACGAAGCTGCTGCGCCAGGGCTTTGGCCCCGTGCAGGGCATCCCGACCGACTCCGGCGCGAAGACGCCGGTGAAGCTCGCCGGTGGTCTCACCGAGGACGAGCCGAGCGGCAGCTACTACAGCGATGGCGTCGCGACGCCGCCGTCGTCGATCGCCCGCGATGCCGAAGCGCGGGAAAAGCTGTGGGACCTCTCGGTGAAGCTCGCGAAGGTCGGATGACCGATGCCGAAGAGCTGGCCGCGATCGCCGCGCTGATCGAAGTCAGCGACGAGCGAGCTGCATTCGCGCGCCTGCGCGGTCGCCTCGGCTGGCCGCGCGGCAAGGAGCTGACGCAGATGCCGGCGTGGCTCGGCCTGCTCGCCGAGCTCGCGCGTAGCCATGGCGCGAACCAGCTCTCCGATATCGCGCTCGCGGCGGTCCGCGATCCGGACAGTCCAGATCGGCTCTACGACCTCGGCTACGCGCTGATCGATGCAGGCGCGCCGTCGATCGCGGCGAGCGTGCTGTGGCACTGCCTCGCGCTCGTCGGCGACAGCGAGGAGGTCGTGTGCGAGCTCGTGTCGGCGCTCGAGAGCGCGCTCGCGTACGACGACGCGTTCGCCGTCCTCGAGCAGCACGCGGCGCTCCGCACGCGCAGCTTCCTGTGCGAGTACCTCTACGCGTTCAACGCGGCGATGACCGGCCGGCTCGACACGACGCGCACGGTCTACGCGCGCCTCGTCCCCGACTCGCCGGAGACCGAGACGATGCGCGCGACGATCGGCGCGATGCTCGAGCGTGCGGATCGGGTCGCCGGCGTGATGCCTCTCGACGCGCGCGACCTGCGCGGCTGGCACTACGTCCTCACCGGCTCGCTGCTCTCGCACCTGTCGCCGTACGGCTTCGACGAGCCGATGCATGGCCGCTATGCGTGGCTGCAGGATTCGCTGCCGAGGATCGCGACCGGCATCGAGCGGCTGGTTCCGCTCGTCCGCGCGATGAACGCGCCGTGCGTGTACGCGCCGCCGGGCCGCGATCACGAGATCCTCGCGAGGGCGGTGTCGGCGCGGCTCGATCTCCCGCTCGTGCCGTGGCCCGCGATCGGCGTCCCCGCGCCGGGCGTCGTCGTCGCATACGACCTGCGTACGCTGACGCCGGCAGACGTCGCGCGCCTCCAGCAGCGCAAGGACGATCAGGTGTTCTTCGCGCACGCCTCGCCGTGGACGCAGGACTTCCCGATCGCGGCGGACGTGACGACGCTTCTCTATCAAACGCTCGTTCCGCCGTGGGGCGAGAACACGGTCGTCGATCCGGAGACCCGCGAGGTCATCCAGTCGCCGCCCGATGCGCGCAGCGTCGAGGACGTCGCGGCCGAGCTGCTCGCGAGCCCCGGTCTCGATGCCGACGACCGCGCCGCCGATGCGCCTTCACAATGGGACGCGCTCGTAGCAGCAACGTGGCCGCCATCCGTGGGCCCGCGTACGCGTCTTTGGGCGGGTGGGCCGGTGCCCTCGAACCGATTCGAATAGTGCTACCTTCAGGGACGTGAAGAAGATCCTCGTCGTCGAGGATGACCCGGTGAACCAGATGATCCTGATGGATTTCCTGGCGGCCAACGGCTACCAGACCATCGCTGCGGCATCGGGACCCGAGGGCATCGAACAGTTCGACAAGACGGGGCCCGACCTCTGCCTCGTCGACGTCCAGCTCCCGCGCAAGAACGGCTTCGAGCTCGTGCGCGAGATCAAGAGCCGCGGCACGTCGACGCCGGTTTTGCTGATGAGTGCGGTCTACACCGATCAGGATCAGTCGACGCGCACCGTCCAGCTCGGCACGCTCGCCGATGGCTACCTGACCAAGCCGTTCGATCTCGTCTATTTGCTCGCCCAGGTGCGCCAGCTCCTCGGCGAGGCGTCGGGATAGAATCGCCTCCGTGAACTATCCCGCGTTCCTCGCGGAGATGATCGCGCCGGCGAACCGCCAGAAGCTCCGCTTCGGGATCTGGTCCGGCTATGCCGTCGCGGTTGGGTTCGGCGTGCTCGCGGGCGCCGCGGCATTCTTCGAGCTGACGCCGTGGCGGTGGGCGTTCCTCTTCCTGGTGTTGTCGAAGATCCTGACGAACACGCTCGCCTGGCTCGGCCTCAACCGCGACCGGTTCGTGCTGGGCACGCAGATCCTCAACACGGTCTCCGACGTGCTGTTGCTGACCGCCGCGATCTACTTCACCGGCGGCGCGTACAGCCCGTTGCTCGCGACCTACGTGATCGTCGTCGCCGTGCTCGCGCTGCTCTCCAACCAGGGCATCACCGTGCTCATGGCGGCGTTCATCGTCGTCGCATTCGGGATCATGCTGATCCTGATGTCGAGCGGCGTCCTGCCGGCGACAGCCGTGCCCGGTGCACCCGGTCGCGCGCCGAGCGTCGGCTACACCGCAACCGCGATTGTCTACTGCGCGATCGTGGTCGGCGTGCCGGCGTTCTTCTCGACGGCGATGATGAAGGTCCTGCGCGCGAAGGAGCGCGACCTCGAGGCGAAGACCGCGCAGCTCATCCACGCGAACACGCAGCGCAGCCAGTTCGTCGCGTCGATGACGCACGAGCTGCGCACGCCGATCCACGGCGTCCAGGGTCTCGCCGACGTGATCGCGGCCGGCGTCTACGGTCCGGTCACCGACAAGCAGAAGGAGGCGTGCGCGTCGATCAAGCGCAGCGCGCAGTCGCTGCTGTCGCTCGTCGATGACGTGCTCAACCTCGCGCGCGCCGAGGCGAACAAGATCGAGGCGAGGCCGGCGTCGATCGACGTCAGCGCGCTCGTCGAGCGGGTGATCGCGTCGGTGACGTGGATGATCGGCACGAAGAGGATCGCGCTCGAGGCCGAGGTCGACCCCGAGCTGCCGTTCGTGCAGAGCGACGACCGCTGGCTCGCGCACGTGCTCGTGAACCTCGTGTCGAACGCGGTGAAGTTCACGCCCGAGGGCGGTGCCGTCATCGTCCGCGCGTACGAGCGCAAGGATCGCGACGCGGTCGTGCTCGAGGTCCAGGACACCGGCATCGGCATCTCGCGCAGCGATCGCGAGCGCATCTTCGAGCCGTTCCGCCAGGGGGACGACCAGGCCGACACGAAGGGCTACGGCGGCGTCGGTCTCGGCCTCGCGCTTGTCGCGCGCCTGACCGATCTGCTCGGCGCCAAGGTCGAGCTCGATTCCGACGTCGGCAAGGGATCGACGTTCCGCGTGATCGTGCCGCTCGACTACAGGGGCCGAGTCGTCAGCCGCGTGATCCGCGCGGTGCAGATGCCGGACGCTTGACGCCCTCGAGCGAGCTGCGAGGGGCGGGCGGGATCAGCTGCGATGGCATGATCCGGGGCCAGCCGTCCGAACCCCACTGCGCGAAGTCGAGCAGCGTGGCGCGGCCGCACAGAGGACCGTTGATGCAGTCGCTTGGCCACGCGTGATAGATGACGGCGGTGTCGCCGGCGAACGTGTCGACGACCGAGCAATGGCCGGGGCCCGCCCATGCACCCGCGGTCGACAGGATGGGGGCGCCGAGCTTGGTCATCGGTCCAAGCGGTGAGGGCCCGCGCGCCACACCGACGGCGTAGCTCGCGTCCGCATACGAGTTGCCGCTGTAGAACAGATAGAACATCCCGCTGCGCTCGACCATGAACGGCGCTTCCGTCACGGAACACTCCCACGGCTCGTCGTTCGAGATCAGCGTCGACGGCGACCCGACGAGCGCGAGCCCGTCGGCGGTCAGCTGCTGCGCGAGGATCTGGGTCGGTTTGCCGATCGCGTTGCCGTCCTCCTTCCACAACAAGTACGGCGTCCCATCGGACGCGGTGATCTGGCTCGCATCGATGAGACCCATCGAGGGGTTGTTCACGAGAGGCGCCCCGAGATCCTCGAACGGCCCCGTCGGGCTCGCCGCTGACGCCGCACCGATCGAGAGCATGCCGTGCTCGTCGCGCGCCGAGTAGTACGCGATGTACCTCGTGCCCAGCTTGTGGATCTCGGGCGCCCAGAAATCGCCGACGGCCCACGTGGGGCGGGCTGCCTCCGGAAACACGTGCGAGGCCAGCGACCAGTGCACGAGATCCGGTGACGTGTAGATCGGGAACGCATTGCCGGCGTTGCCCGACGTGCAGGTGAGCACGTACTGGTTGTCATCGCGCAGCACGCCGGGATCCGGACAGTCGCCCGCGATCACGGGATTGGCGTAGGGCGTGCCGAGCGGGAGATCCGGCGAGCACGCCGCAAGCACAACGAGGAGCGAGGACCTCACGGGGCGGTCACGCTATCACGCGCGATCGCGTGAGGCCGGCCGCTTCGTCTGCGAGTCCTTGGGAGCGCCTAGAGGTTAGCCCGACAACTTTGTCTGATACCGGACCAACCGCGCGTACACGCCTCTGCGCACCAGGAGCTCTTCGTGGGTCCCGATCTCCGCGACCCGTCCTGCGTCGAGGACCACGATGCGATCGGCGTTGCGGATGGTGCTCAAGCGATGCGCGACGACGAAGCAGGTCCGTGCTTCCATGAGCACCTCGAGCGCATCCTGGACGATCGCCTCGCTCTCGGCATCGAGCGAGCTCGTCGCTTCATCGAGGACGAGGATGCGCGGGTCCTTGAGGATCGCGCGCGCGATCGACAGACGCTGGCGCTGGCCGCCCGATAGGTTCAGGCCGCGTTCGCCGAGCTTGCTGTCATAGCCCTCGGGGAACCGCGCGATGAACTCGTGCGCGTGGGCCGCGATCGATGCCTGCAGGATCTCATCGTCGCTCGCATCGGGACGGGCATAGGCGAGGTTCTCCTTGATCGTGCCGCTGAACACGAACGTGTCTTGCTGGACGATCGCGATCGCGGAGCGCAACGCGCGCAACGAGTACGAGCGAACGTCGACGTCGTCGATGATGATCCGGCCCTCGACCGCGTCGAAGAGCCGCGGCAACAGCGTGATGAGCGTGGTCTTGCCCGCTCCTGAGGGTCCCACGATCGCGATGCGCTCGCCGGGCTTTGCCTCCAGTGACACGCCGTCGAGCACCCACGGCGGCTCGGGCTCGGTGCTCGGCCTCGTTCGAGGGTGGTCGTCGTCGATTGGAGCCCGAGTTTCCGGACGTGCCTGTTCATAACGAAACCGCACACCCTCGAAGCGCACGTGGCCACGCGACGGCGGGCAGGGATACGGGTTCGCCGGATCGACGACGGTGGGGGCGATGTCGAGCACGCGAAACACGCGCCGGATCGCGGCGAGGCTCGTCTGGTAGGTGATGTTGAGATCGGCGAACCGGCGCACCGGTCCGAACATGATGAGCATGTAGCCAAGAAACCGCGTGATCTCGCCAGGGGTCATCTCGCCGCGGAGCGCCAGGATGCCGCCGAACCCGATCACGATCGTCGTCCCCAGGTGCACGAGCACCTCGCCGAACGAGGCAACGAGATGACCGTCGTGGCTCTGCGCGACCACCAATCCGTGGTGATACTGGAGCTGTTCGGTCAGGCGCTGGGACTCGCGATCCTCCGCCGTGTACGTCTTGATCAGAGCCTGGCCGGCGAGCTGCTCCGACACGTTCCCGGAGATCCTGCCGAACTGGCCGTGCATGCGTTCGCTCGCGCGGCGCACTCGCGGGTTCATGACCACGAAGACGAGCGCGTAGAGCGGAAACAGCGCGATGCAGGCCAGCGTCAACTTGGCGTTGGTCCCGACGAGAAGCACGACGGCGATCGCGAGCTGCGCGATGTCCATGAGCACCACGATGACGCCCGTGTAGATCAGCGCCGTTGCCTCGTGCACGTCGTAGAGGATGCGAGACAGGATCGAGCCCGTGCGCTCGCGCGTGAAGAAGTCGAGGCTCAGCCGCTGGACGTGATCGAACAGCTCGCGGCGTAGATCGGTCACGACGCTGTTGCCGAGGTGAACGTTGAAGTGGCCGCGTCCGTACACGACGAGTGCCTGGAGCACCGCCGCGAGGAGGCCGAGCTGCGTCATCTGCGCGATCGTGTGCTGACGGGCCGCGTGCGAGAGCGACGGACGCGTGAGCCCGTCGATCACGTTTCCGATGATCCACGGATACGCAAACGACAGCGAGAATCCGAGCACGGCAAACACGACCGTGAGCGCGACGTACTTGCGGTGCGGTCGGATGTAGTGGAGGAGGTGGCGTAGCGCGTTCACGTCATGGTGGATCGTGAAAGGACCTGGTTGCGCGCCGCGTGGAGCGATGCCTCGGAGAGCGCGAGCTCGCCGAGGAGTGCCGCGTCGGCCGCGCGTTCGCCCGACGGCCCCGGGTAGTCCCAAAGCCCGTTCTCGCAGCGGCGATCGTCGAGCCAGCCGGGATGATTGACGATCGGATAGAGCGTCACGCCGTGCAGCTGGCAGCCACGGCGCATCGCCTCGATGCACTCGCTCGTCACGTAGCGTAGCCACGGTGCCCGGGCGGCCCCCTCGTGCCCGGTCTCCGACACGATCATCGGACGCCGGTAGCGTCGCCACACGTCGAGCAGCAACTCCGAGAACGGGGTGAACCGAGGATCACCGAGCTCGACGGTCTCACCATCGGGGGTGAACTGGTTATTCGAGTAGAAGTTGACCCCGATGATATCGAGAAGGTCGGGACAGCCTCCGAGCGACGGCCACACGCGGCCTGTCAGCATCTCCCACGTCTGGTACTGGAGAAGGTTGTCAGACTCGGTGCGCGCCCACGTCAAAGGCAAGCTCTCCGACCGGACGATGCGGATCACCGGCTCGGGTTGGAGAAATCGCGCGTGTGGCAATACGACGCGAATCGCCTCGATCGCCTCGATCGTGGCGCGCACGAGCTGCGCCTTGAGCTCGACGCCGCGCGCGGCCTCGAAGGGGTTCAGACAGCGGACATCTCCGCCGGCCCACGCCAGGAACGAGATCTCGTTGACCGGCGCGATCATCGGGGCACGATCGGTCTCGGCGTCGAGAACACGTGCGAACGCCCTCGCGTAGCGCCCGAAGTGCACCGGAAAACGCGCGCCGAACGGATCTTCGTGATCGGGCCACCCGAAATGCAGGAGGTCCCAGATCACGTCGATGCGTTGCTGTCGTGCGGCGCGCATCATGCGAGCAACACGCGTGAAGTCGTAGCTGCCGCCACGTTCGACCGTGACCCATGGCGCACCGTCACGACATGCGGTGATCCCGATGTCACGCAGCCGCTGGTAGTCAGCCGCTGCCAGCTCGTCGTGTCGCGTCGCTGCGAGGAGATCGAGGCGACGGCCGTCGGAGAGCTTCTGCGTCGAGCACTCGAACCCACCGAGCAGCACGCTGTCGAACAACGGCGTTTGCGCTGACCGGAGATCGCAGGATCGGTCGAGCGCCTCGGACCGGGTCATAGCGGGTGGAATTGCAAGGCCTACGCCCGACGGTCGGCTCGGACTCGTCCGTACGCCGTCGACGAGAAAACCTTGCCCCGAGGATCGTTGGCATGTGACGTGTTCCTACGCTCGCGGTAGTAGCGCTCGAGCGCGAGCTGGAGGGAAGGCAGCAACGCTCCGCGCGACGAGCCCAGCGCACTGAACGCCGGACGGCGCGCGCGCCACGGAAGTTCGCACGATCGCACGCCCTCGACGAGCTCGGTCGGGTAGCCGCCGAGTCGCGCGACCGTTCGCGCGAGGTCGGCCCAGCTCGTCGAGCCGAGGTTGGCGAGGTGCCAGACGCCACATTCGCCGTCGATCGCGAGATCGAGACAGGCATGGACGAGATCGGGGATGTAGGTCGGTGAGACGATCGTGTCCAACGCCGCGCGCACGATGTCGCCGGTCGCGAGCTGGCGCAGCACGGTGGTCACGAAGTTGTGCTCGTCCCACGGACCGAACAAGGCGCTGGTCCGAACGACGAGGGCGCCGGGATGCTCGTCGAGTATCAACTTTTCGGCCTCGTACTTTGTCCAGCCGTAAACCCCGAGCGGGGCGGGCGCGTCGTGTTCGACGTACTGCGTGTCCTTGCGGCCATCGAACACCAGGTCCGACGAGAACGACAGGAAGGCGACCGAAGCCCGTGCACAACGTCGGGCGAGCATGCCCGGGGCGAGTGCGTTCTCGCGATAGCAGCGCGCGGCATCGTGCTCGGCGTCATCGACCCGGACGTAGCCCGCCGCGTTGACGACGAGCCACGGCTCGTATCGATCGAGGGCGGCCGCGACCGCGCGGGCGTCGGTGATATCCAGCTCGGCGCGCGTGGTCGCTCGCATGGCGAGGCCGCGCTCGGCGCATAGCCGCTCGAACGCGCGTCCCAGCGCGCCGGTTGCGCCCGTGATCAGGATCGGCTGGGGGCATGTCATCTCGCGCTCCGATGCCACCACCCGCGACCGCTCAGCACGGGGTGATCGGGACGCCGCCCGCTCGCGAGTGAACGCACCGCGCGCGCAACCGCGGTGGCGCGTGGACGCGGGCTGCGAATGTCGAACAGGCCTGGCTCGTACCTGCCCTCGGCCCGCGTGACGAGACAGTGCCAGTCGAATGCCCCGAAGGCCGACCACGCGGTGACCGCGATGACTGGAATCCCGAGCTCGCGCAACGCCAAGGCGCTGTCGTAGATCTCCACGAGCCATCGGAGCTGCTCTTCGCGAGTCGAAGCAAGATGGGCTTCGGTCACGGCGATGGGAATCCCGTAGCGTGCGTATGCCTCGCGGACGAGCGGCGCGAGCCCCGTGATCCCACAGGTGCGCACCGCCTCGACGTCGGCATATCGATCGAACCCGTTGCCGCCGTGCGACACGATCGGATGACGGTCGAGCTCGGCGTCGAGAAAGCGCTCGCTCGTGACGTAGTAGTTGACCCCGATGACGTCCGGCCGGCAGTTCGCATCGAGGAACCAGTCGAGCTCCGCGTCGGTCATGCCGGCTCTGTGCAGGTATTCCCGAAGCGGATGAGTCGCATCGACACGTCCGCACAGCAGATCGAGGCTCAGCCACCGTCGCTCGTTCTCGAACTCGGCCTGATACGCGAGGGACGGCGTGCTGCGACAGAAGCCCAGATCTTCGGTGCTGATCAGCTGCGCGTCCGGTCTGACGGCGCGGATGGCTCGCATTGCGAGGACGATCGCGCGGCACTGGAGGATCAGTGCACGCGCGAATGTCCGGTCATCACGACCGTGTGGATACCAGTGTCCATAGAGCCCGCTGAACCGCGCGGTGGTCAGCGGCTCGTTGATCGGCGTGTACGCGGTGAGCCAAGGATAGCGGTGCGCGACCGCACCGGCGTAGGCCGCGAGCAGGTCGGGCATCGCCTCGTCGACGAGTGAGGTGTGCGCCGGACCCGACCCGTGATGGAGCAGTCCTGCGATCGGATCGATGCCGAGCTCCTGCAGGCGCGCGAGACGTGCATCGGGCCACGACCAGTCGGCATGCGCGAGCTCGCCACGTGCCGTTCGCTCCCATAACACCGGGTACCGAACGCGACGTGCGCCGGTCCACGCGATGAGATCGAGGTCCTCGATCCGGTCGTGATGGCCCGTGCGCACGAGTTGATCGAAGTAGAGGTCACCGACCCGGTTCACGGTGCACTCGATCCCCACCCACATCTCGAGCGATGGCATGTCGGATCGAACGGGCATCGGGTGCTCCTTCGGCGTCATTGGCGCAGAGCCCGGCGTACAGCTTCAGCGCCTGGGCGACGACCTGGTCCATGTTGTAGTACCGGTACGTGGCGAGTCTTCCGACGAAGTGTACGTGCGGCGTGGCGTTCGCGAGCTCGCGATACTTTTCGTAGATCGCCGCGTTCTCGGGACGAGGTACCGGGTAATAAGGATCACCGTCAGGGCGCGGATACTCGTAGACCACGCTCGTCCTGGCGTGCTCTTGCCCGGTGAGGTGCTTGAACTCGGTGATCCGCGTGTAAGCGTGTTCGTTCGGAAAGTTCACGGTCCCGACGGCCTGCACCGAGCTCTCCGGCATCGTCTGGTGGCGAAATTCCAGCGAGCGGTACGGCAGCTTCCCGTAGATGTGATCGAAGAACGCATCGATCGGTCCGGTGTAGATCATGTCGGTCCACGGGATCAGCTCGACGATCTCGCGGTAGTCCGTGTTGAGCATCACCTTGATGTTCGGGTGCGCGAGCATGCGCTCGAACATCCGCGTGTACCCGTGTAGCGGCATCGCCTGGTACGTGTCGGTGAAGTAGCGATCGTCTCGATTGGTCCGGGTCGGGACACGTGCGGTCACCGACGCATCGAGCTCGCTCGGATCGAGCCCCCACTGTTTGCGTGTGTAGCCGCGGAAAAACTTCTCGTAGAGCTCGCGGCCGACCTTGCTGACGACGACGTCCTCGGAGGTGCGGACGTGATCGATCTTCTCCGCGACCCTCGCGAAGAAGGCTTCGATCTCGAATGAGGTCAACGTCAGCCCGTACAGTCGATTCACGGTGTCGAGGTTGATCGGAATCGGCACGAGCTGGCCATCGACCGACGCGAGCACGCGATGCTCGTACGGTCGCCAGCCCGTGAATCGCGAGAGGTAGTCGAAGATATCGGCGCTGTTGGTGTGAAAGATGTGCGGGCCATAGCGGTGGATCAAGAGCCCATCGTCGTCGTAGCAGTCGTAGGCGTTGCCTCCGATGTGGCTTCGCTTCTCGCAGATCAAGACGCGCTTGTTCGATCCGACGGCGAGGCGCTCCGCCAGCACGCACCCCGCGAACCCAGCACCCACGATCAGGTAGTCGAACATCAGTACACCTCGCCTCGTTCAGCGGCGCCGGCCCACGGCTGCGTCATCGAGCTCGGCCTCCGCTCGCGGGCGGCGATCGCACGCTCGACATGCGACCACATCTCGCGCCAGGTTCGATCCCAGGACAGACCGGCGAGGAACGTATCGGCTTGCGAGATGCGGGTTGCAGGATCCGACGCGAGCGCCGCGTCGATCGCGTGTTCGAACTCGAGCGCCGAGTCCGCGATCCATGCAAGCCCGTCGCGCCCGTACGGCGTGACCACATCGCGAATGGACGTGGACACGACAGGTTTGCCGGCAGCGAGATACTCCGGCGTCTTGGTCGGTGAGATGAACCGTGTGGCCTCATTGTGCGCGAACGGCAGCATCGCGACATCCCAGCCCGCGAGATACGCGGGCAGCTGCTCGTAGCGTCTCGGCCCGAGCCAGTGAATGTTGGGGGCGCGCGGCAGCACGTCCGACGAGATCTTGGCGAGCGGTCCGATCATCACGATCTGGAGATCGGGACGTGCCTCGGCGAGTTGCGCGTGGAGGTCGAGGTTGGTCCTCTCGTCGATCACGCCGCAGACGCCGATGCGGGGATGCGGGATGTCCGCCTGGTCGCGCGGTTCGTCGAGCTCGTATCGCGCGCATCGGAAATGGTCGACATCGACGCTCGACGGGAATGCGTGGATGTTCTCGTGCCCGCTCGTCCGGATCTTGTGCTCGTAGAGGCTGTGCCCGCCGGTGAACACGACATCGGCGCAGTCGAACAGTAGCCGTTCACGCTCGGCGAGCTCGGGCGGTGCACCCCGAAATAGCGAGAGCTCGTCCATGCAGTCGTAGACGACCGCGCGCGCCCTCACATGATCCGTGAAGGCGACCGGCATCGGCGTGTAGTACCAGAGCACCGGATGGGGAGGGAGCGCGGCAAGGACGCGGTCCACCATGCCGCGCTGGACGTCCTCGGCCGCCTCCCGCTCCATCGTGACCGGGATGTGAGGCGTGGCGACGACGACGCCTTCAGGCGTGTCCATGAGCGCGAGCCTGCCGTCGTCGATCGGTTCGAATATCGGTTCCTCGAAGAACACGACGGTGCGTTCGCGCGCGCAGCGACCGAGGAGGTGCTGGGGGCGCTGGTAGACGAATTTCCAGCGCAGGTGAGACAAACACAGAAGGGATTCGTCGGGGCTTCCCATGCTCTGGCTCCGATGCACGGCGCAAGCCGCAGGTGCTCGGGCCGGAGCTCGTACGCGTCCCGCGTGACCGCAAACTGCGGATCGTCGGGATGACGATTAGGCGAGCTCGAGCAGCAGTCGTGCGAGCGCGTCTGGCTGGTGGCGCTGCATCATGTGGGCGGCGCCGGGCAGCGTGACGTGGCGATGGTTCGCGAAGTACGCGCGGCGCTCGGCGCGCTCGGCGAGCGGGAGATTCAGCGTCGTCTGCTCGCCGTCGACAACGAGCACCGGGCACGACACGCGCCGCCAGAACTGCGCGGCGTAGTCGCGGCGGTACGGATACGGTCCCATCGTCAGGTGCAGCGGATCGTGCTTCCAGACGAACCCGCCGTCGACCTCGCGCGTGCCGGCAGCGGCGAGGCGAAGCGCGAGCGCCTCGCCGAGGAGATGATCGTGCCGGCGCAGGCGCGCCGCGGCATCGGCGAGCGACGGCATCGGCGAGGGCAGCTTCGTCCGCGCCTTCTTCCACGCATCGATCCAGGCGGCGGCGCGGCCGGGCAGGGCGCTCTCGCTCTGGTCGGGCGGACCGAGGCCCTCGAGCAGCGCGAGCGCGGCGACGCGTTCGGGGCGCATGCCGGCCCAGTACGCGGAGACGCTGCCGCCCATCGAGTGACCGACGACGACGAGCCGCTTCTTCGCGAGCCGCGCGATCACCTCGTCGAGGTCGGCGAGGTAGTCGAAGAAATGGTAGTAGCCGCCGCGGCCGATCCAGTCGCTGTCGCCATGACCGCGCAGGTCGGGCGCGATGACGTGCACGCGCTCGGCGAGTCGCGCGGCTACCTCGTGCCAGCCGAAGCCGAGATCGAGGAACCCGTGCACGAGGAGGAACGTCGTGTCGGTCGCCCGCGGGCCGTCCCACTCGAGGACGTTGTAGGTGAGCCCGCTCGAGAGCGGGAGACGCCGTGTCTTCAGGGGCCTGCCTCGATGTGATAGATGCGGCCGTTCGTCGTCGTCATGTAGAGCTCGCCGCGCGCGTCCGCATGGATGCCCGCGGGGCCGGTCGGCCAGCCGCCTGTCGGCGCCGGCAGATCCGTCGTCGTCACGGTGCCATCGGCTCCGAGCGTCGCACGCACGAGCGGATGCGCCGTGTTGTCGCTCATGAAGTAGGAGCCGACGAGGTCGGGGTAGCAGGTGCCGCGATAGACCTGGCCGCCGATGATCGCCTTCCAGCCCGTCGTTCCGCTGTGCGTCTTCACGAACTGCGGCGCGACGAAGTTGCCGGTGCCGACCTCGGCGGGGTTACAGCCGGCATAGTTGTTCGCGTAGCAGGTGAGGCCCTCGTAGCGGCTCCAGCCGAGGTTCTTGCCGCCGATCTCGCCGTGCCTGAGGACGGTCAGCTCCTCCCACAGGTCCTGACCGACGTCGGCGATCCACATGTCGCCGGTCATCTTGTCGAACGTCCAGCGCCAGGGGTTGCGTACGCCGATGACGAAGATCTCCGGCTCGCCACCGCCCTGTGCGAACGGGTTGTCGGCCGGGATGCCGTAGTTCTTCACGCCCATCGTCGTGTGGACGTCGATGCGCAGGATCTTGCCGAGCAGCGGCTCGCAGTTCGCGACCGTGCACGCGTTGCGATCGACGGTCTGGCCGTTGCGGCGCGGATCGCCGGCGTTGCCGCCGTCGCCGGTGCCGACGTAGAGGAAGCCATCCTTCGGCCCGAACTCGATCATGCCGCCGTTGTGGTTCGGCGCGAAGTCGGGGATCGACAGGATGATCTCGCCGCTCGCAGGATCGGCCTTGTTGAGGTCGGTCGCGCTGACCTTGTACCGCGCGACGATGTCCTGGTTCTGCGTCGTGTACATGACGTAGAACTGGCCGTTGTTTGCGTAGTCGGGATCGAACGCGAGGCCGAGCAGGCCGCGCTCGCCCTGCGGGGTATCTGCCTCGATGTTCGTGCTCGAGAGGTCGAGGAACGGCTCCGGCTTCACCTGATCGTTCTCGAGGACGCGGATCGTGCCGCCCTGCTCGACGATGAACAGCCGGCCGTCGTTCGGCGGCGACGTCGCGAGCAGCGCGCTGCCGGTGATCTGGCCGATCATCTTCACGCTGACGTTGGTCCCGTTGACCGGGTTGCAGGTCGCCAGCGGAGGCGAGTCGACGAGCTGCCCCGTGTCGACGGGACGTGCGTCGTCTTTCGGCGTGTTACCGCCATCATCGCCACACGCCGCCAGCAGGACCAGGAGCAGGGCCTTGTTCCGCATGGCCCGGATAGTACTCCTACTTCGTCGGAGCCGTCCCTGACACGATCTCAGCGGGCGGTTTGGCCGAACCAATTCGGTCGGCCCATTTGCCGAACGCAAAGAGGATCACGCCGACGAGCGCGAACGGCACGAGGAACACCCAGCCCACGAAGCCACTGGCGAGGCCGTAGTAGGCGAGGGCGAATAGCATTCCAGCGAGCCACACCAGCATCGCGACGAGATAGCCGACGAGCTGGACCTTCCGCTTCCTGATCGAGATCTCGAGGCGCCACAAGAAGAATGCGGCTTCCTCGGGCGTCAGGTTCTCGATCGCGCGTGCGAGCTGCTCGTGCTTGTCCTTGTCGAACGCTTGCTCGACGTCGGGCTGCGCGGGCCTGGCTTCCTCGGTCACGCGCAGACCTTAGCATGTGCTAGAGGAAGGTCGTGCCGGCGCTCAAAGTCACCGACGATCTGGGTCGCTCGCTGCTCTTCATCCATCCACCGAAGAGGGTCGTGTCCCTGGTTCCGAGCGACACGTACAGCGTGGTCGCGCTCGGCGCAGGCGATCGCCTCGTCGGCCGGACGACCTGGTGCGAGCACGGCGAGGGTGTACCGACCGTCGGCGGGACGAAGGACATCGACGTCGAAGCGATCCTCGCGCTCGCGCCGCACCTGGTGATCGCGAACCAGGAGGAGAACACCCGCCGGGCGCTCGAGCAGCTCGCCGAGAAGGTGCCCGTGCTCGTGTCGCTGCCGCGCCGCGTGGATCAGGGAATCGGCCACCTCGCGCGCCTCGCGCGGATCCTCGGCGTCGAGAAGGAGCCGGTCGCGCGCGATCTCATCCGCCGCGGCTACGACTTGCCGAAGCCGCCGCCGGCCGGGCCGCGCGCGTTCATCCCGATCTGGATGGACCCGCTGATGACGCTCAATGCCGACACGTTCGGCTCCGACGTGCTCGCCCGCGTCGGCATCGAGAACGTGTTTGGCGATCGGCTGCGCATGTATCCGCTCGCGGCCGACCTCGGCAAGACGGCGCCGCAGGACTCGGCGGGCCGCGACGTCCGCTACCCGCGCGTGTCGGTCAACGAGATCCAGACGCGCGGCGCCGAGCTCGTGATCCTCCCCGACGAGCCACACCGGTTCTCGCCCGACGACGAGGCCGTGCTGCAGGAGGCGCTGCCGAACGCGCGCGTCGTGCGCGTCAGCGGCAAGGATCTGTTCTGGTACGGCGCGTGGACGATCGACGCGCTGCCGCGTCTCGCCGCGCAGCTCACCACATCCGGGGGACACCCCCGGATCCCCCCGGGGCTCACCAGCTGAGGCGGCGCCTCAGGCCCGCGATGTAGCGGTCGAGCGAGGCCGGCTGCTTGACGAAGAACAGCGACGGCTCGACGAGCTCGAGCTCCATGATCATCGGCTGGCCCGAGGCATCGCGCGCCATGTCGCAGCGGCCGTAAAGGATGCGATCGATATACGGCGCGAGTGCCGCCTCGGCGACCGCGCGCTCCTCGGGCGCGATCGGGAACGGTCCGTCGATCCGCTCGCTGTCGCCGGAGAACCGCGGCGTCTTGCGGATCGCGTGGGTGA
>JABFXX010000094.1 GCA_013368795.1 Kofleriaceae bacterium
GGCTTTGCGGGTTCACGTACTGCAGAACATGATTGCCGCTCGGCGCGACCGTCGTCGCCGTGCCATAGGTGAACTCGGCGACCGGAACGGCGACGTTGGCTTCATCTGTCCCCTCACGCCCATACATCTGTACCGAAGCAAGGCGATCCTGCCTGGTGTCGGGGTCGACCAGGTAGTTCAACGTGTACAGCCTGAGGCGCTCGGGACTGGCTCCGCAGCTCGCTCGCCCCATCACGTTGACCGAAGTCAGTTTGTGCTGGCGAACGATCGCGCGTGTTCCCATCACCGATAGCGCTTTGGGAGGATCGGTCGGTAGTGACAGATCGTAAGAGAGTGCAATCTCGTTCTTGGAGCACGCCCCCGAGGAGTGAACGTTGTAGCTCAGCGCGATGAGGTCAATTGACGTTGCCGCCGTGCTGGCACCTGGAAGCGTGACCAGCTTGACATCGTAGGTGAGCACGACCGAGTTGCCCGGGCCTTCGATCGAACGAAGGAGCCACATCCCCAGATCGACCAGGCCAGGGCACGAGATTCCGCCGCACGGCTGTTGGCTGAAGACGTAGGTTAGGCCGCTACCGTCGAAGACCTTCCAGACGTCATTCTCCTTACGCATGGAGAGTGTCGGCGTGTTTCGTCCGATCCAGAGGTTCGTGCTCTGCTGAACCATCTCGGCGTACTGCCCCGGCAGCGCAACCGTGATCTGGCTCCGGGGCGCAATGGGCAGATTGGGTTGCTTCTGCGGGCGACGGTGCGCGTACGTATCGTCGACGCGTACGAAGGACAGTGGAATGTCCCAGCCGACACCCGCGGCTCCGAATCCTCGGCCACCGGAGGAGATTTGTAGCGGCAACGGCAGCCCGCCTCTCGCTGGAGGCAAGTCCAAGGGAATCGAGGTCGCGTAACCGCCGCTGGGTCCGACCGAGTCATGCCCTGTGTCGCTTGTGCGGCCGGCGTAGTGAGGACCGGTGGGCGCTAGCTGCGCGGCACCGATCCGAGGCCACAACAGAGTCACGACGAGAGCGAACCAGACAAGGGACGTCTCTCTCGACCACCGAAGCGCGTGCGCGCGCCAACCATTGACCTTGCGATCCATCGAAAACCTCGAGGTTGCTTGGACAGGACTACTTTGTCTCGAGCTCCGCGATACCCATAGCCAGGACGCAAGTGTGCCGCATTGTGCGGTCACCCATCCGTCGCCGGCGTCGCGAGCCGAATCGTGCGACGCGTGCACCGTACAGAGTTCGAGTTCTAGTCGTCAACGCCTTTCGCGCGACGACCGCCGGACTGCAGCAATATGCGGCAGTCGAGATCTTCATATGTCCGGCATTCGGACATGTGTCCTGACGCATGACGCATGACGCGGGTCGCCGATCCTTAATGGCGCGTGGATCGCGTTTTCGTCACAAATTCGTCGACGAATTCGGGTTCGCGCGACGCAGCTCACAGGCACTGTGCGCAGGCGCCACAATTCGCCATCATCCTGATGGGTAGTGCAGCACCTTGCTGCACCACCCCTCGTGACTGCGGTGCAACAGGTTGCTGCACCAAATTTCCCTATCGGTACTGCAGCATTTTGCGGCAGGTCAAAAGTTGATCATCAGACACACGACGAAGCGCTTCGGCGGCGGTCCTGTCACTCGGGCCGCTGACACACGAGCGGAGAGCTGCACACACTGGCGTTGCAGATACCTCCCGCGCACTCGTCGGCGAGCGTGCACGGCTGACCGTTGGCCTTCTGTTCTACGCACGTTCCCGTCGCGTCGCAGAACGTGCCGACGTCGAAGCAGCTGCCGATGAACGCGCACGACTCGCCGAGCGACGGCAGCGACACGCACTCGAGCGTCGCCGGATCGCAGCGGAAGCTCGGCGCGCAATCGGGATTGCCGGTGCAACGGTCGCCGGTCAGGCCGACCTGCACGCAGATCGGCGTCTCCGTCGTCGTCGCGAAGTTGCACACGACACCGGCGTCGCGGCAGACGTGATCGGGACACGGCTCGCCGAGAAGTGGGAGCGGCTTGCAGATGCCGCCCGCGCAGCCGAGGCCGAACGCGCACTGGTCGTCCTTCGTGCAGGTCAGGCCCTCGTGCTGGAGCATCAAGCACAGGTTCATCTCGGTGTTGCAGTACGTCGTCTCGACGCAGCCGCCGACCGGGTTGCACGGCTTGTTGTAGACCTGGGGCTCGATGTTCGGCGCGACATCGCCGACGCACACGCCGAGCTGACACGTCGTCTCGGTGTTGCCGCCCTGGCAGTTCGCCGAGACGCACTCTTCGTCGACGAAACAGCGGCCGCCCCCGCCGACGAGGCCGCGCGTGAAGTGACGGCACGCGGTCGGCGTGACGCGGCCGTTGAGGTCGGTGAGATCGCACGTCGCGTCGGCGATCGCCTCGAAGCACGCGTCGACGAACTTGCCGTTGTACGCGATGCGGCCTTCGCGGATGCCGGCGATCACCGTCGGGTCGAGCGCGATGGTCATGTCGAGCTGCGCGGCGAGACACGTCGCCTGGTCCGGGAAGAGGCCGCAGCGCACGTCGAACGTGCAGACCGCCTCCTTGTATGCGATCGGGATCTGCTCCGCGGGGATGAACTCGAGGCCGCCGGTCACCTCCTCGTCGCAGCCGACGAGCAGCAAGGCGGCGAGCAGCGCGAGACGCATCGCTTGCATCTCAGCATGGCTCGCAGGAGTGGTCTACGCCCTCAATCGTCCCCGCGGCGATTGCGCTTGATCTGTGCGCGATGCCGCTTGGCTTCGACACGCCTGCGCTTGCTCGCCTTGCTCGGCTTCGTCGCGCGGCGCGCCTTCGGCCGGAACAGCGCCGAGCGAACGATCAGCGCGAGCTTGCTCGCCGCGTCGTCGCGATTCTTGATCTGATCGCGCGTGAGCGTCGACGTGACGATCAGCTCGCCGTCGGTGGTGAGCCGGTTCGCGAGCTTCTCGAGGAGGAGCGTGCGGTCGTCGGTGGTCAGCGCGGCCGACGTCGTCGGGTTCCAGCGCAGGTCGACCTTGCTCGAGACCTTGTTGACGTTCTGACCGCCGGGCCCGCCGGATCGCGCAAATGCGATCGACAGCTCGCCCGCGGGAATGGTCAACCGCGGCGTGACGACGATGTCACGCACGACACGACTGCCTTTACGCCGTGCCGGACTTCTTGCGCTTCTTCGTCGGGGCCTTGCCGGCCTCTTCGTACACGCGCAACTCGGTCTCGGCGGTCGTCTGAACGGCCTCGAGATAGAGGGACGTCAGCGCCATGTGATCGCCGCGCAGCGCTTCGTAGTAACGCTGGCGATCGATCGAGTGGATGATCGCGATCGGGTACCCGCCCTCCTGGAGGAGCTGGTTCGATGCGATGCGGATCGTGCGGCCGCTCTCCTTCGCCCACGGGAAGATCGCCATGAACTTCGAGTGGAGCGACGCGACCTTCTCGATCACGTGGAGATGCTTCGTCGCCGGATCGTCGATCCACTCGCCGAGCTTGCGCATCGACGGGAGGATTTTCTCGGGCGGCGCGATGTCGTGATAGTAGAGCCGGTGGAGCGGGTTCTCCTTGCGGAACGGGAGGCCCTTGGCCTTCTCGTCGGGCGCGAGGATCGAGTACAGCTCGCGAATCGTGTCGAGCTTGAACGGCTTCTTCTTGTTGCCGGCGGACTCGGCGGCGTAGTTACACGCGTCGTCGAAGCGTCGAATCTCTTCGTACGACGGGATCAGCGACGGATCGCTGATGATGCTCGGATCGACAGCCGCCTTGATCTCGCTGTAGCTGAGCACTTCACCTTCGAGCGCTGCATCGTGGTGAATGAGCGAGATGCGCAGCCGATTGTTGAACTCGGTGCGCGCGACGTCGTTCGCGGTCGTGAGCGCCTGCCGCCATGCAGCGACCGTGCGCTCGACCTCGCTGAAGCGAGCGTCAATGTCCTCGGTTTCTTTGTACCTGAGCACAGTTATCCCTATCCGCGAACCGAAGGAGTCTACGAGACGCCATCCGGATCGTCAAGGAAACAGTGTGACCGTTCCTTACACGTAACTGCACACCAGTTGCGAATCAACCGCAAGATTTCTGCAAACTTGCGTGACCTGCGTGGTAGGAACGCCACGTGTCTGGCGACCCCTCCTTCGAGCACGAATCGGTGCTGGTCGGCGAGGTGGTCGAGCACCTATCCTCGCGAGATGACGAGGTTTATGTCGACTGCACGCTCGGTGGCGGTGGCCATTCGAGCGCGATCCGCGGCCGGATCATCGGCATCGATCGAGACCCGGCGGCGCTCGCCGCGGCGGGCGCCCGACTGGGGGACCGAGCCCAGCTCGTCCACGGCTCGTTCGGCGACGTCGCATCGATCCTGGCGGGGCTCGGGATCTCGAAGGTCAACGGGTTCATCCTCGATCTCGGCGTCAGCTCGCCCCAGCTCGATCACGCCGACCGCGGGTTCTCGTTCTCCAAGGAGGGTCCGCTCGACATGCGAATGGACCCGACGCGAGGACCGACCGCGCTCGATCTGCTCCAGGACACCGAGACCGAGGACCTCGCGGAGCTGATCTCTGACCTCGGCGAGGAGCGCTACGCGAAGCGGATCGCGCGCCTCATCAAGGAGGCGATCAAGGAGGACCGGATCCACACGACGACCCAGCTCGCGGCCGTCGTCGCGCAAGGCATCCCGGTCGTCGAGCAGCGCAAGTCGAAGATCCACCCCGCGACGCGTACGTTCCAGGCGCTGCGGATCGCCGTGAACTCCGAGCTCGATCAGCTCGAGCGGTTCCTCGCCGCGTTCCCGGATCTGCTGCTACCGGGAGGGCGCTGCGCGATCATCTCGTTCCACTCGCTCGAGGATCGGCTCGTGAAGAACGCGTTTCGCGATCTGACGTGGACGTCATCGCTGCCGCCCAGGCTCGCGGAGGCGGAAGGCGAGCGCGTCGAGCCGGTGGTCGAGCTACTCACGAAGAAGGCGGTGTTCGCGACGGACGACGAGGTCGCGCGAAACCCGCGGGCGCGGTCCGCGCGACTACGTGCGTGCGTGCGGACGAGCGCGCCGAACGTGCCCGCGCAGCGCGGCGGCTTCCGCCGGAGCTCGGCGCGCGATCGCGGCAGTCGAGACGACGATTAGTGCTGGCGTAAGCAGCGCTGGATCCCGACGTCGCGCATGAACACGACGTTGTGGAAGTCGAGGTCAAGATCGCGGATGCGCGGATCGAGCGCCTGTACTTCCGTACAGTCATCCGCGCGCGCCGCCTTGGCTGCCTGCTTGGTCAGCGTCCACGCTTGCTCGCGCGCCTGATCGCGGGCCGAGACCAGCGGCGCGGGACGACGGACCTCGCGGGCCTCGTCGTCGGTGACGATGTACACGAGCGCACCGATCAGACTGATCGGCACGAACACGATTCCGACCTTGATCAGTGTGTCCTCGTACGCGGGAGTCAGCGCCGCCGACGTGGTGGACACGAGCATGCCGAGCAGGCCGGCAGCCGTCGTGATCTCACCCGCCCGGTGCGCCTTGCGCGCCTGGGTTTGCGTGCAGCCGAGGAGCGCCAGACACAGGACGACGCCGCGCATCACCGAGTATGGGCGTCACCGTCGAGAACGACGATCCAAAAAATTGCCCCAGCGTTGCCGCGGAGTTGTAGTGGGGCGACGTGAAATGACGTCGTCGGGAGCCGCCGCCGTGTATCGCCTGTTCAAGCGCACTGATGGCGCCGCGCCAGTTCGTTCGGTCGTCATCGCGATGATCATCGCTGCATGCGCGCTGACCGCGCTCGGCGTGATCCGCGTGAGTCGTCAGCACGAAGTGCTGCGGCTCGGCTACAAGCTCGATCGCGAAGCGGAGCACGTGCGCCGACTGCGCGAGACGCACCGCCGTCTCGAGCTCGAGTACGCGACGCTCAGCTCTCCCGATCGCATTCGCCGGCTCGCCGCGCAGCTCGGCATGACGCCGGTCGGTCCC
>JABFXX010000131.1 GCA_013368795.1 Kofleriaceae bacterium
CTCACCGGCCTCACCGCCGTCGCGAGCCAGGAGGGCGTCGCCGCCGGCACGCTCGATGCGATCGCGACCGAGCTCGGCACGCTCGCACGTCGCGTGTACGGCGCGCGCCGTCGCCTCGGCCTTCCCGCCGACGATCGCGCCGCCGATCTCGAAGCCGCCGTTCGCGCGATCGAGACCGTGCTCGCCGCGCGCGGCGCCTCGCTCGACGAGGCGATCGCAGCTTCGATCGATCACGCGCGCGCCTCTCTCCCTCGCGCACTCGCCGCGTCGATCGAGCGCGTGCTCGTGTGGCTCGCGCGCCGTCCCGTCGAGCACGCCGATCACATCTCGACGACGCCGCTCGAGGTCGTCCTCCCCGGCTGGGTCCCGCTGTCGCGCCTGCTCGGCACCTTCTACGTCGTGCGTCCGATCGGTCGCGGCGCCGGCGGCTCCGTCCTCCTCGGCGTGCGTGCCGATCAGCGCGGCCGTCCCGATCGCGAGCTCGTCGCGCTCAAGGTCCCCGACTACTCGGGCGACGCAGCCCGCAATCTCTCGGAGCACGAGTTCGAGCGCCTGTTCCGCGAAGAAGCCGGCGCGCTCCTCGCGCTGCCCGAGCACGCAAACCTCGCGCGCTTCATCACGTTCGACGCGAGTGCCCAGCCCAAGCCGCTCCTCGCGATGGAGTACGTGCGCGGCACCAACCTCGAGCGCACGCTCGAGTCCGGCGACCTCACCACCGAGCGCGCGCTCGCGATCATCGACAACCTGCTCGCGGGCCTCGAGGCAATGCACGCCGTCTCGATCGCGCACCTCGACGTCAAACCCGCCAACCTCGTCCTCCGCGACGCCACCGGTGATGCCGTCCTCGTCGACTTCGGTCTCGCCGGCCGACGCCTTCGTGCCGGCTGTGGCAGCGCGTTCTACGGTGCCGCGGAAGTCTGGATGGAGAACGCGGGCACCACAGAGCCGTTCCCCACCGACGTCTACGCGGCAGCTTGCGTCGCGTACGAGGTGCTCACCAACTCCGTCCTCATGTCAGGCGACGCGCTGCAGAAGGTGATCGATCGCCACTTCGCATCACAGCCCGCCGCCGACACGCTCGCGAAGCTCGACCGTACGCCTCATCTCGCGCCGCTCGCCGAGCTCCTTCGCGCCGCCGTCTCGCGCGATCCGAAACGTCGCCCCACCGCCGCTCGTCTTCGAGCTGGCTTCGCCGCGATCGCGCCCGACCTCCGACGCCTCCGTTGGCCGATCGCGCAATAATCGAACATCGACGTCCGTAAGCCAGCGAACGCGCGAAATGTGGGAGGTCCCATCCCACATCCAAAGGGCGGTATCGTCACGACATGTCGCAACGTCCTCCTCCAATGCCGTCGAGCAGAGCGGACTCCGGGCAGCCCATAAAGATGCGGCGGTTCCCGTGGCGTCTGTGGCTCTACGCGATCGTGATCACCGGTGCCGCGGGCGCCGGCGGCTACTTCACGTGGCAGTACCGCTCGCAGGGCATCAAGGCGAAGGACGATCTCGCGCTGTGCAGCAAGAACCTCACCTCGCTGCAAACCACCGCCGGCGATAGCGGCAAGCAGCTCAAGGCCTGCACCGATCAGCTCGGCGCATCGACGCTCAAGGCCACCGAGCTCGAGAAGCAGAACGGCGAGCTCGCGAAGAACTTCGACGCGACGAAGGACGAGCTCGCAGCCCTGCGCGCGCAGAAGGCCGAAGCCGACAAGCGCATGGCCGCCATCGAGGACATCCGCAAGCAGTTCGCCAAGATGATCGACACCGGCCAGCTGCGCGTCTCCGCTCGCCGCGGCCAGCTCGTCATCTCGTTGCCGTCCGAGGTTCTGTTTCCGACGGGCTCGTCGGAGCTGTCGAAGCAAGGCGAGTACGCGGTCGTCGAGGTCGGTGCGGTGCTGAAGAAGTTCCCGGACCGCCGCTACCTCGTCGTCGGTCACACCGACAACCAGGACTTCGCGAAGCCGAAGGACGGCGCGACCGTCTGCGTGCCGACGGACAACTGGCAGCTCTCGACCGCGCGCGCGCTCACCGTCACCCGCGTGCTCGTCACCGCGGGCATGGATGCGAAGGCGCTCATCCCGGCGGGCGTCGGTGCCAACGATCCGATCGCCAGCAACGCCTCCTCCGAGGGCAGGCAGAAGAATCGCCGCATCGAGATCGCGCTTCTCCCCGCGGTCAACGAGCTACCGGCGCTGCCGGCGGGTCTCGCCGACGAGACCGGCGGAGCTGCGGCTGCGCCCGCGCCTGCGCCTACGCCCGCGCCGAAGAAGTGAGCGAGCTCGCCGAGCTGTTCGACCGGGCGATGTTCCTTCGCGACGCGGACGACTACGACGGTGCGTCGCAGCTCCTTCGCGAGCTCGTGTCCCGCGCACGTCCCGACGACGGCAGGCGGCTCTTCGCTCAGGCTCACGTCCAGCTCGGCGCGATCTGCAAATGGCAGAAGCGGCTAGAAGCATGACGGCGGTGGACCAGATGCGTACCCACGTGGGCGCGGCTGACCTGGCCGATCGAAGCTTCGATCCGTCATGGGACCTGGCGGTGCCCGGACGGTAGATTCGACGCGCCGCCGGCGTGGTCATATGCAACAGATGCGTCCTTACCGCGAGCTTCTCTCCGACGATCCTGCATGGCCCGAGATCGCGGCGCAGGCTGCGGCTTCGACGCGCGCGACGACGATCTTGCCGCGCGATGCAGCGAAGGCAGCCGATTGTCTCGAGCGTCTGCAGGTCACGACGCGCTCTGCGCTGGGAGCGATCGCACACGAGACCGGCGGCGTGTTGGTCGATCACGGCTGGCTTCGCGTTCTCGGATCTGGGCACGCGCGACTCCCTCGGCAGCTCGGTGAATGGAACGAGCAACTGGGCGTCCCGGTCTCGGACTTCCTGATCGTCGCGGACGATGTCCTCGGCGGCGTCTTCGCGATCGATGGCGACGCGCTCGGCGCCGTTCGCGGCAATGTGCACTACTTCGCGCCGGACACCCTCGACTGGGAAGACACCGAGCTCGGTTACGGCGCGTTCGTCCAGTGGGCTTTCACCGGTGACCTCGACAAGTTTTACGAGGATGTTCGCTGGCCGAGCTGGCGAGATGACGTCGACAAGCTCGACGGCGACCACGCGCTCCACATCTATCCACCGCTGTGGACGCCGGAAGGCAAGGCCATCTCGACGACCTCTCGCCGGCCGATTCCCGTCGCGGAGCTGTGGCGATTCAACATGGACA
The DNA here is from genome assembly GCA_013368795.1 of Kofleriaceae bacterium. Classification (GTDB taxonomy): domain Bacteria; phylum Myxococcota_A; class Polyangia; order Haliangiales; family Haliangiaceae; genus JABFXX01. Next base: position 3,220 of record JABFXX010000131.1, read on the forward strand.
TCCGAGCGCGGCTCGGTCGCCGCTGACCGAGTCGCGATACAACGACGCGATGGCTGCGAAGCGAAAAGAATGGCTCGGTCGGCGGAACGGCCAAGCGCAAGACCGAACCGGACGTGCTGCCGATCAAGGACGAGGACAAATCGCACCCGGTTCCGACGGCGTGGCGCGCACCCCTGCGCGATGTCGTCAACGCGTTCGCTCGTGGTGACTATGCACTCGCGCGCGGAATTCCGTCGGTCGCGCCCGTCAGCAAGAGCCTTGCGAAACGAGTTCCCGAGGCGCTCGCCGGCTACGGCGAGACGCTCGCCGAGCTTCCAGAGACGACGTGGCGCACGTCGGTTGTTCAGTGGATGGGGACGCACTGGGAGGTGCTCGTCGATCTGTGGACCGTCGAGTCCGGCGCGAGCGACCTCGTCCTTCACGCTCACGTGTTAGAGGTGAAGGAAGGGTTCCGCATCGAGCTTCACCTCGTATACGTGCCCTGAGTTGACATGACCGGAGAAGCCCACGAACACGGCATCACGTTGCTCGTCGTGCCCGCTCGACGCGAGCGGTACGCAGCGCAACTGAGGCACCCGAAGAACCGGCAGAAGTTCCTCGCGAGGCTGCCCCACTTCCGCGACTGGGATGAACCGGTCGTCCATACGATCCCAGGCGCGGAACAGAATGTCGGCGCGATCGTGAGGAGGTTGCGTGCACTCGGCGCCGGCGACGAGTGCTGGGTCGTCTCGCCGAGCAAGCGATGGGATGCGCGGGCAATGCCGCTGGTCGAAGCCATCACCAACATCGTGGGCGAGAACGACGGAAGCATCGTGTCGTGCGTGCCTGGAGTCCTCGCGTACTACGAGGGCGAGGAACTCGGAATGCGGCTCGTTCTCCATCGCAGACAGCAATGACTGCGACGCGTCGCGCCTAGACAACCAAACGACGACGCGTGCCTCGGAGGGACGAGCGCTTGATCAAGTAGCGCGGCCGCGGCGGCCCTCGAGCAGGTCGCGGTGCGCGCCGAGCGCCTGCACGAGGTGATCGGTGAGCGCGCGGACCCGAGCGGTGCTGCGGAGGTCCTCGTGCGTGAGCACCCACAGCTCGGTCGCCGTCTCGGCGATGGGACCGCGCACGCGGCGCAGCCGCGGATCGGTGTCGCCGAGGTAGCAGGGTAGCGCGGCGACGCCGAGCCCGCTGGCAGCGGCGTAGGCGAGCGCGGTCAGCGTATCGGCGCGGAGCACGGGCGTGACGGCGATCGTGCGCGCGAACCAGCGCGCGATCGATGTGCTCGCGAGGCTGTCGTCGGGCACGAGCCACGCGTGCTGTTCGAGGGGCCGGCGTGCGGGTGTGCGCGCCAGGTATGCAGGCGCGGCATACGGCGCTACCGCGATCGCGCCGACGCGGCGGCCGACCAGGTTCTCGGGCGGGCTGCTCGTCGCGCGCACGGCGACATCGGCATCGCGCTTGGTCAGGTTGGCCATCGCCGTGGTGGTCGTGACCTCGAGCTGGATCCCGGGGTGCGCGGCGGCGAACCCGGTGAGCGCGGCAGGCAGCAGCGCGACCGACAGCGTGTCGGTCGTGGTCACGCGCACCGTGCCGGTCAGGCGCAGATCGCGGCCCGCGACCTTGCGCTCGATCGCGTGCACGGTGTCCTGCATCGCGCGCGCGGAAGCGGCGATCTCTTCGCCGGCGGCAGTCAGTGCGTAGCCGCCCGGCGAGCGCGCGAACAGCTTGACGCCGAGCGACTTCTCGAACGCGCCGACGCGCCGCAACACCGTCGTGTGGTTGACACCGAGAGCGCGGGCGGCGGCCGCAAGCGAACCGTGCTCCGCGACGGCGAGGACATGCTGGAGATCGGTCCAGGCGAGGCTGTGCATATTTGCAGAAGCATAGTGCAAATTGCGCGACTTCCGCGGCGCTGCTGCACATGCCACGAATGAGCGGCGAAAGGACACACCACCATGTCGCTTGCTCGCCTCGATTTCGACCGCTTCCAACCGTACGTCCCGACCCTGCTGCGCCTCGCCCTGGGCGTGATCTTCATCAACCACGCACTGACCAAGGCCTTCGTGTACACGTTCCCCGGCACGGAGCAGTACTTCGTCGCGCACGGGTTTCCGGCGTGGACCGTATACCCGGTGTTCGCGCTCGAGCTCGTCGGTGGTGTCGCGCTCCTGCTCGGGCTCGGCACGCGTTGGGTCTCGCTCGCGCTGATCCCGGTGATGCTCGGCGCGATCAAGCCGCACCTCGCCAACGGCATGGGGTTCTCGAACCCCGGCGGCGGCTGGGAATTCCCTGCGCTTCTGGTCTTGCTGCTCGGCGTGCAGGCCATGCTCGGCGCGGGCGCGTTCGCGCTCGATCGCACGCCGGCGCGGATCACTCGCGTCGTGCGCTGACGCCCCGCAGCGGCGCAACGCATTCCGAAGCGGTGACGCTGCTAGATCCGCCACAATGGCCGGCACGAAATCGAGCAGCACGCTGAAAGGCCGTAGGTCACGCCCCGCGCTTTGGAGCGCGACAGACCAGAGGCCCGCCGACCTCCAGGAACAACGCCGCGAGCGCTCCATCCGTGGAGAGGAACAGGGCGTCGAAGCTGCCCGACGACTCGTTGTAGGCCTCGAGCAGGGTCATCGGACTGACGTCTCGTTCGCTGATCAGGATGCCTGCGCGATCGCCGAGCCTGCGCAGAGCGTCTGCGGTGGTGGCGCCGCTT
>JABFXX010000184.1 GCA_013368795.1 Kofleriaceae bacterium
GTCGAACGTCGCATTGCCCTGGTGACGCCGTGCAGTAGCGGTCTTCTCGTCGTCGGTAGCCTCTCGAACAAGGCCGGTCTCGTCGAACGTGCCGTAGACGCCACGCAGTGGCGTCTTGCCGGTCGCCACCCGGTAGAGGAGCGCCCTGCTGCTGACGACCGACGAGAGCCTGCCGAGCGGCAGTGGATCCTTCACGCGGGGGGCGCCTCGGGATGTGGGACGGTGGCCTCGAGGCCTGCTCGCCGGGACGCGCGTCGGATCCGGTCGCGCGACTCTCCGATCGGTGCCATGTGCGGCATGAAGCCAAGCTTTGCGGGGCCGACAATGCACCTGGCGACGAACACGAGGAGGAACACCGACCTGCGCACGCGGATGTGACCTGAGCTCGAAGGCGGGTGTTGTCCCGGCTTTCGAATCACGTTGGCGCAGCGGTCGGACCGCGCGTTCGCTGCCGTGAGCTACAACTGGGTATGTCGATCAGAGTCAGTGTTGCCGGCGCGACCGGCTGGGCCGGCTCCGAACTCGCGCGCGGAATCGCGGCGACCGATGACATCGATCTCGTCAGCGCGGTGTCGCGCAGCGCTGCCGGCAAGATGCTCGGGGACGTGCTCGACGAGCCGCGCCTGAAGGCGCCGGTGTTCACATCGGCGCGCGAGGCGATGGCGACGGCATGCGACGTGTTCGTCGAGTACACGACCGCCGCGACCGCGAAGACGAACATCCTCGCCGCGCTCGAGCACGGCGCGCACGTCGTCGTCGGCTCGTCCGGCGTCACCGACGAGGAGTACGCCGAGATCGATCGCGTCGCGCGCGCGGCGAACCGGGGCGTGCTCGCGTGCGGCAACTTCGCGATCACGATGGTGCTGATGCAGAAGTTTGCCGAGCTCGCTGCGAAGTACGTTTCGAGCTGGGAGATCATCGATTACGCGTACGAGGCCAAGCCCGACGCGCCGAGTGGTACTGCGCGCGAGCTCGCGACGAGGCTCGCGAAGGTGCGCGCGCCGGAGCAGGCCGTTCCCGTCGAGAAGACGCTCGGGATCGCGGAAGCGCGGGGCGCGACGCTCGCCGGCACGCAGGTGCATTCGCTGCGACTGCCTGGCTTCGTGATCGGCGCCGAGGTGATCTTCGGCATGCCGGATCAGACGCTGTCGATGCGTCACATCGCCGGCAGCAGCGCGAAGCCGTACATCGACGGTGCGCTGCTCGCGATTCGCAAGGTCTCGACGCTCGTCGGTCTGCACCGCGGCCTCGACGTCGTGCTCGATCTGTAGATCGCGCACGTCTTGCACGAACGCGCAGCGGGAGCTGCGTGGCTGTTCCGGAGCGAGCGCGGTCGCGATGACCGCGGGTGGCATACGCCATGCTCGTCGGCTTGGGCTCAACGCAAACGGAAGGAGCTCGCGATGGGCATGTTCAACATGAAGGACAACACGGCGATCTATTACAAGGACTGGGGCAAGGGCACGCCCATCGTGTTCAGCCATGGCTGGCCGCTCAACGCGGATGCGTGGGACGAGCAGCTGATGTTCTTCGCGAACAACGGCTATCGCGCGATCGCGCACGATCGCCGCGGTCATGGGCGCTCGGGTCAGCCGTGGATGGGCAACGAGATGGACACGTACGCCGATGACCTCGCGACCGTGATCGAGCGGCTCGACCTCAAGGGCATCGTGCTCGTCGGCCACTCGACGGGCGGCGGCGAGATCACGCGCTACATCGGCCGTCACGGCACCAAGCGCGTCGCGAAGGCGGTGCTGGTCGGCGCCGTGCCGCCGCTGATGCTCAAGACGGACTCGAACCCGATGGGCACCCCGCTCGCGGCGTTCGATCAGATCCGGCTCGGCGTCGCGAACGACCGCTCGCAGTTCTACAAGGACCTCAGCGCCCCATTCTACGGCGCGAACCGCACGAGCTCCCGGGTGTCGCAGGGCCAGCGCGATCAGTTCTGGCTGCAGAGCATGCAGGTTGGGCTGAAGGCGGCGTACGACTGCGTCAAGGCATTTTCGGAGACCGACTTCTCGCAGGACCTGAAGCGGATCGACGTGCCGACGCTCATCATCCACGGCGACGACGATCAGATCGTTCCGATCGGTGCATCGGCGAGGCGCAGCGTCGAGATGGTCAAGAACGCGATGCTGAAGGTCTATCCAGGAGCGCCTCACGGTCTGACTGCGACGCACCGCGACCAGTTCAATGCGGACTTGCTCGCGTTCCTGCGCCAGAGTTGATCATGATCGAGGCTCGTCTTCGCGACTACGTCGAGCGCCTGTATCCGGGACGGAGGGTCGTGAAGGTCGAGCCACTCGCGCCGGACTCCGGGGCGACCGCGGGCGGCGCGGAGAAGGCGGCGGGCTACGGCAAGCCGGTGCGGCTCGTCCTCGAGGGCGCGCGCGAGAGCGAGCGAGTCGAGCTCGTGTGGAGGGTCGCGTCCGCGAACGTGTTCGGTCACGAGCGCCGCGCCGATCGCGCTGCGAACGCGATCCAGGCATTCGACGACTTCTTGCGCGTGCCGGCGCACGTCGAAGCGGTCGACCTCGGCATCGTCCGCGCAGACGGGACACTCGTGTCGGTCCGCGACGTGACCGAGCATTTCCTCGTCACGACGTTCGCGCCCGGGACGATGTACATCGAGGACCTCCGCCGGATCGCGACGACCGGGCGTGCGACCGACCACGACCTCGAGCGGCTCGATCGTCTCGCGGGATACCTCGCGTCGCTCCACGTGCGGCTCGACGACCGCGTCGCATATCGCCGGGCGATCCGCGATCTCGTCGGCAGCGGCGAGGGCATCTACGGGATCGTCGACGGCTATCCAGACGCCGTGCCGGGCGCATCGCAGGCGCGGCTGTGCGAGATCGAGGAGCGCTGCGCGACCTGGCGATGGCGGCTGCGCGGCCGCGGCGATCGGCTGACGCGCACGCACGGAGACTTTCACCCGTTCAACATCGTGTTCGGCTCGGCCGGCGAGCTCGCGCTGCTCGATGCCAGTCGCGGCGCGTGCGGCGATCCGGCCGATGATCTCGCGGCGCTCGCGATCAACTTCGTGTTTCTTGCGATCGAGCGGCGCGAGAGCTGGAAGCAGGGGCTCGGCGTGCTGTGGCACCAGTGGTGGACGCGCTACCTCGCGTACCGCGACGATCCCGAGGTGCTCGAAGTCGTGCCGCCGTTCCTCGCGTGGCGCGCGCTCGTCGTCGCGAACCCGGTGTTCTACCCGCAGCTGTCGGAGCGAGGCCGGCACGCGCTCCTCCAGCTGGCCGAGACCGTGCTCGAGGACGATCGCCTCGATCCCGCGGTCGCCGAGGAGCTGTTCACGTGATCGTGTGGTTCACCGGCCTGCCTGCGTCGGGCAAGACGACGCTCGCGCGCGCGGTCCGCGACCGGTTGATCTCGTCGCACAGCTGCGTGCTGCTCGACAGCGACGAGATGCGCGACGTCCTCGGCGTGCACGGCTACGAGGAGGCGGACCGCGATCGCTTCTACGCGGCGCTCGGCCGGCTCGCGCTCGTGCTCGCGCGCCAGGGTCACCTCGTGCTGGTCGCTGCGACGGCGCCTCGCCGGGCGTATCGCGACAGCGTGCGCCGCGAGATGCCACGCTTCATCGAGGTCCACGTCGCGACCTCGGCCGCCGACAGCGAGGCGCGCGATCCGAAGGGTTTGTACGCGAAGGCGAGGGCAGGCGGAGCACCGAACCTTCCCGGCGTCGGTGTCGAGTACGAGCCGCCCGTCGACCCCGAGGTGACCGCGCACGGTGGTCACGATGCGCACGCCGCGAGTACGGTCGAGCGCATGGTCCTGTTGATGCAGCACTGATCTGCATGCTCCTGCGGATGATTCCGCGGATCGCGATCTTTCTGACGGCGCTCGCGCAGATGGCGTCGGGGGACGTTCTCTACGGGGTGTTCTGCTTGTTCGCGCTCGCGATCACGCTCATTCCAGCGATCGCGACCGGTCGGCTCGACGCAGGCATCCCGCTCGTCCTCGAGCTCGGCCTGCTCTGCCTGATGATCACCGACATGACGCTCGGCAACCTGTGGGGCTTCTATCGACTGCCCTGGTACGACAAGGCGATCCATCTCGGCAGCTCGCTGCTCGTCGGCATGATCGGCCTGCTCGCGATCTACGTGCTCGACCAGACCGGCAGGGTGCGGTTTCACCCGTGGCTCGCCGGGCTCGCGATCCTGCTCGTCACGCTCGGCGTCGGCGCGCTGTGGGAGATCGCCGAGTACATCATCGACCAGCTGTTCGATCGCGCCGCCCAGACGTCGCCGGGTATGAGCGAGATCGACGACACGATGATCGATCTGATCCTCGACGGTGTCGGCGGTCTGGCGGCGGCTCTCGTCGGTCCGTACTTCATTCGCCACTCGCACCGAACGCAGGTGGAGTTGCGCGAGCTCGCCGACCTGCTCCCGGCTTGAACGCAACGCGTGCGCGCTCCCGCTTTGTCGTCGAGGAATACTCGTTGCACGTCCGGGCGAGATGCCCAAGTCCACTCCCCAGACCGAACGACGCGAGGCGAGAACTGCGCCGAAGCCGCCGGGCAAGATCGGCGGCACCGAGAAGGTCTCGTTCAACGTGAATCGCAAGCCGTTCAGTCTCGACCTCGATCCACGCACGACGCTGCTCGACGCACTTCGCGAGCACCTGCACCTGACCGGCACGAAGAAGGGCTGCGATCACGGTCAGTGCGGCGCGTGCACGGTGCTCGTCGAGGGTCGACGCATCAACGCGTGTCTGACGCTCGCGGTGATGCACGAGGGTCAAGACATCGTGACGATCGAAGGTCTGGGCACGCCCGACAACATGCACAAGATGCAGGCGGCGTTCCTCGAGCACGACGGGTTTCAGTGCGGCTATTGCACGCCGGGCCAGATCTGCTCCGCCGTCGCGATGCTGCGCGAGGCGAAGGCTGGCTGGCCGAGTCACGTCACCGAGGATGTCGGGGCGCATCACATCGAGCTCAGCGACGCCGAGCTGCGCGAGCGCATGAGCGGCAACCTGTGCCGCTGCTGTGCGTACCCGAACATCATCGCTGCGATCCGCGACGCCGCGAGGGGAGATGGAATGTGAAGCCGTTCACCTACCAACGGACGACCGACGCGACCGCCGCGCTCGCCGCGCTGGCAGCGGCGGGGCCCGGCGCGAAGTTCATCTCCGGCGGCACGAACCTGCTCGACCTGATGAAGCTCGATATCGAACAGCCGACGCACCTCGTCGACATCAGCCGGCTGCCGATGGCCGCGATCGAGGAGAGGCCGGGCGGCGAGATGCGGATCGGTGCGCAGGCCCGCAACTCCGATGTCGCTGTCGACGATCGCATTCGCGCTCGCTACCCGCTGCTCTCGCAGGCGCTGCTCGCCGGTGCGTCGACGCAGCTGCGCAACATGGCATCCACCGGCGGCAACCTGATGCAGCGGACGCGGTGCGGGTACTTCTACGACACGACGACGCCGTGCAACAAGCGCACGCCGGGCGCCGGGTGCGCCGCGATGGACGGGTTCAACCGTTCACACGCGATCCTCGGCGCGAGCGACGCGTGCATCGCGACGAATCCGTCGGACATGGCGGTCGCGCTGGTCGCGCTCGGTGCCCGTGTCGAGCTGCTGTCCTCCGGCGGCAACGCGCGCAACGTGCCGCTCGTCGACTTCCACCTGTTGCCCGAGACGACGCCGCATATCGAGACGGTGCTCGCGCCGGGCGAGCTGATCACCGCGGTCGTGCTGCCGCCGCCGCCGCAGGGCCGGCAGCTCTATCGCAAGGTGCGCGATCGCGCGTCGTACGAGTTCGCGCTCGTCTCGGTGGCAGCGATCGTCGCGCGCCAGAACAGCCACATCCTCGATGCGCGCGTCGCGCTCGGCGGCGTCGCGCACAAACCGTGGCGCTCGCTCGAGGCCGAGGCGGTGCTGCGCGGGCGCCCGGCGACGATGGAGACCTACGAGGCGGCCGCGGATGCCGCCCTCGCGCGCGCCGTCGGCCGCGGTCACAACGACTTCAAGATCCCACTGGCGAAGCGGACGCTCGTCGACACGCTCGCGCGCGCGGCCCAGGAGCAGACATGATCGGAGCACCCATCAATCGCGTCGATGGCCCGCAGAAGGTCACCGGCACCGCGGAGTACGCGTACGAGGACTGGAGCGTCGGCCAGCCGCTCTACGGAGCTATCGTCGGCGCCTCGATCGGCCACGGCCGCATCACGGCGATCTCTGCGACGCGCGCCGAGCAGGCCCCTGGCGTGCGTCGCGTGATCACGCATCGCGACAACCTCTACAGACCGCCTGTGCCCCCGCCGCAGTTCGACCGATATCGTTCGCCGTATCCGGTGATGACGAGCGCCGAGGTGCCGTTCTTCGGCGCACCCGTCGCGCTCGTCGTCGCGTCCACGCTCGAGCAAGCGCGCTTCGCGGCCGGGCTCGTCCAGGTCGAGTACGAACGGATCGACGGTCGCTACGATCTGGACGCGCACGCCTCCGACGCGCGCCTGGCGAAGCGCGTGAATGCCGAGCTGCCGGCCGAGACAAAGGTCGGTGACCTCGCCGGCGCGTTTGCGAGCGCTCCGGTCAAGATCGACCAGGTCTACGCGACACCGTACGAGTTCTCGCTGCCGCTCGAGATGCACAGCTGCATCGCGTCGTGGGACGGCAGGGTGCTCACCGTCCACACGGGGACACAGATTGTCGACTCGGCGCGCCTCCGCATCGCAGCGACGCTCGGCATGGACCCCTCACAGGTCAGGGTGATCTCGCGGTTCATCGGCGGTGGCTTTGGCTCCAAGCTCGGCGTTCATGCCGAGACCATCCTCGCCGCGATCGCCGCGCGCGAGCTCGGTCAGCCGGTGAAGGTCAGCCTGACGCGCCAGCAGGTCTTTCAGCTCGTCGGCAATCGGCCGGCGGAGCGCCAGCACGTGCGGCTCGGCGCGAATCGCGACGGAACGCTCGTCGCATTCGGGCACGACGCGGTCATGAAGGCGAGCGTCGGCGACGACTACATCGAGCAGTCTGCGCACTCGGGGCGCGCGCTGTACGCGGCTCCGAATCGACTGACGAGGCACCTCGGCGTCGACCTCAACCTCATGTTCTCCGAGGACGTACGCGCACCGGGTGAGGCGCCGGGACTCATCCCGATCGAGTGCGGGATGGACGAGCTCGCCCACGAGCTCGGGATCGATCCGATCGAGCTGCGGATCAAGAACGAGCCGAAGGTCCATCCCGAGACGAACGTGCCGTACAGCGATCGGCATCTCGTCGAGTGCTACCGCATCGGCGCAGAGCGGTTTGGCTGGGCGCGCAGGCAGCAGACGCCGCGCAGTCTCCGCGAGGGTAAGTGGCTCGTCGGGTACGGCATGGCGGCCGCGATCCGAGGCCACTTCCAGGGGCCGACGACGGTCGCCGTTCGCCTCGAACGGGACGGCTCGGCCGTCGTGCTGTCCGACATGACCGACATCGGCACGGGCACCTACACGATCCTCGCGCAGGTCGCCGCGCAGGCGCTCGGGTATCCGCTGCACCGCGTACGTGTCGAGCTCGGTGACTCCGAGTTCCCGACGAGCCCGGGCTCGGGCGGCTCGTGGGGGGCGTGCAACTCGACGACCGCGGCATACCGGGCCTGTCTCGCGCTGCGCGACAAGCTCGTTGCCGCGGCGACGAAGGACCCGACCTCGCCGCTGCACGGCCTCGATCCGAAGGAGGGTGTCGAGGTCGCCGATGGGTTCATCGCGATCGGCTCCGCGTCGGAGACGATCACCGACATCGTCGCGCGGAGCTTTCCCTCTGGCCTCCAGGCCGAAGGGACGGTGAAGAACATGATGGAAGACCCCAACTATGCCGCGTACTCGTTGAGCTCCTACGGCGCTCACTTCGCCGAGGTTCACGTCGATGCTACGACCGCGGAGATTCGAGTGCGCCGCATGCTCAGCGTGTTCGACTGCGGGCGTGTGCTCAACGCGAAGACCGCGCGCTCGCAGCTGATCGGAGGAATGATCTGGGGCATCAGCGCGGCGCTGCACGAGGACGGCGCGCTCGACGTGCGCTACGGCTCGTTCGTGAACCGCGACTTCGCGCAGTACCTCGTGCCGGTCCACGCCGACATCCCGGAGATCGACGCGATCATGCTCGACTCGTTCGATCCGAAGGCGAACGAGCTAGGCGCGAAGGGCCTCGGCGAGGTCGGCATCTGCGGCGCAGGCGCGGCGATCGGCAATGCCGTGTTCAACGCGACCGGCGTTCGCGTTCGCGACTTCCCGATCACCGTCGAGAAGCTCTTGCCGCACCTGCCGCACTAGCTGACGCGATAGGCGAGATCCACGCGCACACCGATCTGTTTGGTCGGCGCGAGGTCGATGCCCGCGAGCTCGTCTCCGATCGAGCGGCGCTTGGCGAGGCCGACCTGATACATCGCATCCGCGCCCGTGCGCGCGATCGGCTCGGGCTCGCCGATCTCGGACTCGCGGACCTCGTGGACTGCGCCGAGCGTGACGCCGAGCGCAGCGGCGAGTCGCTTTGCCTTCGCCGCGGCGCGCGTCGCACAGAGCGCGAGGAGGTCGTCGCCCGTGCTGCTGCCTCGGTGGTCCCACGTGATGTGGGTCAGCGTTGCCTGCTTGGCCTCCGAGATGACCTCGAGAACGGACGCGACTAGATCGAGATCGGTGATCTGGATCTGTACGCGATAGGTCACCGTCGACGAGCGCGTGAACAGCCCCGTCGACACGTCGACCATCGCACCCTCGAGCGTCAGCGCATCGGGCGACAGGCCGCGTTCGCGGAGCGCCTCGGCGAGCTTGCGCAGCTCCTCGCTCTTCGTCAGCGCGGCGCGGCCGGAGAACAGCTTCGAGGCGGCGAGATGGACATGGAGCGTCGCCGTGCGCGCGCGGACGGCGCCCCAGGCTTGCTCGGAGACATGGAGGAGCGGCGGTTCCGTGGTCGTCGTCATGCTCCACCAACGCAGACGACCGAGCGCTTGTGACAGCCGTTTTACCTCGCACGCAAGCTACGAGAATCAAAGGCGCATGTCGATTGCACGGCGATCCGCAGGGAAAGTGAGGACACATGGCCAACACAATGCAAACGAGGACCTCAGCCGACCTCAAGCAGAGGCTGCAGACGCGGCTCGACGAAGCCCGCCAGCGGCTCGACGGCGTCCAGAAGGACCTCCAGAACTTGCGCGAGGAGGACAAGGAAAGCGTTCGCGCGAAGGCCGCCGAGATCCGGAAGCGGATCGACGAGCACCAGCAGAAAGCGACGGAGCTGAAGACGCAGGCCGCGGAGTGGCTCAAGGAGAAGAAGGAGCAGACCGAGGACGCGATCTCCAGCTGGCGTCAGAAGCTCGAGATCAAGCGCCTGATCCATCGCGCGGAGAGGGCCGAGGACTATGCGGTCAACGCCGTCGCCGTCGCGATCATGGATATCCAGAATGCGGAGATGGCGATGCTCGAGGCGCTCGAGGCTCGGCTCGATGTCGAGGCAGGCGCTGCGACGTGACATCGGGATAGGCCCGCCCGAGCTGCGCCGCGCACGCGATCCAGATCGCGAGCGCACCCAGCGCGATCGCGAGCGAGATCGCGATCGAGACTCCCGATGCCGCGATCGCGATCATCAGCGCGACCGACGACAAGCCCTTCGCGAGGCGATCGACGAGCATGTCGATGAACGCCTTCGCCTTGTACTTCTCGGTATCCGAGAGCGGCACGTAGAGGGTTTCCTTCGTCGATTGCTGGAGCGAGTAGTTGAGCCCCCGGTCGGCCGAGGTCATCACGAACGCAAAGACCGCGACGGGTGCTACCGCGAATCCGACCGTCGCGACCGTCATCACGAGCGGCGGCACGAGCAGCGCGAGCCGCTTCCGCGGCAGGAGCACGGGGACGACGAACAGCTGCGACACGAGCGCCGCGCCGCTCACGACCCAGCCGAGTCGGCCGAACATCTTCGCGAGCAAGTCCTTGTCGGTGTACGCCCGCTCGAACACGACGTTGACGACGAAGTCGGTCGTCGCGGCTGCGAATTCGTAGCTGAGCACGATGCCGACGATCAACAGCAGGTAGCGGCTGTGCATGACCAGCCGAGCGCCGTCGAGGGCAGACGCACCGTGCGCGCCGTCGCGCTCGATCGTGCGGGCGGGCGGATGCAGCAGCGACTCGCTCTTCGCGACGATCGATGCGCACACGAGCATCAGCCCGATGCAGACCAGCAGGATGTCGACCTGACCGATCCACAGGACGAGCCCGTCGACGAGCGCGCCGCCGGCGATGCCTCCGAGGATCCCGCCGAGTCCGATCGGTCCGTAGATGCGGTCGGCCTCCTCGCGCGTGCAGACGTCGTTCGTGTACGTCCAGAAGATGCCGACCATCACCGTCGAGTAGATGTCGACGAGGATGAACACGAGCCAGACGAACCAGCGCTCTCGTCCCAGCTCGTCGCCGCCCAGACGCAGCGCGGTCCACAGCACGACGAGGACGGCCGCGAACACGAAGTTGGCGCCCTTGGCCACCTGCAGCCGCGAGAGCCGATCGACGACGCGCGAGTAGATCGCGACGATCAGCGCGACCGCGATCACGGATCCGAACCTGACGTACGGCAGCTCTCGTGCACCGAGATGCGCGAGCAGCGATGCCTGACGGATCGGCTTGAGCAGCCACAGCGTCGCGATGGTCACGAAGAACCAGCTCGACAGCAGCAGCGCCTTTGTACGCGATTCGCGCGACAGGCCGCGCATCGCCGCAATGCCGCCGTTCATGACGCACCCGGGCTGCAACGCGCAAGCCACGCGGCACGTGGACTGCACGAACCACCGGCATGCGTAACTTAATTATTGCTGCACTGGGGGTGTCGGCTCTTGCGGGCTGTACCACGCCGTCGGGACAGGGCGCTGCGCTCGGCGGCGGCGGTGGCGCAATCATCGGTGGCCTCGCGGGCGGCGGGACCGGCGCACTGATCGGCGCGGCCGCCGGCGGTCTCTTGGGCTACGGCGCCGGCAGGGTCGTCGAGGAGCAGGATCGCGAACGCGCTGCGATCGCGCTCGAGCAGAACCGCCAGTACGAGTGGCAGAACAGCGCCGGCAATCGGTACCGGGTGGTGCCGGGACCGACGCACTACTACTCCGGCCGTGAGTGTCGCGACTTCCGGATGTATGCGGACATCGAGGGGAGGCCGCAGGAGGTCACGGGAACAGCGTGCCGTCGTCCCGACGGAAGCTGGGAGCAGATTTCGGGCTGACTCGTCGAGCCTTCCGCCTTGCCGGGGTTGCCCTTGCAGTGGCATGAAGCGGCGTATGCGAACGCTCGTGCTGCTCGGTGCTCTGATAGGTAGCCCCGCGTACGCGGCTCCCGCCGCGAAGGCGAAGCTGGTGTTCGGCACGCCGACGGTGAAGGCCGGGCTCGACGCGAAGGCGGTCGCGACGGTCGTCCAGCGCTACGGCGCCAAGCTGCTCGCGTGTTACACCGCGGCGCTCGCGAAGACGCCCGAGCTCCAGGGGACCGCGACCGCGACGTTCAGCGTCGGCATCGACGGCAATGTCATCGAAGCGGCGGCAAGGGGTCTCAACCACGACGCGCACGCGTGCATCAGCTCGGTGCTGATGAAGCTCGAGTTCGCGAAGCCAAGCGACGGCAAGCCGGTCGATGTCACGTACCCGATGACGTTCCAGGCCATCGACCGCCCAGCGCCCTCGAACTATCCATTCACGTTCCGCCCAGGATCCGAATAGGATCGCCGGGTGTCGGCAAGGCTCGCGCTCGTTTGCATCCTCGCGTCGGCGTGCGGCACCGAGCCGCCGCAGCCCGGGACGTGGTACGGCGACGTCGGCGCGATCGTCCGCACGAAGTGCGCCGGCTGTCATCGCCCCGGCGGCATCGCACCGTTCTCGCTCCACGACTACGCCGATGCGGTCGAGGAGATGCGGCGCATGATCGATGCCGTCGACAAGGGCATCATGCCGCCGTTCTCGGCGAACGACACGCCAGACTGCGTGCCTCGCCATCGCTGGCGCGGCGATCCGCGACTGACCGATGCCGAGAAGCAGACGCTGCGCGACTGGGTCGCCGCCGACGGCCCCGAGGGTCTCGTGCGCGATCTGCCCGACGTACCGTCGACGACGCTCGAAGGTTCGAACGTCGAGCTCGTTCCCGCGCAGCCGTTCGAGTCGAGCGGCACTCGCGATCAGTTCGTTTGCTTCCTGTTCGATCCGGCGGTCACGCACGAGCAGTGGCTGACGGGCTCGCAGGTGTTCCCGACGGCACCGGAGTTTGTCCATCACGTCAACGTCGATCTCGTGCCGCCCGGGGATGCGGAGGCGACGATCGCCGCGCTCGGTGGTATCGGCGTGCCGAAGACCCAGTGCGACAACCCGCCCGGCTTGCCGATCCAGAGCTGGCTGCCCGGCAATCCCGCGCTCGTGCTGCCGAAGGACGTCGGGATTCCCATCGAGCCGGGCACGCTCGTCGCGATCCAGGTCCACTATCATCCGGCGGGCGGCATCGGGACCGACGCGACGTCCGTGTCGCTCCGCCTGTCCGACGACAAGCCGGCCTGGAACTACGAGCTCGGCGTGTACGGCAACGCGGCAGGGCCGCCGAACCTGCAGCCGGGTCCCGGCGATCCGGCGAGCGGGCCTGCGTTCATCATTCCGGCAAACTCGCCCGATCACGTCGAGACGATGATCATGACGCACCGGGCGGACCTGTCGCGCGAGCTCCGCGTCCTCAGCGTCACGCCACACATGCACCTGCTCGGCACGTACCAGCGCGCCAGCGTGTTGCACGCGAACGGCGATGACGAGTGCCTGATCGACAGCGGATGGAACTTCGACTGGCAGCGCTCGTACACGTACGACGCTGACCTCGACGAGCTGCCGCTGTTCGACGCGAGCAGCAAGGTGACCGTGACGTGCCGGTGGGATAACTCGTTCAGCAATCCGAACCTGCCGCGCCTGCTCTACGACAAGGGGCTCGCCGCGCCGTACGACGTCCGGCTCGGGCTCACGACCGCCGACGAGATGTGCCTCGCCGACTTCGGCGTCGTCACACCGAACTGAGGATCTCGCGCGCGATCACGAGGCGCTGGATCTCGCTCGTGCCCTCGTAGATCCGCGTGACGCGCGCATCGCGGTAGAGCCGCTCGATCGGAAACTCGCGCGAATAGCCGTAGCCGCCGTGGAGCTGCAACATGCGATCGACGACGCGGCCGCATGCCTCGGTCGCGAACAGCTTGGCCATGCTGCACTCGGCGCCGGCGCGCTCACCGGCATCGAGCGCGCGTGCCGCTCGCAGCATCAGCAGCCACGCCGCGTCGAGCTCGGTGCGCGAGTCGGCGAGCACGAACTGCGTGTTCTGCATCGCCGACAGCGGCTTGCCGAACACCTCGCGCTCTGCCGCGTACGCGACGCCTGCGGCGTAGGCAGCCTCCGCGAGCCCGAGGCTCAGCGCGGCGATGCCAACGCGGCCGCCGCCGAGTGCCGATAGCGCGACGCCATAGCCGCCGCCGCGGCGTCCGACGAGGTTGGTCGCCGGCACGCGGCAGCCGTCGAACGCGAGCGTCGCGGTGCCCGAGCTGCGCTGGCCCATCTTGTCTTCCTCGCGGCCGACGGTGAGGCCGGGCGTGCCTCGCTCGACGAGGAAGCAGCTGATGCCGTCCTTGCCGTCACCGTCGCTGCGCGCGAACACGAGGTGAAACCCGGCGTGCGTCGCGCTCGTGATCCACACCTTCTCGCCGTCGAGCACCCAGGCGTCGCCATCTCGCGTCGCACGCGTGCGGATCGCGGCGGCGTCCGAGCCTCCTCGCGCCTCGGTCAGCGCGAAGCTACCCGGCCCGAGCTCGCCGCGTGCGTAGCGAGCGAGGAGCGTGCGCTGGTCGCCGGTCGCGTGCTCGGCGAGGATCTTCGCGGTGAGGTTACTCGACGCGAGCACGACCGCGGTCGACGCGCATGCCTTCGCGATCGCCTGCATCGCGAGCGCGTAGCCGACGTTCGAAAGCCCGGCGCCGCCATCCTGCGCTGGGACCTTCATCGCGAGAAAGCCGAGCTTCGCCAGCTCCGCGAGGATCTCCGCCGGGAACCGTCCCGTGCGATCGCGCTCGGCCGCGCCCGGAGCCACGACACGCGTCGCGAGGTCCGCAGCGACCTCGGCGATCTGCGTCTCCTCGTCGGTGAGCTCGTAACCGAAGTGCTTCATGGCTCGGTTATGGCGGAGCCGGCACGGCGGTGGAAGCAGGGCAGGCGATGAGGTTGACAGGTAACCTGTCAAGAGTCAGCCTTTCGCCGATGCGACGAACACGCGCGCCTCGCCGGCGACGCAAGACGCCCTCGTCACGAGAGCCGGTGCAGGAGGTCGTCGACGAGACGATCGCGCTGTATCAGTGGCTCGCCTGGGTCGCCGACGACCTCTACGGTCCCGACGCACGTGGTGCCGCGCGGCGGTGGACGCTACGTCGACTCGCGCGCGAGGGCGCGCAGACGGTGCCGGCGCTTGCGAAGGGCCGCGCGGTGCGGCGGCAGACGCTGCAGCCGATCGTCGACGCGCTCGCCGCCGAACGGCTCGTGACGCTGGAGCCGAACGCCGCGCACGCTCGCTCGCCGCTCGTCACGATCACCGGGCGCGGGCTCGCGATGGTCGACCGCTTCGATCGCGTCGACCGCGCGGTACTCGGCGCGGTGTCGCGCGGCATCGGCGCGCGGGAGCTTGCGGTCACGGCGACGACGTTACGCGCGCTCAGGACCGCCTTCGAGCTGACCGCGCGGTGGCGGCCAGCGGCGCTCGCTGCCGTCTAGAACTCGTCCTGGAGCCAGCGCTCGACGGTCCGCACCGCGGCCTGCTTGCTCGTCGGATGCGAGAAGCCCTTGTGGCCGGAGTGCTTCAGCAGCTCGAACGAGACGTCGGGCGAGCTCGAGAACAGCGCCGAATCATCCTGCGGCACGAACAGGTGGTCGTGGTCCGCCTGCATGAGGAGGACAGGAACGTCGATCTGCGAGCGGAACGGCGCGCTCTCGTTGCCGAGTGCCGACAGGATCTCGGCGCGGGGGACGAGGTTGCGCGTCGCGTTGTCGAGCGCGATCACCCAGCTGTTCGCCCACGGCTCGGCGTAGAAGAAGTCGGTGCGGAAGTCGACGCCGAAGTCGAAGTACGGACCCTGTGCGAGCCACGCGCCGACGTCGACCTCGAACAGCGCGGGCTGGAGCTGTGCCGTGTTGAAGCTCACGACGACGCCGTCGACGTCGTGATACGTGCCGGCCTCGGTCATCACGATGTCGGCGCCGACCGACGGACCGAGCAGCACGATCTCGTCGGGGGTGAAGCCAAGCGCGCCATCACGGACCTGCGTGACAACATCGTGGAGCTGTGCCGCCTGTGCCGCGAACGTCAGCGTGTCGCCGTTGGGATGGCTCGACGCTCCGTAGCCAACGCGGTCGACCGTGAGGACGCCAAAACCTTTCTGCGCGAGATCGCGTGCGGCGGTATAGCCCGGCGCGAAGTCAAAGACAGTGTGACTGTCCGATGCACCGTGAACCATGATGACGAGCGGCTTGTGCCGACTCTCGCCGTAGACGTAACCAGCCATCGTGTTGCCGTCGCTCAGCTGGAACGAGACCGTCCGCGGCGTCGAACGTTCCGCGCGTGCTCCGTCGACAACTCCGAACATCAAGACGCAGACGCAAAACAACATTCGCTTGGTCATGACTCCCCCTACAACACCGGTTACTCCGGCGAACGCCCAGCATGCACGGCTGTACTGCCGCTCTCCGTGGCGGCTCTTACGTTTGCCAATCTGTGGCTGCCGCAAAATGCTGCACCACGGCGCCAGAGTGCTGTCGCTTGACGACGGTGAAGCGGTGTGGCTTCGTGTAGTTCGGGGTGGCGATGGTGTGGAGGTCAAACGAGGTGTTTGTATGGGTGACGAGAGAGTGGAGCTGTCCGAGACCGGTGAGCTGCTCGCGCGGCTGACTGCGAGGCTGGCATCGACGGCGCGTCTCGACGAGATCGTCGACGCCGTACTCGACCAGATCGTCGATCTCGGATTTGGCGCGGTCTGGATGGCCGCCCTCGACGAGCCGACCGGCAACCTCGTCACGTTGAAGGAGGTCATCGACGGCGTCGACACGACGCACGAGATGCCGCCGATCTTCATGCTCGACATGCGCCAGCCGATCGGCCACGGCTTTCGCGAACGCCGGATGATCAACATCGCCGACCCCGCGTCGCTGCACATCTTCGATCACAACGACGAGCTGGTGCCGCCGGGCAAGATGGCCCTTCCGCGTGTCATCTACGACCACATGCGCGGACATCCGTTCGCGTGTGGCCCACTGCTGGGCAGTCGCGGCCAGCCCGTCGGCGCACTCGGCCTGTCGTCGTATCTCGGCAAGCAGCCGATTCCGGACAGCGTGCTCTCGCACGGCCTGTTGCGCGCGTTCATGGATCATCTCGGCATCGCGATGGAGCGCGCGTCGAACATTGCGCGGCTCGAGCGGCTGAATGCGGACCTCGTGCGCGCCCAGACCACGATCGCGAACGATGCTCGCATCAAGGCGGTCGGCGAGCTCGCGTCGGCGGTCGCGCACGACCTCAACAACCTCGCCGGCGTCGCGCTGATGGCGGCCAGCATCGGCCGTCGCTCGCCGCAGGATGCGCACGAGGCGTTGCCGCGGATCGAGCGTGCGAACCGCGCGATCGGCGATCTCGTCTCGCGCCTGCAACGCGTGTCGCGCGAGGGTGCGAGCGACGAGACCGTCGAGGACACCGCGAAGCTCCAGGAGGTCGTCGACGACGTCCTCGTGCTCGTGAGCCCGATCCTGCGCGAGGAATCGATCGTGCTCGACCTCGAGATTCCGACCGGGGGCGTCGTGTGCGTCGATCCGGTGCTGCTCCATCGCATCGTCCTGAATCTCGTGCTCAACGCGCAGGCCGCGCTCGCCGAGGTGCCGTCTTCGGCTCGCCGGCTTCGCGTACGGCTGCGCGAGCAGACCGACGAGATCACGCTGATCATCGCCGACACGGGACCGGGCATCGCGCCACAGGTGCTACCCCACCTGTTCCAGCCGTTCGTGACGACGAAATCGGGACATGCGGGCCTGGGACTCGCGGCGGCCCACTCGGCGCTCAAGCACTTTGGTGGCCATATCGAGGGCCGCAACGCGAGCGGCGGTGGTGCGATCTTCGAGGTCACGCTCCAGCGCGCGACGCGGCCCGAGGTCGCGGCCGCGCCGAGCGTCGAGGCCGTCGAGCAGACATCGCGTGCGGCACGGATCCTCGTCGTCGACGACGATCCGGACATCATCGTCATCACGCGCGCGTTCCTCGAGCCGTACGGCTACCAGGTCGTCAGCGTGCTCGATTCCGATCAGGCGATCGCGCTCGCGAAGACGCAGCACTTCGATCTCGTGCTGTGCGACGTCGGGATGCCGAAGCGCAGCGGACTCGACGTCTGCGAGATGCTGCGCGGCGCGGGCTATCGCGGCCGCATCGTCGTGATGACCGGCTGGGAGACCTGGCGGGTCAAGGCGGATCGCCGCGCGGGGAACTTCGACACGCTGCTCGCGAAGCCGTTCGTCGGCGCGGATCTGCTCAAGGTCATCGACTCCGTCCTCGGCTCCTGACGATCCGGTATCGTAGGCACGATGACGCTCGATGTCCGCCTCGCCCAGGCTCGTGCCGATCAGCGCGAGCTGGCGTGGGTGAAGCGGCGGCTCGCCGAGGCACGGACCGATCGCGAGCGCGTGACCGAGCACCTCGAGGTCGCCGAGAAGGCGCGCGGTTACGAGGATGCCGACGGGCTGACCGCGGCGCAGCTTCTGTGCGACGAGCTCGCCGACGAGCTACGCGCAGTCGACGCATACATCGCCGAGCTCACCGCTCGCGCGGCCAGGGTCGCCGATGCCGACGCGCGCTACGCCGCGGCGCTGGCCGAGGCCGAGGATGCCGCGCGCGTCGACGGCGCGCTCGACGAAGAGCTCGACACGCTCGCGGTCGCAGAGGCTGACCTCGGCTGGCGGCGCGTCGAGCTCGGCGAGGTGATCGCGATCGGCATCGGCGTGCAGAAGACGTTCGTCCGCGTCGTCGATCTCGTTCGCGAGCTTTCGCCACAACACTACGTTGAGCCGATGTTCGGCGAGCACCTGTTCCCCGCGCTCACCGGCAAGACGCAGGCGACCTACTCGGAGCTAACAGCGTCGCTCGCTCACGCGACGCACGGCTTGCGCCAGTTCACGCGCGCCTGCGCCGAGCTCTCGACCCCGACCAATGGCCTCGAGCCGCAGTTCGACGCCCTGCCGAGCGTCGACAGCTTCGTGCTGCGCGACGTCGTGTGGACGAACCGTCCCGCGCTCGAGTCGCTTCTGCCGGAGATCTCGCGCGTGTCGAGCACGCTCGCGGCAACGGTCGGCGAGCTGCGCGCCCGCGAGGCGAGCCTTGCCAGCGCCGTCGCGGAGTGCGCACGGATGAGAGCGCGCCTGCTCGATCCGGCTTCCGTGCGCTAGGGTAGGGCCATGGCCCTCCTCGAGATCGTGCAGGTCGGAGATCCGGTCCTGCGGCAGCGCGCACGGCCGCTCGAGCTCGCCGAGCTCGCGACCGACCGGATCAAGAAGCTCGTCGACGACATGCGCGACACGATGCGTGCCGCACCCGGGGTCGGCCTTGCCGCACCGCAGATCGGTCAGTCGCTCCAGCTCGTCGTGATCGAGGATCCGCCCGCGTACCACGCGAAGATGACCCCCGAGGAGCTCGCCGCGCGCGAGCGCGAGGCGGTGCCATTTCACGTCCTCGTTAACCCGGTGCTCACCGTGCGCACGACCGACGTCGTCGCCGCGTTCGAGGGCTGCCTCTCGTTCAACGGCTTCAGCATGATCGTGCCGCGCGCCCGCAAGGTCCGCGTCGAGGCGTACGACGAGAACGGCGAGCGCGTCGTCAAGGTCGCGACCGGCTGGTACGCGCGCATCCTCCAGCACGAGGTCGACCACCTGAACGGCATCGTCTGTTGCGACCGGATGGAGTCGCGCACGCTGACCACGACCGCCAACTTCAGCAAGCACTGGAGCCAGAAGGGAATCTCAGAGGTCCGCGAGGCAGTCGCGCTACCCGAGTCCTGAGCACGCTATGATCGGGGGTCGGATGAAGCAGCGGGATCATGTAGCGGCGACGGTGACGCGCAATACGAAGCGCGAGAGCGGCACGTTCGCGATCCGCGACCTCGCGCCGGGCGGCGCGCGGCTCGTCGGTCAGCTCGACGTGTTCGAGGGCGAGCGCGTGCAGCTTCAGATCGAGCTCGACGAGCCGCTGCAGCTCGTCGCCGACGTCGTCACCGTCGATCGCCAGCGCAAGGTCGTCGAGGTCGCGTTCCGCGGCGTCACCGGCGAGGCGCTCGCCAAGATCGAGCGGTCGATCGCCGACATGATCGACCGCGTCCGTGCATCGGCGCCGCCGACCGTGCTGATCGCCCATCCCGTCGTCGACATCTCGAGCGCGCTCGAGCGAGACCTCGCGCGCGTCGGTGTCGCCGCTCGCGTGTGCGCGACGCTCGCCGAGGTTGGCGACCTGCTCGCGGATCGCACGACAAGGTTCGTCGGCGTCGTGCTCGCCGGCTCGTTCGGCGAGGATCTCGGGCCGGCGCTCCAGCACCTCGAGGAGACGCGCAGCGAGTTGCGCCGCGTGATCCTGTTCGGCGATCAGATCGAGAAGGTCGAGCACCCCGCCGCACGCCGCGTCGATGCGGTGCTGCGCACGCCGTGGCGATTCAAGGGCCTCGCGCGTGCGCTCGATGTGCCGTCGGAGAGCGTCGTCACGACCTACGACCAGCTCGTCGCGCTCCAGATGCCGATCGGCACCAAGCCTCGAGGATGACCGTGCGGATCCATCGCGGCGACATCTACTGGATCGCGCTCGACGAGTCGCGAGGGACGCCGGGGCTCGCGCACCCTCATGTTGTCGTCCAGGACGACGTGTTCAATCAGTCGAGAATCGCGACGGTCGTCGTGTGCGCGCTGACGACGAACCTCGATCGCGCGACCGAGCCCGGCAACGTCCTCCTCGACCCGGGCGAGGGCGACCTCCCACGGCAGAGCGTCGTCGTCGTGTCGCAGATCGCGTCCGTCGAGAAGGCGCGTCTGGGCGAGCGAATCGGCGTGCTGTCGGAGGCGCGCATCGAGCAGATCCTCGACGGCCTGCGCTTCCAGCAGCGCTCGTTCGGTCGGTAGCTCAACGCGTCGCCGCGGCAATCACCGCCGCGATGTACGCAGGATCCGTCTCTGGAAGAAACAGCAGCGTCCCGCCATGCTGGGTCGTCGTCGTGCGCGTCAGCGTGGCCTCGTGGGACGGCGTCGGATACAGCTTCGCGCACAGCGCGTGATCGAGCTCGTCGATATCGACGCCACCCGGGATGGGCTCGCCATCGACCGTGAGCTCGCCGGAGATCTGGTAGCACATGATCGAGTTGGGGTCGGGCGTCGTGGCGCGGAGGGACGACTCCTCGATCGGCGTCAGCACCTGCGCTCGGACCTCCTCCTTCGTCCAGCCCTGCGTCGCCATGAAGAACGAGATCGCCTTCTCTTCGTCGATCTTCGCGACGAGCGCGCGACGCATGTGCTCGTGAATGAAGCCGAGCGTGTGGCCGGCTTCGTGGCGCACGACCCGATGAAACTCGGAGTCGGGTGTGTTCATCGTGAACGAGTCGAGATTCATCGTCGGCTCGTTCGATGGGATCAAGCCGATGTCCGTGCCGACGTACGACCAGTATCCGTCACCCTTCGTGAACGCGATCCGGACCTGTCCCTTCTGCTGGGTCTCGACGAACGACACGTTCGCATCGCGATTCCACGCGTTCATGTGCGACAGGATGCGCGTGCGAAGCGCGGCGCTCGTCGTGTCCATGAAGCTGACGGTGAGCTTCACGCCTTGCGCGCCCCAGTACTTCGTCGTCATCGCCGCGATGAACTCCTTGGTCGGCTTGAAGCCGGACAGCTGCGAGAGCGCGAGCGGCGGGGCGTTTGCGGGGTTCTGCTCCGAGGCGTGACGAGCAGCCTCCTCGAGCCGGGTATGGGGTAGCGACTTGGGGGTACAAGCGATCAGCTTCTGCACGGTGGCCTCCTTCGTGGGGCCTCCTGCAAGAACCAGTGCCGGTGAAGTGGGCTTGCGCCGGGACGACGGTGTCGGCAGGAACTGACCGGCGTCGAACGAGTGTCGCGTCGAGCTGACACCGAGCTACTATGGGGGCGGGGTGATGTTGGCAGAGGAGACTTCGGAGATTCACCCGAAGCTACGTCTCGATTCGGTGATCGCACGCGGATCGTTCGGGGTGGTGTTCAAGGCGAGACAGGTCGCGGTGGCTCGCGACGTCGCGGTCAAGGTGCTGCACACGGGCCTCGGCCTGCAGACGGAGGCCGGGCGGCTCTTTCGCGAGGAGATCCGCGCGATCGGGACGCTCGATCACCGGAACGTCGTGCGGATCTTCGATGCCGACGAGACGCGCGACGGTCGCCTCTACTTCGTGATGGAGCTACTCGACGGCCCGACGCTCCAGCATGTCGTCGATGCTTCACCCATCGCCCCGGCTCGCGCGACCGCGCTCGTCGCGCAGCTCCTCGATGGACTGGCGGCGGTGCACGCGGCCGGTCACATTCACGCCGACGTCAAGCCGGCGAATGCCGTCATCTGCGGAGCCGGCGACGACGAGCGCGTGGTGCTGATCGACTTCGGGTTATCGCGCGTGCTGCCGATCGATCGACCGGCGGAGGCAGTCGGCGGAACGCGTGCATACATGGCTCCCGAGCAGCTGCGCGAGTGGAAGGTCGAGGCTGGATCGGACGTGTATTCCGCCGCGCTGATCCTCGTGAAGCTGCTGACGGGGGGCGAGCGTCCGCCGAATGCGGCGATGCCAGCGCTCGACGGGATCGCTGATCCGATCCTGCGCGTCGCGATCGAGCGTGCGCTCGCCGAGGATCCGGCACAGCGCCCGAGCGCCTCGGACTTTGCGCGAGCGCTGAGGCGCGAGACCTACGATGCAGCAGGGCCAGCGCCGCAGTCGCCGTTTCGCGAGCTAACGCCGCTGACCGAGCGCGACCGGCTCCACGGACGCGCGGATGATCTGCATCGCATCGCGCGTCGAATCGAGAGAGCGCGCCCCGTCGTGCTCACCGCTCCTTCGGGGACGGGCAAGACGTCGCTCCTCCGTGCGGGACTGATCCCGTATCTCGATGCGAGCGGGCGTCCGTGGGTGTATCTCGCGTGCGAGCCCGGCGCCGCGACGAGGCTGGCGGCGCTCCTCGAGCCGGAGGCCGCGTCCCTCGAGCACGCACTGCAACAGCGTGCGTCGCGAGGGCAGCCGCTGGTCGTGATCCTCGATCAGCTCGAGGTCGCACTGGCGAACGGGGAGGCAACCGCGTTGCTCGACACGTTGCTCGCCGCGGACGTGGCGACCGTACTTGGCGTGCGCGAGGACTTCGTCGCACGCCTGCTCGCCGCATCGCGGTTCCTCGTCGAGGGTGTGCCGCAGGTTCGACTGCCGCCGCTCGATCGCGAGGGCGCACGCCGTGCGATCGTTTCTCCACTCGCAGAGCGCGGCATCGAGCTCGCCCCGGATCTCCTCGATCTGTTGCTGGACGACCTCACGAACGCCGGGCGCGCGATGGGCCTCGACGACACGGGCACCGATGCCGCGATCTATCCACCACAACTGCAGCTCTCGGGTGGCGCCCTGTTCGACTCGCTTGCCGCCGACGAACGCATCATCACGCGCGAGCACTACCATCGCCTCGGCGGCTTTGCTGCGATCGTCGGCGAGCACCTCGAGCGCACACTCGGCGAGCTGGCCAGCGAAGACCGCGAGGTCGCGCGCGAGCTCTTCCTCGAGCTCGTGACGTCGACCCACACGCGCGCGCTCAGGACCGAGCAGGAGCTCGTCGACGCGGTCGGCGGGCGACATGGCGACGTCGCGGTACGGCGCGTTCTCGCTCGGCTCGAGGCGCGTCGCCTGATCGCGCGGACGAGCAGCCTCGACGGCATTCCGAGCTGGAGTCTCGTGCACGATACGCTCGCTCCTCGCATCGAGGCGTGGCTCACCGTCCATGACCTCGATCGGCGTCGCACCGCCGAGCAGCTGCGTTTCCATCTTCGCGTCTCGCAAGCCGACGCTCCGGCGACGCTATCGGCGCGCCAGCTCGCGACGCTCGCGAAGTTTCCCGGGCTTGTCGAGGAGCTCGAGGTCGAGTGGACTCGTCGAACCGAGGCCGTCTGGACGCCGCGCTCGCTGGTCGACCGCTCGCGGAGACAGGTCCGTTACCGCCGCGGCGTCATCGGCACGACCGCGGTCGCGATGCTCGCACTGACCGCAGTCCTCATCGGAACCTGGCTCGCGCAACGCCACAAGGACAATCTCCGGCTCTCGAACATCGGTCGCATCGACCTGAGGATCGAGGCGTTCGACTTGAAGCTCGATGCAGCCGGTGCGCTCGTCGACGAGCATGTCGATGCACCGGATCTCAGGTGGGAGCTGTTCGACCCCGCCGCTGACGATCCGGACTCGGCTGGAAGCAAAACGCCCGCCGATCGCTTCGAGCCCGGAGAGCGCAGGTTCGAGCATGGAACCCTCGTCGAGACCGGCATCGAGGTTCGTGGCGGTGACGCGTTCTTGAAGGTGTACGGCCGCGTCGGGACCTGTGAACCGTCCGTCATTCCACTGCGCCGGCTCCCTGGCAACGACGAGTACGACAAGCCACGTGAGATTCGGATTCGCGTTCCCACGTGCAGCGCATCGGCGTTCGATACGGTGCTCGTGCCTGCGGGTCCATTCGTTTTCGGCGGCGTCGGCGATCCTCCGTCGGGGCTCGGTGCCGACTACCTGCCGATCGAAGAGGTGGTGAATCTGCAGGCGTTCTCGATCGATCGCACCGAGATCACGAACGCAGCGTTTGCCGTGTTCGCGAAGCAATACGAGGTGCACGAGGTCGAGGCCGAGGCCTACACGGATGCCTTCGCGATCGCCGGGGGCCAGAACTATCCTCGGAGCGCACTCGACTGGTTCGACGCGCGCGCGTATTGCCGATTCCTCGGCAAAGACCTGCCTACGAGTCGCCAGTGGCAGAAGGCACTGCGTGGCGGCCTCGTGCTCCCGTCAGGCGCACCGAACCCGCACCCTCGTCGGAACGTTCCATGGGACGACGCCCCACCGACCGCGCCTGATTACGCGGGCATCGTCTCCGCTGCGGTGACGAACGCGCACATGCAGCTCGGCCAGAACTCCGATCCTCGACATCCGTATCCGGTCGGCTCGCATCCGAAGGACACGAGCGTCTACGGCGTCGTCGATCTTGCGGGCAACGTGCAGGAGTGGACGGCCGACTTCGAGCAGCGGGACGATGGCAAGTTCGATCGCCGGGCATCGCGGGTGACGCGCGGTGGTAACTGGTTCGACACCACCGCCGAGCTGCTCGATTCGTATACGGCACTCGAGAACCCGCGCAGCCCGCACACCCGGTTTCAGTTCGTCGGCGCGCGCTGCGCGATGGCGATCAAAGCGGAAGCGGTGCCATCGGCCGAACGATGACGCCCCCGGGATGGGACGCCGGATAGATCCGGATCCAACGGCCACCGAACAGCGAGGTGACGCGGTGAACGCGTCCGGTTGCCGCTGGGTACAGCAGCTCTCGGTCGGGCAGCTGGAGGAGGCCGGGTTCTTCGCGGACGTCCTGGATGTTGGCGAGGAGCTCGCTCAGCCTCTGCTGACTGTCCGGTACCTCGCGAAGCAACCACGGTTCTGGACCGAGGTACTTGCTCACGTCGCGCGCCGCGTCGACGGTCGTCTCGGCGACCAGAGATCCGAGATCCACATTCGGGACCTGCCGCATGCTGCCGAATGCTGTGTCCCAGTTGACCAGTGCCGATAGTGGCTCCGGGGGCAAGGTCCCGAGCTCGAGCGCGAGCGCGTCATCGAGCAGACCGTTCGGCCCGAAATGTCGGGATCCGAGGATCCTGCGAGTTCCGTAGACCTTCGGGTACCCGAGGTCTTTGAGGTGCTGCATCGCTGCGCGGCCTTTCCCGCGTGCAGTGAAGCAACCCAGGAGTCGAATCGATTTGATCCGACCACCCGCGGTCTGCAGGATTCCGGCGGCCTCGGTCTCGAGTGCGGAGATGAGCCACTGCCCGACATGCAGCTCGCCATCGCGAGCGTGAGCGATGAGGTCAACGTGCAGGTCGCCGGTCGTGGCTGCAACAACCTCCCGTACGCCGTCGACCGACTCGTTGCCTCGCAGGAGCACGCGAGCGCCACCGACCAGGGACTCTCCGTTGATGTTGTCCTGCGTCTTCTGCAGTGTCGCGTCGCCGTCGATCACGCTGATGTTGAGGGGCGCCACGTCTACTCCTCGAACCCAACGGGCAGCTTTGGGCCGCGCGCGCCCACGGTTTTTCCGGTGAGGTCTTTGAACTTCGTGAGTGCGGTCATGAGCTCGACAAACAAGATCCCCGTCTTACCGGGATTCAGCATGGCCGCGAGCGACTGCGCTGGATCGACGGCCTCCTTCGGTGGATTGTGGTCATAGCTCGAATCGGTACGTGCGAACGTCCAGGTGAGAGGGTTGCCCTTGTCGTCCGTTTCATTGTCGAGCTTGACGGTGACGTCGCCGTTCGCGGCGACCGCGGTCACCGTCGCCACGAACCCGTGGTAGCGAGTCCGCACGTCCATATCGTTGATGTACGTGATCGAGGTGAGCTCCTCGGCCCGGTACTTGTCCCCGGGCCACTTCGGGAAGTTCGTTGGCAGCAGATTCTTGTGCGTTTCGTGTTCGAGATACACGGCGCCGATGAACGACCCATGTGCGGGTTCCTTCGTTTTTCCTGCGACCCCGATCGACGTGATCGCGAGCGGGAACTGCAAAGCCATCGGCTCGGTTCCGATATCAGATCCATCGTTCTTGATGCCCCGATCGTCGAGCTCGACAGAGTCCCAGTTCGCGAACCCACATTCGGACGGGCACAGCTCCTGTTTGATCGGAAATCGAAGCCCCGGCTTACTGACGAAGTCGATGACATCGTCGTCCGAGATGATCGCGATTACGTCGAACGTCGAGTTGCTCGTGACCTCGGCGACGACGGCGCCGACACCATGAAAGACCTTGCACTTCGTGACTGCCATTTGAACCCCCGTTTCGTGAGCGCCTCATGCATCGCTCGCGCCAGCGTCATTCCGGGCGTCGGAGCCCGAACGCGGCGAGCAAGTCGTAGAGATGCTGGCGGCTCATGTCGAGCTCTTCCGCCGTCCGCTTGATGTTCCAGGCGTGACGCGCGAGCGCGTCCTCGATGTGTCGCTTCTGGCTGCGCATCGTCATCTCGCGAAACGTCGGCGGCGCGTCGTCTTCCCGCGGCGCCGACGGAAAGAGGTGGTGCTCGTCGAGCGCCTTCGCACGCTCGAATGCCGCGCGGGCGACGCCGGCTTCGACGGCATTTGCGAGCTCGCGTACCTGCCCGGGCCACGGCGCTTCTCGGCACGCCCACAGCGCGCGCCGCGTCGGTCGTACCGCTTCGATCTCGAGGCGCGCGCACGTCTCGACACAGCAGCGCTCGACGATCGCCGGGATGTCGTCGCGCCGCTCGTCGAGTGACGGCAGGCGGATCGGCAGCACGGCGAGCCGGTAATAGAGGTCCTCGCGAAACGCGTTCTTCGCGACGAGCGCCTTCAAGTCCTTGTTCGTCGCGCTGATCACGCGGACGTCTGCGGCGACGGGCGAAGACGAGCCGAGCGGATAGTAGCGACGCTCCTGAAGCAGCTGGAGGAGCTTCGCCTGTGCGGCGAGTGACAGCTCGCCGACCTCGTCGAGGAACAGCGTCCCGCCGCGCGCGGCCGCGACCTTGCCGGGCATTTTCCGCGTCGCGCCGGTGTACGCGCCGGCCTCGGCGCCGAACAGCTCGCCCTCGAGCAATGCCTCGGGGATCGCGGCGCAGTTGAGATCGACGAACGGGCCGCTCGCGCGGGCACTGTTCGATGCGATTGCACGCGCGAGCGCCGACTTGCCAGTTCCCGTCGGCCCGGTGAGGAGGACCGTGATCGGCAGTGGCGCGACCTGCGCTGCTTCGCGCAGCACCCTCGCGAACGCCGGCGAACGTCCGACGAGGTCATCGCAGCGGAAGTGGCGCCGGATCTCGACGGTCGCGTCGCCGTCCTGCAAGCCATCGCGCTGGCGCAGCAGGCGATCGGCGACGATCCCGAGCTGCCGCGCGAAGACCTCGACGGCTTCGCGATTGCGCGCCGGGAACGCGTCGCCCGCCTGGGTTCCTTGCAGATACACGACGCCAAAGGCTGGCTTGCCGATCGGCGCACATAGCACCGCCTGGATGGCGTTGCGCAGCACGCTCGGCTGGTCGCGATACTCGGGATCCTCGACGGCAGACGGAGTCGCGATCAGGCGGCCTTCGTCGAGTGCTCGCGCGACGATGCCGCGCGAGATCGAGGCCCGGATCGCGGCAACATCGTCGTCGGTGCAACCGTGGGCCTTCCAGTAGCGCGGCGGTCCATCGCGGAGATCATCGGGCTCGCGCAGCTCGAGGTAGACCATCCGCGCACCGCTCGCCGACACGATCGTGGTCAGCGCACTGGCGAGCAGCGGTTCGGGATCCTCGGCCGCGACGAGCTCGAGGAGTCGAAGATAGAAGTCTCGTTCCGCGGCCGGATCATTCTCCGCCCGCGTCTGGTCCGCACTCGCCATTGGTACCACCCAACGCTCATCATCGCTCGATCGTTCGGCGCCGGGCAATCGCCGCGAACCGTGTCCGCAGTGTCAGCTCGACCCGACATCGGCTCGCAAGCCATCAGCCGCGGATGACATCGCATTTCGTCATCGCGAGGCTTGCCTGCGACTTTGCGCTGGCCTGCTGGCTGCACTGCGGGCGCGGTCATGCCGCTCGCACTTCACACCCCGACCGCCAAGACGGTCGGCCCGCCGCCGATCCGCGAAACGGATCTAGATCGGATCCTCAAGCTGATCCCGACGGAGATCCTGGCGTTCTACACGGCGGCGGTGCCGATTTCGCCGCAGGTCCCGTGGAAGCTGTTTCCGTTCGCGCTGTTCGTGACCGGACTCGTGCTCGTCCCGCTCGTCCTCTTTCTCGACGGTCGCAACACCAGCCAACCGGCGTCCCCGGCGCAGTACGTGGTTCGCATCCTGGCGTTCGCGGCGTGGGCGATGGCCATCTCGTGGCCGTTCTCGGCGTGGTCGAGCGGCGAAGACCTCAACTGGGTCAGGTCGCTCGCGGTGTTGATCGTTCCCCTGATCGGCGCGCTCGTGTTGCGCGGCGACAAGCTCCCAACCCCGTCCTTTTGAACGGAGTCTCCTCATGCGATTCATCTCCTTCGCGCTGGTCCTCCTCCTCACCGGCCACGCAGTCGCCGGTGGTCTCAAGCCGGATCCGGGCGTGGACGCGCTATGCGTGTTCGACCATGCGAGCAAGACGTTCACCGGCGAGATCCTGTCGCTGCCCGCTGGATGCACGGGACAGTGCCTCATCGTCGCGGCCAACATCTGCGGGACCCTGAAGGATCGTCCCAAGGCCGCGATGGATCCTTCGGCGCAGCGGAGCTCGTCGATCGCCGATACCTCGTGGCAGTCCGCGGTCGTCACGAGCCTCGGCCAGCTCGTCGGTGATCGCGCACGGCAAGAAGTGGAGGCGTGGTTCGAAGACGTGGTGCGCAAGCGGCTGTGCGACCTGAAGACCGGCGACCAGCTCTGGTTGCCGGCTACATGCAAGCTTCTCGGCGACGAGCTCGGGGCCGGCCAGCAGCTGGCGTCGGGAATGGTGATCGAGGCGGTACGCAGCGACCTGCCGTACTTCGTCGGGGGGCTGGTCGCAACGATCACGACCAAGCTTTCGCCGCAACTTCGCCCCGTGATCGATGCGGTTCCGTTCCTCCTTCGTATCGGCAGCGAGCTCGCGAGCGGCAAGAACCCACTCCAGCTTCTGAGCGAAGGTGCCCGCGATCCAGTGGTCCAGAAAGCGTGCCGCAGCCGAGCCAATCCAGACGAGCTCACCGGGCCGTGCTTTCTCGTGTTCGTCGGCGTGACGATCGACTACTACGGTCCGATCATCGCGAAGGGGACGGCCGGGACGCTCGAGGACCTGCAGCGCCTCGCGGTCAAGCTCTTCGCGAGTGGCGAGTACCGCAAGGAGATCTGCGTCGCGTTCAATGACGGAGCAGAGTGCCCGGAGGGCGAATGGGGCAAGGTGCCGAGCGCGTTGCATCCGCTGGTCTCGGCGACGGTCCTGGTGTCGGAGAAGAAGGTACAGCAGCTGTTCGCCGTGATCCGCGACGCGGGCGCCGTCGAGGCATACCTCGCCAGCGTCGCGCACGGCTCGAACACGAGCGAGACCGCGACCGAGCAGCTCGCGAAGACGCTCGATCTCCTCGACCCACTGTGGAGCGACTTCGGCAAGCTCGTGTGGGATGACAAGGCCCCGCGTGCTTACACGGAATTCCGTCACGCGTTCGCCGCGGGTAGCGCGTTGGCGCGGAAGCAGTATCGTGCGCTCGCTCTTCATCTGGTGAACCTCGCGAAGGACTCCGGCGCAAAGCTCCCGGAGTGGGCCACGCGTCTCATGCCTCTCGTCGTCGACATCGTCGAGGCCGAGGACTCGGCCGACGTCGCGGCGGCATTCAATCGCGCCGCTGCGCCGATCGGTGGCTGGCGTGCGAAGCGGCAGAAACCGATGCTGAGCTTCACAGCGCTCGTCGGCGCGGGCGGCGGGTACGAGCTCCCTCTCGATGGGACGATGGACGGGCGCACACTGAAGCCCGGCTGGGCCGGTGGCCTGATCGCTCCGATCGGAATCCACGGATCGCTGGCGGTGAACACGTGGTCGATCGGCGCGCTCATCTCCCTGCTCGATCTCGGTCAGATCACGTGGTCGCGGATCGGGACGACCGACGCCTCGTCGACCGAGGCCGGCACGAAGCCGCTGCCCGACGCCAAGCTGTCTCAGGTGTTCTCGCCCGGCGCGTACGTCGTCGTCGGCATCGGCATGTCGCCGTTCACGTTCGGCTTCGGTGCGTCGCTGGCGCCCGAGCTGCGCGAGTACACGTTCGATACGAGCGGCTCGATGGTCGATCAGAGCGTGTCCGTGGTGCGAGTCGGTGCGTTCCTCGCCGTCGACGTCACGCTACTGCCGCTGCTCTGAACAGCCGGTGGTAGTAGCGATACGAGATGGTCAGCAGTCCAAGGAAGATCAGCGGGTCGATGATGTACATCGCGTAGAGCGGCGGCCTCGCAGCATCACCGACGGAGAAGTGCGCCACGCTCGCCGAGATCAACGTGATGCCGAATCCGACGTATGCGATCTCTCGGATGCGGTGCGGGACCGCCGGCACGACCAGCGCGATGACGCCGAGGAGCTTGGCGATCGTGAGCTCGACCTTGAAATAGGGCGGCAACCCGAGGTGCGCGAAGGCCGATTCGGTGCCATTCGGGAACGGAAAGCGGTCAATGAACGTGAAGCTGATGATGCTGAAGATCATGACCGCGGCGATCAGGCCGGTGCTCGTCCAGTAGACGATCAGGTCTTTGCGGAGGGGCCGGATGGGCCGGATGGGAGTGTGCATACA
The DNA here is from genome assembly GCA_013368795.1 of Kofleriaceae bacterium. Taxonomy (GTDB): domain Bacteria; phylum Myxococcota_A; class Polyangia; order Haliangiales; family Haliangiaceae; genus JABFXX01. The sequence continues at coordinate 30,552 of JABFXX010000184.1, forward strand.
CTCCAGGACCAGGCCGCCCGCCCCGACGTGACGTGTCGATTTGTTGTCACGCCGGGCCGAGGTATCTGGTCTGTATCTGCGTGACAGACCATCGCGACGACCTCGAGCTGTTCGAGCAGCACCGGCCAGCGCTGCGGGCACTGGCGTATCGCATGCTCGGCGATACCGCGAGCGCGGACGATATCGTGCAGGAGGCGTGGATCCGCTGGCAGGCGAGGGACGTCGAGGTCGACAACCCTCGTTCGTACCTGCTGACGATCGCGACGCGGCTGTGCTTGAACCAGCTCTCGTCGGCGCGCTCTCGCCACGAGCAGCTGCGGGCGCGGCTGCCCGAGCCGCTCGAGGCTCAGAGCGAAGGCGCGCTCGAGATCATCGAGCAGGTATCGATGGCATTCCTCGTCGCGTTGCAGCGCCTATCGCCGGCCGAGCGCGCCGTACTGCTCCTGCACGAGGTGTTCGACGTCAGTCACGCGGATATCGGCCGGCTCCTCGACAAGACCGAAGCGGCGAGCCGGCAGTTGCTCAAGCGGGCGCGCGAGGGCGTCGCGGAGACGCGAGCGGTCGCGCCGGTCTCGCACGACGAGCATCGGCGTCTACTGCGCGCGTTCGCCGACGCAGCACAGGCCGGCGACGTCGACTCGCTCATGAGAATGCTAGCTGCCGACGCGGTCCTCATCACGGACGGCGGCACGGCCGGCGTGCGATCGGGCAGGGTCCGGACCCTCGTGCGCCCGCTCCTCGGCGCGAAGAAGATCGCGGCGTTCGTCACGGCGACCGACGGCGCGGAGTGGCGGGACCAGCGCGAGCACGTTCTCAATGGCCAGCCAGCGCTGGTCGCATATCGCGATGGACGGCCGTACGGCGTGCTGCAGCTCGGGATCGCCGACGGCAGGATCCTCGAGGTCTACATCCAGGCGGATCCGAGCCGCCTCGGCCACGTCGGAATGCCCACCGGCAGCTAGCTCTGCCGGACGTTCAGCACGATCTTCTCGGAGCGGCCGGACTCGTAGAGGTCCTGCGCCTCGCGCGCAGCGACGAGCGGCAGCACGCGGCCGACGCGAGGCGACTTGACCGTCCCGGCATCGACGAGGCGCGCGAGCTCGCGCAGATCGTTCGCGTTCTTCTGCATCACCATGCGAACGGCCATGACCCCGGCGCGCCGCGCCTGATCCTCGGGGACTGCCCCGACGGTCGACACGATGATGCCGCTCCTCTTCACGACCTTGAGCGAGCGCGTCGCGGTGTCACGACCGACGGTATCGATCGCGGCATCGACGTCGTGCACGAGCTCGTCGAAGTGCTGCGACCGGTAGTCGATGACCTCTTCGACGCCGAGCTCGTTCAGGTAGAGCATGTCTTTCGACGATGCCGTCGCGATGACCGTCGCGCCAGTCGCGCGGCACAGCTGGGTCGCGATCGAGCCGACACCGCCCGCGGCGCCGTGGATCAGGATGCGCTGCCCCTTTCGCACGCCTGCGATGCGCACGCACTGCAGCGCGGTGAGGCCGGGCGTCGGTAGCGACGCCGCCGTCGCATCGTCGATCGTCGCAGGCTTGTGCGCGAGCATCGACGGTGACACGACGGCGAGCTCGGCATAGGCGCCACTCGCAAAGCCGTAGACGCGATCGCCGACCGCGAACCCGGTGACGGTGCCACCGACGGCGATCACCTCGCCGGAGAAGTCCTGACCGAGCGTGAACGGAAATGGCCGGGGTGCGACCTGCGCCATGTAGCCCTCGCGAACCTTCCAGTCGACCGGGTTGATGCCCGCCGCCTTGATCCGCACGAGGACTTCATCGGGCTTGTTGCTCGGGCTCGTGACGTCCTCGACCTCGATCTGATCGGAATGACCGTATGCGTGAATCCTGGCCGCCTTCATACGGGAGAAACGCTGCAACAGCGAGACCACCGTCGTCGGCGATTTCGCGATGGCGTCGAACTCTGTCAGGCGCTGTAGCAGCGCTTCGATCGCACGCTATGCTTTGACGATGGGCGCGCGCATGCTCGTGCTGCTGGTGGTGTGCTCGGCGACGCTTGCGAGTGCCACGACGACGACGCGCCAGGTCACCGTCTGGAAGGCGCAGGCCAAGGCCGACGACGGCAGCTACAAGCCGATCGTCTTCATCGGCGAGACGCCCGACGACCTGTTACCGCCGTGCCGCTGTGTCGCCGGCACGTGGAAGATCGCGGCAAAGAATGGCGAGACCGCGACCCACTTCATCGGCACGCTCGACGCGCTTTCGTTCAACCATGCGCGCGCCGCGAAGAAGCGCCTGTCGATCAAGATCCGCAAGACACGCGACCTCATGGGCGTCCACCGCGACTATCGGCCCGCGCTGCTCGCGATCGTCCGCGGCTCCGGCCAGCTCGTCCTGCGCGAGGTCAAAGGCGGCGACTGGGAGGTCGTCGGCTACGCGCCGTCGTCGGTCGGCAAGCTGTTCGCGAACAACCCGCGGTGGAAGGCCGATCCCAAGGCGTCACCCAAGCCCGCCGCGGCGACCCCCGTCGTCGATCCGAAGGCCGACGCGGCCGCGCTCGCGAAGCTCATCAACGACTACCGCGCGACGCTCGAGCTTCCGCGCGTGCCGCTCTCCGTCGCGCTGACAAAGGTCGCACAGGCACACGTCCGGGACCTCGCGCAGAACGCGCCGGTCAAGGACGGCTGCAACCTCCACAGCTGGTCGGCGAAGGGCGCGTGGTCGGCGTGCTGCTACGACTCGAGCAAGGAGGCCGCGCGCTGCATGTGGGTCAAGCCGAAGGAGATCGCGGGCTACCGCGGCAACGGCTACGAGATCGCGGCGACCGCGAGCGGCATCACGCCCGAGCAAGCGCTCGAGCTCTGGCAGAAGAGCCCCAAGCATCACGAGGTGATGATCAACAAGGGCATCTGGACCAAGCCGTGGGCCGCGATGGGCGTCGCCGTCGAGGGCGATTACAGCGTCGCGTGGTTCGCTGATCGGTAGCCGCGCTCGATCCTCAGACGAGAACCTCGCGGATGTCGACCTCGTTGTCGCCGAGGATGCCGGCGTACTCGATCGTGAAGCGCTTCGCGTCGTCGAGCGACGGCACCTCGAGGACCGAGAACCCGGCGACGAGCTCCTTCGACTCGGTGAACGGACCGTCGATCCACGTGCGCTTGCCACCGGTCGCCTTGTAGCGGACCGCGGTCTTCGTCGGCTTCAGGTTCGTCTCCGACGCGAGCACGCCATCGCGCTTCCACTGATCGAGCAGCGCGCGCACTGCCGGCGGCTGCGCGGCGCCCGATTCGAATGCGGCATCGCCCTTGGTCAGCAGGAGGAACCGGTGCGGCGCGTTCGCGGGACGCGCCTTGCCGGTCAGATCCCAGCCCTCGACGACGGGACCGATCTCGATCTCGCGCCGGCCGGCCGCCTCGCCGAGCTGCGTCGCGTACTCGATCGCCTCGTCGAAGCCGGTCGTCGTGATCAGCGCGAGGCTCGCGGTTAGCTCGTTGCCGCCCGCGTACGGGCCGCGCTGCACGCTCGGCTTGCCGCCGGGGAACGTCACGCGCGCCCGCTTCGCGCTGGGATGCAGCCCGGCGCCGTCCTTGAAAATGCCTTCTTTGATCGACCGGCCGATCAGCTGGCCCATGTCCTGGACGATGGTGGGCGAGGGCGGCTCGCCGGCCTCCATCTTCGCGTCGACCTTGTGCATGATCATGTAACGCATGTTCGTCGTCATGCTCTCACGACGAACGACCACCGGTCAGATCGACACTCCGATTTACGGAACGATCGCGCGCACTTGATCGCCGAGCGACGTCGACCGGAACTCGGCCAGCTCGTGGACGCGGACCGGGTCCTTCCGAACCTCGTCGAAGCTGGTGATGGTCTGGCCGTCGATGAGCATGAGGGCCAGGACGCTCGCGGGTGCCGCCGGGAGCAGCGACGCGGGGACCTCCGGAAAGCGCACGACATTCTGCGGCCGTGCCGCGATCAGCCAGCGACCCGCATTCGCGAGCACGATATCGGCCGCTGGCACCGAGCCCGGGACGGTCCACGTGATGGTCGGGCGCGGCAGCGGTGCGGTGAGCTGTGCGGAGAGCATCGGCATGAAATCGGTCCCGACCGTCAGGTCGAGCGAGGTCGGCGTCGCCTGGTCGCGGGCGATGGCGAGCATCGCGCGCGGGCTGGCGTTGGTGCCGACGGCCACCGTCACGTGATTTCTCCACGTCGGCGGCAAGTCACGCGGCGGGATCGTCGCCGGATCCGTCGCCCCGGATGTGCTCGAGAGATGGGTGACGGACTGGAATCCACTCGCCGCACCGGGGCTGAACCCGGCGTACTTCAGGTCGAAGCCGGCCGCGCCACGGAGCGTGATCGTCGGTCGCGCAGGTGTCATCCACGGTCCGACCGTCAGCGTCGTCGTACCGGTTGTCGCGATCGGCGTCACCGCCGAGACCGCGATCTGCGGCGAGTCAGTCGCCTCCGTGATGACGTAGGCCGCGATGCTCGTCGATGTCGGCGGGCACTCGAGCGCGCGCGTGTACGCACCGGCAGGTGCTGATTCGCCGAGGCCGCCGCCGCCGTGCTCGCACTGGAGGAAGACCTCGTACGATCCGGCCGTCGGCACCGTCGGAATGGTCAGCGCGACTTGCACGGTCTGCGGACTCAGGTCGTCGCGCACGGGCGATGGGAACGCGAGCTCGTCGCCGGGCTGCACCTCCGTCCACGTGAAGAGGCCGCGACCTTGACGGTTCGTATCCTCGACCATCGTGACCATGCCACCGGGCGGCACGTCGATCATCATGCGCTCGCCGGAGTCGCCGCGGCCGGTCACCGTCGAGCACATCGCGCCCGACGAGTCGTGCGAGACGACCGCGAGTCCGGTGATCCGGAGCTCTTGATCGGGAGGGATCACCGGACCGCGCACGGTGACAGCGCCGGCACCCGCGCACCCCGAAGCATCCGCTGGAACATCAACCGGAGCGTCCGCACCGCCCGACGCATCCGGTTTCGGCGACGACGACGACGACCCGCACGCGATCAACAACACGCACATCCATTCCTTCACGCGCGTCAGTATAGGCGCCGCGATCTACGCGCGAACCTGACGAACATGGCAATGGCGGGTAGTCGCGCAGTGTCGTCGATCACAGCGCAGACGGCTGCTGCACGATCGCGGGCGTCTCTCCGAGTGCCTCCATGCACGGGCCGAGCTCGGCATTCGCCTCGCGCGCTCTCTCTCGCAACATGGCCGCCGTGCCGCTGCCGAACCAGTCGAGCTCGTCGCACAGCGGATCGAGCAGCGACGGTTGCGCGACGACGATCGCGCACGCGAACGTGGCGGTCGCGAGCAGGGCGCCGATGATTCGCGCGAACGTGCGCCCTGGATGCGACGGATAGACGGGCAAGCGCCGCGACGTGCTCGCCGACGCGAACGATCCGGGCGATGTCGCGTCGGGAGACCACCGCGATGGCATCAGCCCCGGCGCCGCTGCAAACGAAGGCGGCGCCGGCCGAATCGATGGCGGCGCCGGCACCGAAGCCTGCGCCTGTTTCACAGGCACCGCTGGTGGCGCGGCGCGCGGAGGCAAGCTCGGCGGCGCTGGCGCGCGCGGAGGCAGTCCCGGAAGCGGAGGCGGCGAGGCTCGTCTGGGTGCCACCGGTCGCGCCGGTTCGAACGAGGTCTCGGCGGTGCGCGACAGCGCGCTCGGCAGCGACGGTGGTGACGGCGGCTTGGCGACGGCCGCGACCGCGTTTGCGGGTCGCGCAGGAATCGTCGCTTCTTCGGTGTCGAACGTCCCCGGCTTTGCGCCGGCGCGCGGGTTCGCTGTCGCCATCGCGATCGGCGGCGTGAGCGCGCGAATGATGCGCTTCAGCGGCGGCGTATCTGCCGGCATCGGCAGCTGTGGTGGTCGTAATGCGGAAAACACGATCATCACGATGAACAGGACCCCGGCGGCTGCAGCACAACCACCGAGGATGTAGAGCGTGATGACGGGGGCCATGGTCGACGGGTCCAACGCGCACCGGCTGGTGCAAGTTGGTCGCCACGACGAGACGCATCACGGCGCGACGAGACGCCAACGATCTGCGCACTCTTCGGCCAGGTGCTCCGCGCTCCCACTGGGGATGAACGCATCTCGCGCGCGTGTTCCACCCCCGCTCGTCGAAGAAGGACGCTCGTTGCCCGCGACGGCGGCTGTTCGAGATGCGGCGTCGCTTACGAAGCGATCACGCCGCGTCGATCACTTCGAGTTCGGCGCCGAGCACGACATCGCCTTGCAGCGCGTCGTGATGTTCGTGCGGTACGCGAAGTTCGCGCTCATGAGCCGCATCATCGCCGTGTTGCACTCGGTCTCCGCCGACATGCGCGCGGCCGCTTCCGTCGAACCAAAGCCGAGCATCATCGTGCTCTGCGGATAGCAGGTGTAGCCCTGCGTCTCGCACTTCTGCCACCAGCCCGTCGCGTTGCAGACCCACTGCGTTCGCTTCGCGGGAATGTTCGAGCTGTCGGTCGACTTCGAGCTGTCGGTCGACTTCGAGCTGTCGGCTGGCTTCGAGCTGTCGGTCGACTTCGAGCTGTCGGCTGGCTTCGTGCTGCTGGTCGATTTCGACGGCTGTGGCGTGGACGCCTGCTTCTGCTCGGGCTGCGGCGCTGGATCTTGCGAGAGCTGTGCGAGGCGCTCGCAGCTCGCCTGCGCGAGATCGGCGAGCATCGCGGGGCCGTTCTGCTGCTGCTCGAGGTTCGATGCGCGGCACTGCTGCATGCAGTCGGAGCTCGGACCCAGATCGCAACGGACGACGTTGCTGCAGAACGCTTCGCACGGCGATGCCGCCGGCGGCTGGTTCTGCGCGTAGCCGTTCTGGTTCGGGTACGTGCCCTGGTTCGCGTACGTGCCCTGGTTCGGGTACGTGCCCTGGTTCGGCGCATTCGGATCGGCCGCCGGTTGACCGCCAGCCTGTTGCTGCGGACGCGGGTAGTAGCCGGTGGGCTGTTGCTGCGTGGACGTCGCCGAGCCGGCGGCCGCCACGACAGCGCCTCCGACGATCAGGACGCGTAGGAACGATGAGAGCTGCATTTTCGAGCCGGCCACTGTACTCAGCGGCGATCCAGCGTGAAGACGCGAGCACCAAAAACGGCGGCCGTCGTGAGCGCCGTCACCGAACGCGGTTCGCGGCATCACCGCGACTAACTTTCGCGGCCTCACAGGTCGCGAGGTTTGGCGTTTACGGAGAACAACGCCCCGTCATGGTGACAGCTCGGCGCACTGAATCGGTGCGTGCGCGAACTGTGCAAGGCGCGATTTCTCGACGAGGAACCACTGCACGACCTGCGTGGCACGCGGCGTGATTAGTGCGACGCCATGCGCACCACGACGATCCTCGCCAGCCTCCTCGTCGTCGCTCCCTCGCTCGCGTTCGCGGACCGCGACGACATCTATCTGTCGCCGCCGACGGACGCGCAGATCACGTTCGCGCGGAAGCTTTTACCTCCAACGAATCAGCCCGTCGCGGCCGTCGCGCAGAGTCGGATTATCTATCTGAATCACACCGGCATCACGCTCACGCCGGGCAACGATGATTCGCGGACCAACAAGTCGTCGATCATCAACTCGCAGAAGACCGTACCGGCGTGGAACACGAGCGCCGCGAACTGGGCCGCGACGGTCGCGTGCATGAAGGACATGTTCGCGCGCTGGGACGTCACCGTCACCGACGTCAATCCCGGCAACGTGCCGCACATGGAGGCCGTATTCGGCGGTTCGCCGCAGAACATCGGAATGCAGGCGGGCGTCGGCGGTGTGTCACCGTTCACCGAGGACTGCGGGATCATCGAGAACTCGATCGTGTTCACGTTCACGAACGTGTTCCCCGATGACCCGCAGACGGTCTGCGAGGTGATGGCCCAGGAAGTCGCGCACAGCTACGGCCTCGACCACGAGATGCTCGCGTCGGATCCGATGACGTACCTGAACTACAACGGCGACCGTACGTTCAAGGATCAGACGGTGTCGTGCGGCGAATATCAGGCGCGGCAGTGCGGCATCGGCGGCTCGGTGTGCCGGGCAAACCAGAACTCGGTGCAGCTCCTCAACCAGCGGCTCGGCATCGCCGACAACGTCGCGCCGACGCTCGGCATCACGAGCCCGCAGGACGGCTCGACCGTCGAGCCCGGCTTCTCCGTCGCCGCGATGGCGAGCGACAACATCGCGGTCACGAATGCGACGCTGCTCGTCGACGATCAGCCGGTGACGATGACGCCGGGCGCGGGGCCGTACACGTTCGCGACCGACGCGCTCCTCGCGGAGGGCCCGCACTCGATCACGGTCGAGGTCACCGATGGCCGCAACGAGCAGAGCCAGACGATCCACATCACCGTCGCGAAGGCCGGCACCGGAAGCGGCAGCGGCAGCGGGTCCGGCAGCGACACCGACGGCGACGGCAATCCCGACGATGGCGCCGACGGAAACGGCGGCGGCGATGGCGGGCTCGGAGGCGGTTGCTCGACCTCGGGAGGCGCCGGCCTGGCGCTTGGCCTGCTCGGCCTCGCCGTACGGCGCCGCCGGCGTTAAGGCGCGATCTCGCGGATGCTGCCGCGCTTGTAGACGAGACCGTCGGTCCCGACGCCGTCGCTGCGGAAGTAGATCGTCAGGTTCGGCTTGCCGCTCTCCGAGTCGGAGCGCGTCGCCGTCGAATTCAGGCGAACCGCAGGATCGACGCCGAGCTTGCATGGCGTGCCGCCGATGCCGAAGTTCGAGCCGTTATCGACGAGCTCGGAGAGCTTGGTCCACGTGCCGCCGTTCGCGCCGTCGGTCGTGTCCATGTACAGCTCCTGCTTCACGGTGCCGTCGGGCAGATCGTAGACGAGCTGCTTGTAGCCGATCCAGACGTTCTTCGGCATGCCGCCGGACCACAGCACCTGGCTCTTCACCGCGACCGAAGCCGGATGGCTCGTCTCCTTTTCGAAGTCGATGCGGCCGTCGTAGCGCATGCGCGCGTCGATGCCGCGCGTATCGCAGAGGTTCGTCGTCTCCTGGCCGATCGTGCCGTGGTTCGTGCGCGCCATCGCGACGAGCCCACCCCAGGGCGTGCCGCTGTCGGCGACGCGCATGAAGTACATCGTGATCTCGACGTTGCGCCACTGCTTCTGCAGCGCGGGATCGTGGACGTACATGCGCGGCGTCGAGCCGGAGATCTTCAATAGACCCTGGCCGTCGACCCGGTAGCTCGCATTGCCGTGGTTCGCGTCGAACCACGAGTCCGACGGATCGGCGCCCGTGAACGTGCGCGCGGCTCCGTTATCCCACTTCGAGAACCACTCCATGCCGCCTGTAACGGTCGGACGCAGCTTCGTGATGCCGAAGCGATCCGCCGCCGCTTGCTCGACCGGCGCATCGACCGGTGGGTCGACCCGTGCATCGTGCCGTTTGTCGATCGACGAATCGATGTCCGTGTTCGCGTCGGGCTGGTCGTCTGTCGCGACCGGCCCCCCGTAGTCGGGCCCGCGCGTGTCATCCACCGGACCGCTGCACGCGGCCGCAAGAAGCACGATCGAGACGCACGAAAGTCGTGTGCTCATCACCCACGGCCTCAATAACAGCTCGATTCGAGCGGGTCTATTGGGTGTATCCCCGAGGCCGACTACCACCTTGATCACGACACGTTGCGAGCCGACGTGTCGCGTTACCTACACTGCCTACTCTGTCTCCATCGACGTTTCCCACCCGTCGTAGTCGCCGCCGTCGGGTGCCGCGAGGTCGACGAGCTCCATCGCCACGGCGTGAATGTGCTCGAGCTCGACCGGATCGACGCGATGGAGCTGCGCCCCGAATGGCAGCGCGCCGCCCTCGACCGTCGCCGCACGTTCGAGCTGAAACCCCGCCTCCTGTGCCGCGCGGACGAACCGATCGCGTGCCTCCGCGGTCGCGAAGTGCACCCAGTGATCGACGCGCCTCGGCTTGGTCAGGGCGTCACCTCGATCGGCGAGCGCCTGGACGACCCGCCGGTCCTCCATCCACATGCGCCGCTCTTCGTCCGGCAACAGGAACTCACGATAGAAGCCCCACGCTGGATCGGGCCGGATGTCGGCATACGTGCGGCGCTCGCCGAACACCTCGCGGAGCGACTGGAACGTGTCGGTGCGAGCGGCGGGTCCATAGAAGACGATCTCCCACTCTGCACGGCTCCGAATGCGTGCGACGTACACGAGTCCCCCGGACTCGGCGCGCAGGCACATCTCGTCTTCGAGCGCGTTGACCCTCTGTGCTTCGGCTGCGCTGCCCATGCCGTGATCCTCGGGTTCGACCATGGGAAGCCGGATCCGATAGAGCGTGTCCGCGTCGGCAGGCGGCTGGTCGTGCTCGTAGCGAAGGTTCAAGAAGATCGATGCGGCGACGTGATCGATCTCGCACGGATAGAAGTCCCATTCGTCGGTCTCTGCCACAGCGCGTCGACATTAGCATCTTCGAGCGACGTAACTTTGATTACCCATCTGACTTCGGGCGTGAATCGCAATTTCGTTCAACACACGACTGTGCGCTGACGCTCGTGTCGCAGCCGCGACTTCGATTGATCACTGCTGACAGCAAATGGTCACGCCAATAAGTTGAGTAACTGATGCACTTCGCGCGATGACCTCCATCGGGAGGCAGTCCATGCGAAGTAGGTTCGCGGTTCCGTGGGCCCTGGTGGCCCTCGTGTTGATGGTCTCGTTCGGGAGCGCACTGGCGCAGCCAAGGCCGAAGGGCAGGGAGGTCGCCGGCACCGTCGTCGATGCCGACCAGAAACCGATCGCAAATGCGACGGTGACGGTCAGCGACGGCGGACCGAGCGCGGTCACCGCTGCAGACGGCACGTTCAAGCTCACCGGGGTCGCGACGACGAATCTGGTCGTCGAGATCAAAGGCGATGGCTTCACGACGCGCACGATTCCTCTGCTCGCTGCGCCGACGGCGCTGTCGCTGCAGGTCGTGCTCGTCAAGCCGCCGCCGCCCGCGGAGGCACCGCAGCGCACCGTCGCCGGCGTCGTCACCGACGGCAAGCGCCAGCCGCTCGCGGATGCACGCGTCGTCGTGCGCGGCACGCAGCTCACCGCGACGACCGCCGCCGACGGTACGTTCGCGATCGCGGGCGTTCCTGCCGGTGAGCTGACGCTCGATGTCGAAGCCGCGAACCAGCCGCCGACCGCGTTCCCGGTCGGTGCCGACAAGACGGCCGTGGCGGTCGTCGTCGGCCAGGTCGAGCCAGCGGCGCCGCCGAAGCCGACGACGCGCACCGTGATCGGTCGCGTGCTCGACCCCGAAACCGGCGAGCCCGTCGTCGCCGCACAGATCCTCGTGCCCGCCACCGGCGCGGTGATCTTCACCGAGGCCGATGGCTCGTACGCGATCCCAGACGCGCCGGCCGAGAAGTTCGTGATGGAAGTCAGCGCCGGTGAGCGCGAGACGCGCACGCTGGACGTTCCGGCGGGTCAGACGACGTACGACGTCAAGCTCGCGATCGTGCAGGGCGAGCAGATCGTGATCGAGGGCCGTGCGCCCGCGATCCTCAAGACGAACCTCGCGAACGGCGCATCGGTCATCAGCGACAAGGACCTCAACCGCGTCACCTCGGCGACGGTCGACGGCGCGATGCAGGGCAAGCTCGCCGGTGCGAACCTCCAGTTCAACTCGGGCGCGCCGGGCGGTGGTGCTCAGCTCCGCCTGCGCGGTATCTCGACGATCAACGGTCAGTCCTCGCCGCTGTACGTGGTCGACGGCGTGATCATCTCCAACGTCGCGGTTCCCTCCGGCGCAAACGCGATCACCGCGGCCGCTGCCGGCGGTAACGCCTCGAACCAGGACAACGCGGTCAACCGTCTGGCCGACCTCAACCCGAACGACATCGAGAACGTCGAGGTGCTGAAGGGCGCCTCGGCCGCCGCGCTGTACGGTTCGAAGGCCGCAAACGGCGTCGTCGTCATCACGACGAAGCGCGGCCGCAACGGCGAGAACAAGGTCGAGGTCACCCAGCGCTTCGGCATGGCGCAGGTGTCGAACACACTCGGTTCGCGCCACTTCGATTCGGCGCAGGAAGTGATGGACGCGTTCGGCGCGATGTCGCCGCTCGTCAACATCTATAACGAAGCGGGTGGCCGCACGTTCGATCACGAAGCCGAGATCACGCGCACCGCGTTCACGACCGAGACGGTCGCGAGCGCGTCGGGTGGCGTCGAGAAGGGCAACTACTACGGCTCGGTGCTCGTCCGCGACGAACCCGGCGTCGTCATCGGCACGTTCTACAAGAAGCAGACCGGACGCGTCGCCGTCGGCTACAAGCTCGGCGAGCGCGTGAATCTCTCGTTCACCGCGAACCTGCTCCACTCGACGTCGGATCGCGGCCTGACGAACAACGACAACACCGGCACGTCGTACTACGTCGCGCTGTCGGGCACGCCGAGCTTCGTCGATCTCACCAAGAAGAACGGCGTCTTCCCGGCGAACCCGGCCATCGGCAGTGGCACGAACCCGCTGCAGTCGGTCGAGCTGCTCCAGAACCGCGAAGACGTGTGGCGCTTGATCGGCGGTGGCAACCTCTCGATCGACGCCTACAAGTCGAAGACCAGCAACGTCCGCCTGCTCGGCAACTTCGGCGCCGATAGCTTCACGCAGAAGAACAACCTGCTGTCGCCGCCCGAGCTGTTCTACGAACCGACCGACGGCCTGTCGGGTACGTCGATCGACGCGACGACGTCGAACCTCAACTGGAACAGCGGCGCCGGTATCACGTGGGGCTACACCCCGGAGGACAAGAAGTTCGAGAGCGCGCTGTCGGCCGGTCTCACCTACGAGAGCGTCGATCTCAACTCGGTCTACGTCACGGCGCAGAACCTCACCGCCGGTCAGCCGAGCGTCGACTCCGGTACCTCGGTCAACATCCAGCAGAACCGTCTCCGCACGAAGGACAGCGGCCTCTACTTGCAGGAAGAGCTCGCGCTACTCGACCGCAAGCTGAGCGTCCTCGGCGGCATCCTCGGTGAGCGCTCGAGCCTCAACGGCAACACCGAGAAGTACTTCTTCTATCCGAAGGTCGCCGCCGTCTACTCGCTGATCCAGAACGACAGCAGCGACGACAAGCCGGGCCCCAAGCCCGTGTTCGAGACCGTGCGCGTGCGTGGCGCATACGGCGAGGCAGGCAACCGCCCCAACTACGGCCAGAAGTTCACCCCGCTCAACGCGACCGGCAACATCGACGGCAACGCGGGCATCGTGCTCGGTCTCAACGCCGGTGACTCGGACATCGAGCCCGAGCGCCAGCGCGAGGTCGAGGTCGGCACCGACATCGTGTCGCGCGACCAGCGCGTCGCCGCCGAGGTGACGATGTACCAGCGCAGCATCTCGAATCTGCTCCTCCAGCGCGCGCTGCCGACGTCGACGGGCTTCACGAACGAGTTCTTCAACGGCGGCTCGATGCGCAACCTCGGCCTCGAGATGGCGCTTCAGGTCCGTCCCGTCCAGGGCAAGGTCGACTGGACCTCGCGGGCGATTCTCACGCTGAACCGCTCGAACGTGACGAGCCTCCCCGACGGCATCGACAAGTTCGACGTCACCGCGGTCGGCTTCGGCACGGGTCTCGGCGCGTATCGCATCGAGAAGGGCAAGAGCGCGACGCAGATCGTCTCGACGATCAACGAGGACGGCGACGTCGCCGTCGTCGGCAACGGCGAGCCCGACTTCCGCGTCGGCTGGTCGAACACCGTCACCGTCGATCGATTCACGTTCGGCTTGCTCCTCGACTGGCAGCAGGGCTCCGACATCATCAACCTGACGCGTCTCCTCTACGACGGCAGCAACAACTCGCCCGACAAGGAGGCCGCGGCGAAGCGCCTCGAGGCGCTCTCCAAGAACGACTTCCGCCCGTACATCGAGGACGGCACGTTCGTGAAGCTGCGCGAAATCTCCGTCTCGTACGATCTGCCGAAGAAGCTGGCCGAGCAGATCGGCCCGCTCAAGACGCTGCAGTTCGGCCTCATGGCGCGCAACCTGCTGACGCTCACCAACTACAGCGGCCTCGATCCGGAAGTCTCGAACTTCGGAACGCAGCCGATCGGACGCAACTACGACGTCGCCCCTTACCCGCCGAGCCGCAGCTTCTGGCTGTCGATCACGGCAGGACTGTGAGGAGTACCACCATGCGTAATACGTGCATCCTCGTCCTCGCGGCCACACTGGCCGCAGCACCCGCCTGCGATCTCGATGTCGGTGATCTCAACAATCCCGGCATCGATCAGCTCGAAGACAACCCCACGCCGTCCGGCGTCTCGTCGGCGTGCACCGGCCTCTTGATCGGTACGCGGCGCAACCACGCTGCCAACAACGGCTACGTCGTGCAGCTCGGTATCCTCGGTCGCGAAGCCTACGACTTCGATACCGCCGACCCGCGCTTCTTCACCGAGCTGCTCCAGGCCAAGCTCAACGCCGGCAGTCCGTTCGGCGGGAACTTCTGGCAGCTGCCGTACTCGAACATCCGCCTCGCAAACACGATCCTCAAGGCCGTCGAGAAGGTCAGCGAGTTCTCGGACACGGACAAGGCGGGCATCCGTGGCTTCTCGAAGTCCATCATGGCGCTCGATCTCCTCGAGGTGATCAACACGCGCGATGACATCGGCGCGGTGATCGACACCGACAAGGACATCCACGACCTGGGCGCGATCGCCACCAAGACCGAAGTCCTCGCGAAGATCGCGAGCCTGCTCGACGAGGGCGCGACGGATCTCGCCGGCGGTGGCGACGCGTTCGTGTTCCAGCTGTCGAGCGGCTTTGCCGACTTCGACACGCCGGAGACGTTCCGCAAGTTCAACCGCGCGCTTCGTGCACGCGTCGCGGCCTATCAGAAGGACTATGCGACCGCGCTCACGGCGCTCGGCGAGTCGTTCATCACCGACACGGCGGTGAACCAGGCGGCACTCGACGTCGGCGTCTACTACTCGTACTCGACGGCGTCCGGTGACGCGACGAACGGTATGGTCAACCCGAACATCTTCGCGCATCCGTCACTGGCGACCGATGCCATGATGAATGGCACGACGAAGGACCTCCGCTTCACCCGCAAGGTCGAGACGACCGACTCGCAGGGCGGCGCGGGCGTGATGTCGGACCTCGCGTTCACGCTCTACAAGAGCCCGGACTCGCCGGTCGCGCTCATCCGCAACGAGGAGCTCCTCCTCCTGCGCGCCGAGGCGAAGTTCTTCACCAGCGACGTTCCGGGTGCGGTCGCCGATCTCAACATCGTGCGCACCGTCTCCGGTGGCCTCCAGCCGATCGCCGGCACGCCCGCCGAGGCGGCGTTCGTCACCGACCTCCTCTACGAGCGCGAGTTCTCGCTCCTCATGGAGGGCCATCGCTGGATCGACTGGCGCCGGTTCGGAAAGCTCGACTCGCTGCCGCTCGACATGCCGACGGGCGACAACCCGCAGCACGTGCGCAACAAGCGCTACCCGATCCCGCAGGCCGAGTGCAATGCGCGGACGGGCGAGCCGCAGTGCGAGCTCGATAGCATCTGAGGCCTCGGTCGCAGCTGCGACTGCGACATCGCCGAACGCGAGCGGATAGCAGACGAGTCGTCTGCGAGCGCCAACGGCGATGCTCGATGATGGGTCGAGCATGCGTCGCTCGATCCTCATCCATCTCGGCCTCGCGTTGCTCGTCGTTGCGAGCGCGTGTCGTCGCGTAACGCACGAGTCGCAGGACAGCAGCGCACCGCCACCGGTCCTGCTGCCTCCGCCGATCCGCGCGGCTTTCGAGGCTGCGAATGCCCGGCCGGAGCCGTGGACCGTGACCGCGTACGACATCATGCCCGGCGATGCGGGTAGCGCCGCGGCACGATTCGAGACGTACGCGATCGATCGCACGATCAGGGTCCCATCGGCGCGCACCGCCGAGCTCGTCCGCTTGCTCGGCACGGACGCCGGATACCGCGCAGGTAAGACCGCATGTGGTGATACGACGTTGCCACCGCTGTTCGGAATTCGGGTCGCTCGCGGCCCGGTCAGCCTCGACCTCGTAGTCCGGTGCGGCAGCAGGGTTGCGCTCGCTGCTGCGGTGGACAATCCCGCAGAAGGGAACCTGACCGAAGAGGCAATGAGGTTCGTCGAGAGCCTGCGCCCACCGCCACCGCCGCCGCCGCCCACGGTGAGCCATGTCCCGCCGCCTCCCTCGATCCGCGCAGCGTTCGGGGCGGCGAACGAGCGGTCCGAGCCGTGGACCGCGACCGCCTACGATCTCGTGCTCACCAAACGGCGCAGCCGCCGACCCCAGTTCGCGACGTTCACGATCAAGCGCACGATGTCCGTTCCGGCGCAGCGCATCGACGAGCTCGTTCGGTGGCTCAGCACCGACGCGGGGTACGTGAACGACGGCTACGCGTGCTGTCCAGTGGCCAGCTGGCCAAACGCGCTGGGGCTTCGGCTGGCGCGCGGGCCGGTCGTGCTCGACTTCGTGATCCAGTGCGGGCAGATCGCGCTCGGGGCTCCACCGACACTCGATGATGCCTCAGCCGTCGAGACCGGATACCTCGCCAGCGAGGTGATCCCCGTCCTTGCGAGCCTCTACAAACGCGGTTGCTCCTAGTAGTGCGCGAATAGATCGGTCAGCGCGACACGCGTGCGATTCCACATCTTGTCGAGCGTGACCTTGCCCATCCGGCGATAGCCGAGCTCGGCGTCCCACACGGTGTCGTAGAGGCCGTTGTTGTTGAAGTCGGGCGCCGGGTACTCGATGAGTGCCGCCGGGACGCCTCGCGCGCGCGCCCACTGCGCGAACATGCCGACCGTCATGCTCGTGGTGCCGTGGAAGATGCCACCGAGCGTCGAGCCGCAGTTCATCACGCCATTCGACGCGGTGTAGCAGTACTTCGTCGGCTTGCCGGTGTAGCTCGCGTTGAACGAGCGCTGGAAGAAGCCACCGATCTTCGCGTCGCCGTAATACGTGTTGTACCAGCCGTGAAAGTCGATCGCGATCGTCGGCTTCACCTGCTCGAACAGATCGACGAGCAGGCGCTGCTCTTTCGACGTGTCGCTGCCGACGTTGCGGTTCATGTCCTTGCCTTGCGACTGGCAGCGGCCGTACGCACCCGCGCTCTCGCGCCAGTTGTTCGTGCCGTAGCGCATGCCGTCGGGGTTCGCGGTCGGAATGATGTAGACGGTCCAGCCCTTCAGCAGGTCGAGGTGGTTGCCGTAGTAGTCGATCGTGCTCTTCGCGATCGAGTACAGCGCGCGGCCGTCCTGCTTCCACGCGTCCTCGAACCCGTGGAGCGCGAACGTCAGGAACGCCTTCTTGCCGTTCGGGTTCGGCGGCGTGATCTGGTAGTAGACGAGCGACTGGCCCTTCACGCTCGTTCCGTACGTGTGGCTCTTCACGGCGGGCACGGTGGCAGCGATCGTGCCGATGTCTTCGGTGACATCGAACTCGACGTCGAGGTCGACATCGAGTGGATCGTCGGCGACGTCGGTCTGGTCGGGCGGGTCGACCTCCTCGCCGGACTCGTCGGGCGGGGACACCTCGTCGTCGGCCGGCATGGCACACGCCGCGGCGAGGAGGAGCGGGGCAAGGAGCAGGGCAGAGGTACGCACGCCGCATCATTCAGCAACCGACGTGCCGCGCCGAACTACATGCAATCGCACGGCAGTTCGCCGGCGATGTAGCGCCGGCCGTTACAGGTGCACACGGGGGTAGGCCGCGTGATCAACGCGTCCACGTGCGGCTGCCCGCGTGCTGGACGGTGAGCCCGACGTTCGCTGCAAAGCCCGTCGTATCCGGCGCGAGCCCGTCGAGCGCGGCGTAGTAGCTGCGCCCGAGCTCGAGGCTGAGCTTGGAGCTGAAGCCATCGCGCGCGTAGCTCGCGCCGAGCCCGATGCCGGCCGTCGACTCGTGGCGCAGCTCGTCGTCGACGAGTCGCGTGGTCCGCGCACCGAACACGCTCGCCACGAGTCCGAGCGCGCGCGGCACGTAGACCTCGCCGCTCACGCGATCCTCGAGTGCGACGGCACCGGTCATCGTCACGAACGGCTCGCGCTTGTACTGCGCGCCGAAGCCGCCCCACGTACGCGACGAGTACCAACCGACGCCGCCGATCGTGATGCTGCCTTCCTCGGGATCGAGGCGCCGCGCGAGCTCGTCGCGATCGGGCATCGCGATCACCTCGCCCCACCCGGCGTAGTACTGGGTTCCCGTGTACGGATCGACGCCGTCGACGCGCGTCATCCACACCGTGTCGAGATCGGTCGGGGCCGCCATCGGAAAATCGATCCGGCGGTGCTCGATGCCGAAGAACTCGAGCGACATCCCGGTCGTGTGCTCGGTGACACCGAGCATCGAGCCGCCGATCGTCGTCTCGAATCGCGTCGTGTCCTGCATCGCGATGTCGAGCCCGCCATGCAGAGGAATCACGTCGACGGCCCACGCGGTTGGCTTCTTCGGCTGCGTCTGGCCGGGCGCGCCGGTCTGCGCCTTCTCGCCGGCACCCTCGACGCGGATGAGGCGCGTTGCCAGCTCGATGCGCTCGCGCCCGTACAGCGAGCGTGCGAGCTCGGGACGTGCACCGAGGCGCGGCCGCGCCGCGAGCTCGCCGACGTGCGCGATCTCCATCGTCAGCGGGAAGAACGCGATGTTGCCGCGACCCTCGTCGATCACCGACTCCCTCATCTGCGCGGGCCCGATCTGCGCACCGGCGCGCGTGATGAGGCCCGTCGCACTCACGTCGCCGCCGACGCGCGAGCCCGCCACACCGGCGGTGAGCTCGACCTCGTAGCTCGGCTGTGTGTCGTCGCCACCGAACTGCAACCCGTAGCCGAGCTCGAGTCCCGCGTAGCCGGTCGCCGTGCTGCCGATACCGCTCTGGCTCGTGCCGCCGGCGCCGACCACGTAGCGAACTTCGAGCGACTGGCGCACGCGACTGAAGTCGACCTCGTTCATGCACGGCGAGCTCGTCGCCGGACCCTCGTCGGTCGTCACGTCCGTCGCGACGGTGTCGGGACATGCACTCGCGTGGCTCGCGACGAGGCTCGGGGCGGCAGCAGCAATCAGCAGGGCGGCGCGACGCATCGGGGTCGGCCGAATTGCAATGGCTGCTCCAGCCCCTGAGCCAAGCGTTGCGGCTACTTACCGGGCCGAGGTGTGCAGTTTCAACCGCCACGGCGGCAGGAACCGGCCATCACTGCCAGTAGCGCGCGATCGCGAAGTCGTTGTCCGCGGAGCCGACGACAATCGCGCGCACCGCCGGGATCTGCGAATCGGTCTGGAGCGCGATCGCGTTCGCCTGATCGGGCTGCCCCGCCTGGGCCATCTCCGTCACCACGCGGCCACCGGTGCCGAACGAGTTGTCGAGCGTCCCGTCGGTGTTCAGGCGAACGAGCGCGAAGTTGGGCGACTGGCTCGCTCCCTCGTACACCCAGCCGGCGAGGATCGGCTTGTTTCCGTCGAGGACGATCCCGTACGCCTCGTCCGAGTTCGTCGACGTGACCGCGGCGATCGAGCGGCCAAACGGCATCGCGACTGCACCCGACGGCGAGAGCTTCACGGCCGCGAAGTCGTGATTGATGTGACCGGCCACGAACAGCTCGCCCGTCGGCGTGACCGCGATCGCGCGCGCCGCGCCGACCGTCGACTGGAACACGCCCGTCACGAGGCCCTGCATTCCGAACGTGGTGTCGAGCTGACCGTTCGCCGAGTAGCGCGCGACCGCGAAGTCGTTGTCGCCACCGACCGCATAGAACTTCTCGTTGCCAACGGGGTCACCGGGGTTGCTGGCGTCGCGCGCGACCGCGAGCGCGAAGATCACGTCGCGTCCAGTGCCCGCCCTGACCGGCGTGATCGCGATGCCCTGTGCTCCGAACGTCGTGTCGAGCGAGCCGTCGGGGAGAAAGCCGACCAGCGCGAAGTCGGTGTCGTACGGGATCGTGGCGCGATTGGTCTCGCCGCCGAGCACGATGCGGCCGTTCGCCTGCACGATGACCGCGTACGCCACATCGAGGCCGCCGCCGACCGCCACCGTCGCCTTGCCATCTCCGCTGAACGTCGTGTCGGGCGATCCGTCGCTGTTGTAGCGCGCGACCGCGAAGTCGAAGCTCGAACCCGGCATGGTCGCCATGCCGGCGACGACGATCTTACCGTCGGGCTGCACCGCGACCGCGTACGCGCTGTCGAGACTGCCGAAGTCGGTGAACACCTTGCCGTTAACGCCGAACGTCGTGTCGACGTTGCCGTCGCGATCGAGGCGCGTGACCGCGAAGTCACCACTGTGCACGGCGGATGCGAACCCGGCGACGATGATCTTGCCGTCGGGCTGCACGGCCGTCGCGTACGCGGTGTCGCTGGCGCTGCCCATCGGCACCAGCTTCTTGCCGCCCGCGAAGGTCTGATCGATCGAACCCGGAAGACCGCGCACGGTCATCGTCGCCGTCGCGATGGACGTCAGCGTATCGGCGGTGCCTTTGATCGTGACCGTCGTCGGCAGCGAATGCGCCGCGGTCGTGGCGGTCATGAGCTCGAGCGTTCCCGTCGTCTCGCCAGCCGCGACCGTGACCGGCGGCGCGACGACGCCAGCGGGCAGTCCAGCGGCCTCGAGCGTGACAGCGCCGGCAAACGCGCCGTGCCGCGTGACATTCACCATCAACGATGTCGTCGTACCGGTGACGAGCGGGTGCTGCGACCTCTGGAGGTTGACCTCGAACGAACCGGGATCCTCCGGCACCGCGGCGTCGGGGTCGCCGCTGCCACTGCCGCTGTCGACGGTGACGCCGGCATCCGGCGTATCTTGTTGAACAGGGGCCTCGGAGCACGCGACAAGAGTAAGCAAGGACAAGGCAAATCGAGACGTCATGGCCCGCCAAGTGATGCGAGCCGGCGTTTCGTTACACGTTCTCGTTTGGTGTGCGCCACGCCACATCGATCTCGCGTAGGGCGGTACCCTGGCGCGAGAGGGAGGGGATCGAGATGACGGTGAAGCATGTGGTCGGGAGCCTGGCGCTGGTCCTTGCGCTCGGTGCCTGCAAGAAGGGCGGCGGCAGCGCCGACGTCGAGGCATTCATGAAGCTCGACAGCGACAAGGCGGTCGCGTTTGCGGCGGGCGGCACGGACTGCGAGGCGAAGGCGAAGAGCGTCGGCAACTGGCGCAAGGCGCACACGGCCGAATACAAGGCGCTGCAGAAGAAGCTCAACGAGCAGTGGCCGAAGGGTCAGCCGAAGGACGTGCTCGAGAAGTACGGCGCGAAGATGAAGGCGAACAAGCAGGTCGTCGTCGACGCGATGCTCGCGTGCAGCAACATCGGCAAGATGATGGACGAGACGAAGACCGAGTAACCGGTCGTAGACGAGCGCGCGCGCCGAAAATTCACCTTAGATCCATATCGCTTGTGCCCCGTCTCAACCGGCATGAGCACTCTGTTCTGGCTATCGTTCTTCTTCTCGCACTCGCCGAACGCGCACGCGTGCGAGGTGCGCGGCACGCCGCTCCTCGAGATCAAGCAGGGCTCCGAGGTCGATTCCACGACGACGACCAGGCGCATCTACAACACGGGCGCGTGGACGTTCGAGTCCGACAACGCGACCGCGCGCGGCTGCTTCTCGCGCACCGAGCTGACCTCGATCCGCCGCGCGCTCGCGCAGGCGACGTGGAAGGTCACGTCGAGCCAGATCGCATGCTTCGCCTACGATCCGAACTTTACCGAGTACACGCTGAACGGCCGCCTCCGTTACACGCACCGCCTGTGCAGCGGCAAGACCGCCGACGCGGCGACGCTCGACGCGATCCACTTCGTCGAGCAGGAGCTCGCGAACGACCTGCCTCCGCCGCCGCCTGCGCCCAAGCCGCCCGTCGACTCGTGTCGCGCGACCGGCACGCCGATCTTCGAGATCCGCAAGCGCTCCGAGGCGAAGGAGCCGACCTCGACGGTCGCGATCTACTCGACGGGCGCGTGGACGTTTCAGCCGATCGACGCCAGCGGTCGCGCCGGCGCACTGACCACCGGCTGCTTCGACAAGCCGACGCTGCGGTCCATTCGCAGCGCGGTGACTGACTCGCCGTGGACCGTCACGCGCAACGAGATCGTGTGCATGGCGTACTCGGCGTCGTTCACCGAGTACTACGTCAACGGCAAGTACGAGTACACCGCGCGCATGTGCGGCGAGCAGCGCCTCGACGCGACGAGCGCGGCAGCGATCACGAAGATCGACGCCGCGCTCGCGAAGGTGCTGCCGAAGCAGACTCGTTAGTTCACGTTCGTCGGTACTTCGTAGAACCGCAGCTGCGCGATGCGCAGGCCGTTGTTGTCGTACTGCCAGAAGTAGTCGCTCAGGCGGTCGTCGAACAGCGGCACGCGTTCGACCGTACCGTCGCCGTCGATATCGGCCATCACGTACAGCAGTGCCGACGAGACGTTCGTGAACTTCGACTTGCCCTTCGTGCGCAGGAGCAGGCTCGACTGGTTGCTGCAGATGGTCTCGCCCGTCGTCGGATCGGTCGCACAGGTGGTCGTCGTCGACGATCCGCCGGGCGTGCCGAGTGCGCGCGAGTACACGGAGTACGACGTGACGCCGTCGTTGTCCGCATCGGGTGCGGGTAACTGGAATGCACCGGTGCCATCGGTCGCGTTCGCGTCGATGACCGCGAACTCGCCTTCGCCGAGGTTGATCTTCGCGCTTCCTGAGAGCGGGACGAAGATCCGATGACCATCGCCGCCAGTCAGGTTGGGTGACTTACCCTTCTCGACGCCGATGATGTTGAGGTTGTAGTGGGCCCCCGACGGCGCGCCATTTCCCGCCGCGAGCTCGTCGAGGCCGATTTGTGTGTCGTCGCCCGTGGCACAGGCGGAAAGCGAGACGGCGAGCGTGACGATCGAAAGCAGACGTTGCATCGAGGTACCTCCTGACCGTCGGCCTCGTGCAAGACGAGCGCCCGACGAGAACGCGCGCGTTCGCCATCGATCGCGCGTCGACTGGGGAGAACACATCCCGCTCGCCGAGGAACGACTACCCACGTCGACGAGAATTGGTCGGCACGATCACGGCGCTCGTCGACGTTGCGAAGCCGATGCACAAGTGCCGCGTCTTACGGGCTCATCTGCGGTGTGCGTGAAAATCCGAGTATGCACCGCGAGTGTTAGGCTCGCGGCGTGTTGTCATCGGCCGCGCCGTCTACGGTCGCCTCGTCTCTTCAGCGCTGGATTCTCCCGTCCGCCGAGATCCTCACCGTCGGGATCCCGTTCTGCGCGTTCAAGCTGCTCACCGGGCACATCGCGCTCGGCTCGCCATTCGCGCCGCTCGGCTACGCGCTGCTCGCGCTCGGCAGCATCGACCTCGTGCTCAACCTGGTCAACCTCGTCGCGCTGCTCGCGATGCGTCGCCGGATCAGCGCGGTGTGCCTGACCGAGGCTGCGCTGCGCCGGCGGGGCAGTGACGATATCGGCCTCGCGCTCGACGTCTTCCTGTCGTTCGGCCTCGTCGCGCTCGTCGTCGGCTGCGGCTTGCTCCTGCGTCTGCCTGCGTGGGCACTGCCGATCTGGAACATCGCCGTCGTGCTCAACGTCCTCGGTGCCGGCGTCGGCCGCCTGTTCGACGCCGTGCGCCGCGACCGCGCAGCGGCGTAGGTGTACGAATGCTGCACCATGCAGCTGTCACATGTTGTGAGGGCAGCTAGGTCGGGCCGTGACCGAAGATCGGGGCATGGGGACCTTCGTGAAGATCGTGGCGTCGCTGGTACTGGTGACGGCGTGTGCACAACCGAACGAGAGCTCGACGACGGCAGAGCTCACCGCGTGGGACGAGGCGCTGCCGGCGCTCTCGTCGACGTGCGCGGCTTGCCATGGCGGGTCTGGGCAGGTGGCGGGAATCGACTTCCTCGCCGGTAGCTCGAGCGAGGAGATCCGGCAGACCCTCATCGCGTCGGGCGTGATCGACTTCGCGAATCCGTACGCCAGCCGGATCCTGACCAAGGGAATTCACGAAGGCCCGTGGTTCAGCGCCGAGCAGGTCGACGCGATCCTGGCGTGGATCGAGAGCGAGCAGCCCTGAGCCCAGCGTCGAGCTGAGAAAACATCTGCGCGAGCCTGCCGCGTCCTTCGCGACGAGCCGGCATGCGCCCCACGAGCTTGCGAAGCGGCGGCGTCGCGCGGCGGAGCGCCAGCTGGAGCTCCTTGTCTCCGACGCGCGGATCATCTGCCGCGAGCTCGCGCGCGTGTGCCGCATACACGATCGGTCCGAGGAGATGATTGATCTGATGCGGCGTGGCGATCGGGTGCGTGTACGCGCTCGCCGCGGCGAGGCCTGCTGCGCGAGCGGCGGCAGAGGCGATCGGGTCGCGGACCTCGCGCGACGCCGCGAGTGCGCCCCACGCCAGTGCTCGCAGGCTCGCCGTGCGCTTGCCGCTGCGCGCGAATGCTCTCGCTCCCTCGATCGCGTTGCGCGCACGCGTGTCGGAACGGGCCACCGCTTCGAACAGCGGCAGCGCTCGCGCGGCGGACGCGGCAGCCCAGCGCGCGACGACGCGGAGATCCGTCTCGGTCAGCGTCAGCCGCTTGGCGGGTTTCTTCGCTTGCATCGTGGCGCGCAGCTTACTCGCTGCGAGCGCCTCGGCCGAACTACTGCTTCGTGCTCGCGTCGACCTTCTCGTTCGCGGCACGGGCCTTCGCGGCTGCGCTGAAGACCGGGCAGTCGGAGTTCGTCAGCACCCAGACCGCATCGTTGAGGCAGAGATCGAGGTCGAACAGGTCGCAGGTAGCGCCGGTCTCGTCGATCACGCGCGCGTCGAAGGTGTCGCACCCAACATCGAGGCTGAACGACTCGCCAGGAAGCAGGACGTCACCGTGGAGAAGGTTGGGGCCAAAGTCCGGGTTGTCGATCTCGGTGAGTCGAATGTCCACGATCGCAAAATCGGAGTGGTTCTCGACCGTCAGGGAGCCCGAGTCATCAGTGCACGAAGCGAGCGCAACGACCAGAGCAAGACAGATGTTGAGGCGCATCCAGCACGGAACAGCAATGTCCATGCCGGGCAAATCGCATCCATGCATTGGACGTGCATCGCGCGGAGCGTGCGCAGATGCCGCAGCCGCCTCTCCGGCGCTCGGTCGCAGTACCGAAGTGTCGACTCGCGGTGGGCACGCTGGTGGCATCAA
Source organism: Kofleriaceae bacterium (assembly GCA_013368795.1). GTDB lineage: Bacteria > Myxococcota_A > Polyangia > Haliangiales > Haliangiaceae > JABFXX01. Next base: position 55,659 of record JABFXX010000184.1, read on the forward strand.
TCGAATCGGTGACAGCGCACATCAAGACGGGAACTGCAGCGTGGGCAGACCGCAGCCTCGTCGAGAGCGGCTTCTATCCCGACGACGTGCGTAGCCCCGAGGCCAAGCTGCGCTACTACGCCTCGCAGTTTCCGATCGTCGAGAACGACTCCACCTACTGGGCGTTTCCAGATGCCGACCGCATTGCCACCTGGGCCAACCGCGCACCCGATGGCTTCACGATGAGCATCAAGGCGCATGCACTACTGACGCAGCACTACGCGAGCGCGCGCGGCCTTCCCCGTGATGTACGCGATGGCCTGTCACGCGAGCTGCGCGCGAAGCCGCATCTCTATCCGAAGGATCTCGGCCCCGAGGTCATGCGCGAGCTCACGCGCCGGTTTCGTGACGCCCTCGCGCCACTCGAGGACGCCGGCAAGCTCGGCGTCGTGCTGTTTCAGTTCCCGGTCTGGTTCCCGATCTCCGCGGCGAACAAGGCCGAGCTCGAGCGCATCCGCGATGCATTCGCCGATCTCCGCGTCGCGATCGAGCTGCGCAACGAGACCTGGATGTCCGAGGACAATCGTAACGAGACGCTCGAGCTCCTCGCCGACAACGATCTCATCTATGTCTGCGTCGACGAGCCGCAGGGCTTCGTCGCGTCGATTCCACCCGTCGTTGCCGCGACCAGCGAGACCGCCGTCATCCGCATGCACGGCCGCAACCCCGCGCGCTGGCGCGACCGCTCGCATGGCCGCCGCAGTCCCGGCTGGCCGTACCTCTACTCGCACGACGAGCTTGCCGAGTGGGCGTCGCGCATCCGCGCCCTGGCCTCACGCACCGACGAGGTGCACGTGATCTTCAGCAACGCGCCGCTGCCCAATGCCGTCCGCAACGCGCAGGAGCTCGCCGACATGCTCGCGCACCCGGCGATCGAGCCCACCGAGCACCACGCCCGCTGACCAGAGCGCTATTGCTGTTGAATGCCGTGCGGCGGTGCCGCGTTGACGAGCACGCCGGCACGACAGCGCACATTCACGGTCGAGAACGTCAGCCCGTCCTTCGCTGCCGAGAGCGTGTATTCCCCGACCGGGACGTTCGTGAACACCACGCCGCCATCGATGGACGTCGCGGTGAGCGCGCGGTCTGGAAACGGCACTTCCCCGTACGCGAAGTAGATCGGCCCGGAGCTCGCGGGCAGCGGCGGGTCGATCGTGACGGTTGCGCCCTCGACGCCCAGCGCATCGCCGCCGTAGGGCTCGGTGCCGGCACGCGATACGGTGGTGCTGATCTGGCAGCGCGTCGGATCCACCGTCACGCGCACGAGCGTCGCCAGGAGGTCGACCGTGTCATGGGTCGGGACCTGGAACCCGAGCATCGCGATGCCGTCGCTCGTGATGTCGAGCGTCGCGCTCTGGTTCGGATAGAAGCCCTCCTGCGCGACCGAGAACGTCGCGGGGCCGCCGCTCGGGGCTTCGATCGAGAAGGTCCCATCGGTCGCGATGGTGGCGGTGACGGTCGGCGATTCGGTGACCGAGACGGTCGCGCCGCCGAGCGTGAGCCCCGCGGTATTTGGGCCGAACACGAAGGCATGGCCGGTGATCATCGCGGGCGGACCATCGTTGGGGAGCCAGCTCGCGGTCGGATCGGCGGGGTCACCACACGCAGGGACAAGCAAGGCGAAGATGGCGGCTACTTTGTGCACGGCGGCACGCTATCTCGAATTGGTCGAGGAGGCGCGCCGGCGCTGCGCCCGACGAACACCGTAACGCCCGACGCTACACGTGCTCACCCGTTCGGGCACCTCACGACGCGAGCGCAACGACCTCGTCGGCCGCCTCGCTCGTCGGTGCGGGGTGTGTTGCCTCACCGCCGAGCGTCGGCAGCTCGCGAAGCCGGAACCACACCAGCGTCGCGACGCTCGCGATCAGCGCACCACACGCGAGCGCGAGCACGGTGATTCCGTGCGTGAACGCGTCACGTGCCGCGACGAGAACAGCGTCACCGACGGCGGTCGGCAGCGTGCGCGCAACTTCGATCGCGCCGCTGATCGTGTCGGTCGCAGCAGCGCGCGCGGTCGTCGGCAGCCCGTCGGGGAGCGCACCGCCGACCGAGCCGCGATAGATGAACGTGAACAGCGAGCCGAACGTCGCGATGCCGAGCGCGAACCCGAGCTCCGCGCAGGTCTCCGAGATCGCTGCCGCAGAGCCGGCCTTCTCGGGCACGACCGAGCTCATCACGATGCCGCTGCTGAGCGTGACGATCGGCGCGCAGCCTGCCTGGAACAGCACCAGCGCGATCACGACGGGCACGACACCCGAGGACGCGTCGAGCCTCGCGAGCAGCAGCACGCCCGGCAACGAGGCGACGAGCGCGATCGTGATGAGGTACGCCGGCCGGATCCGCTTCGCGAGCACGGGCGTCGCGAGCAGCATCACGACCATCGCGGCGACGCCGGGAAGCGTCAACAGTCCGGCCTCGAGCGGCGACAGCCCGACGACGAGCTGCAGATACTGGCTCGTGAATAGCATCGTGCCGCCGGTGAGCGAGATGCCGAACATCGCCGACACCGCGGTCGTGAAGCGCTTGTTGCGGAACAGCGCGAGGTCGAGAAGTGGGTCGCTCAGGTGTTGCTGGCGGCGTACGAACACGAGGCCGACGCCGATGCCGGCCGCGATCGCCAGGAGCGGCACGCCCGCCGGTCCGTGCTTCGCGATCTCCTTGAGGCCATAGATCGTCGGGAGCAGTGCACCGAGCGACAGCGCGACGCTCGCGAGATCGATGCGGCCGGCGTTCGGTGCCTTGTACTCGGGCAGCAGCACGGGCGCGGTGACGAGCAGCAGCAACATCACGGGCACGCCCATCAGGAACACCGAGCCCCACCAGAACCGCTCGAGCAGCGCGCCGCCGGCGAGCGGACCGATCGCCATGCCGCCCATGAAGCACACCATCCAGATCGAGATCGCAAAGCCGCGCTGCCGCTCGTCGCGAAACATGTTCGTGATGAGTGCGAGAATCGATGGCGCGATCGTGGCGCCGGCGATGCCGAGTAGCATGCGCGCGACGATCAGCAGCTCCGCCGTCGGAGCGAAGGCCGCCGCGATCGAGGCGAGCCCGAAGCCGGCGCCGCCGCACATCAGCAGCTTGCGTCGCCCGATGCGATCGCCGAGCGTGCCCATCGTGACCATGAAGCCCGCGAGCAAGAAGCCGTAGCTGTCCATGATCCACAGCTGCTGCGCGCTGTCGGCGCCGAGGCTCACGCTGATGTGCGGCAGCGCGAGAATCATCACGGACACGTCGAGCGAGACGAGCAGGGTAGGCAGGGCAAGGATCGCGAGGCCGATCCATTCACGAGTACCAGCGCGGGCAGGGGCAGTCATGACAGGCTCCTTCGTTGGAGGCCGTCAGCCGGGCCTCTGTACGCACGACGAACCAGCCGGCGCCCGATCGACACGCCGCGGGCGAAAAGTTCGGTCTCGCTCGAACGGTTGTGATTTCCAGGACATCGGCGCGCTGTAATGCCGGCCGACCCGTCGCGTCTCCTAGACGAACGCACGCACTACCGCGTGCTTCCAACCGGAGAAGAGACATGACCACGAACAAGAATCGGGAACAGAACCAGAAGTGTCGTTGCGAGCAGGGCGAGCGTTGCACCTGCGGTACGAGCTGCGCGTGCAAGGCGTGCGGTTGCGGCAAGCAGTGCGGTAAGTAAGTCAGCTTTGCGATGAAGCGAAGGGACGCGCGAGAAGGCGCGTCCTTCTTCGTTTTCGGCGCAGGGCCGCTGACGAACTACACTGACGGCAGGAAGCCATGACGAACGAAGAACGATTCCTACGCGAAGCCATCGAGCTCGCCCGCGCCAATGTCGCCAGAGGCGGACGGCCCTTTGGGGCGGTCGTCGTCAAAGACGGTGCGGTCCTCGCAACGGGCGTCAACGAAATTTTGAGCTCCAACGATCCAACCGCGCACGCGGAGCTGAACGCGGTCCGCGCGGCAAGCCAGAAGCTCGGTTCGCCCGACCTCCGAGGCTGCGCCGTCTACGCGAGTGGTCATCCATGTCCGATGTGCATGGCCGCGATGAGGCTCGCTGGCATCGCGGAGGTCACATACGCCTATTCCAACGAGGACGGCGAGGCGTTCGGCCTCTCCACGGCCGCGCTCTATGCAGAGCTCGCCAGACCCTTCTCCGAACAGTCGATGCGGATCAGACACGTGCCAGTTCGCCTGGAGTCGGGCCCAGATCTCTACGCGGAGTGGCTGCATAGGCAGCCGAAGTCGTAGGGTGCCCGCACCGCAACAGCGGCGCTCGCACGCGGCGTCGGCGGCCCCGCCATTGCACTCGCAGGTGCGGGAAGGTCTTCTTGTTCGAGCTTGCCAAGAATGGCGTGGCGATCGCGATCGTCGCCCACGCTCTGATCGGCATTTCACTCGTGTGGGACAAGGTGCTGCTCCAAAGTCCCGGCACCCGCAATCTATACAGCTACACGTTCTGGCTCGGCGCGATCAGCGTCTTCGGGTTGCTTCTCATCCCCTTCGGCTACGAGTCGCCGCCCGTCGCGGTGATCGCCCTCGCGTTTGTCGCCGGGTTCGTGCACCTCGTCGGCATCTACTTCTACTACGACGCGCTGAAGCGCGGCGAAGCGTCCGAGTCGCTGGCGGTGATGGGCGGCTTCTCACCCGTCGCCACCGGAGCAATCGGTTACTTCCTGCTCTCCCGACAGATGTCCTCGGGACAGCTCATCGGATTCGCGTTGATGACGGGCGGCGGCTTCGTGATGTTCTTTTCCGAGAACATGCATCTGAAACGGCTCCTGCCGCCGATGCTGCTCGCTTCCGGGCTCCTTGGCCTGGTCAACGTTCTGGGAAAGCTCGTGTACAACCGGACTGACTTCGTCAGCGGCTACGTCTGGTTCACCATCGGCACGTTCGTCGCCGCGGTCGGAATGCTGGCTCGACCCTCGTGGCGTCGACAGATCTTCGCCGAATCCGGCCAGGCGAAGCCGCGTAGTCGCTTCTGGTACTTCGTCAACCGCTTCATCTCCGGGGTGGGCTCGTTCCTGGTGTTCTACGCGATCAGCCTCGCCCATCCGGCGATCGTCGACTCGATCATGGGAGTTCGTTACGCGATCATCTTCATCGCGGCATACCTCCTCACACGGCTGCGACCCGACTGGCTGAAGGAGAACTTCGGCGGCTGGCAGCTCGTCACCAAGGTCGCGGCCACGTCTCTCGTTGCCGCCGGGCTCGTGATCGTGGGCCTCGAGGGCAAAGGCACGGGCGGTGGCAGTCCAACCGCGTCGATGGAATCCCGTGCGCGCTCGCCGCATTCACTGGGCGAGGTGCGCCACCAACACGATCGTAACAAAGCGCGCGATGCGCCCGGCGATGTCGATCGAGATGAAGGTCCGGAAGCGGATTCCGATCACACCGGCGAACAGCGCGACGACCACCTGTGGCGGAATCCCGACGGTCGCGCCCAGCGCGATCATGAGCAGCTCGCTCTTCTGCCACCTGGCACCGAGCTCGCGAGCCTTCGCGATGCGGGCCTCGAGCTTCGGGCGTCTCTTCGCGCCCGCCTTGGCGAGCCCGCGCGCTGACAGATACAGCGACGCGTGCGTCACCGACTGACCCAGCGCTGTGATCACGGCGAGGACGATCAGCTTTGGAACGCTGTACGAGGACGCAGCGCCGAGCGCGATCATCGCGGCCTCGCTGTTCGCGAGCGGGAACACCCCCGACAGGATCGCGAACAGGAACATCGCGACGTAGATCCCGCCAAAGCTGTCGAGCGTCTGCAGGACCGACTGCACGCTCAAAGGGCGTAGCACGGGCGGAAGCGGTGCACACGATTGTGGGCACCGGGTCGACCTATTTTCTCAGATTGCGCTCGGCGGTTTCCTCGCCGTATGAGACGGCATGCCGAACGTTCAAGGTCTGCTCGAGAAGGCATTTCGTCGCTCTGCCATGTGGGCCTACGCGCTCAACCAATCGCGCGCAAAGGTCGTGATGGATCCGATCTATCTCGCCGTCGCGAAGCGACTACTGCGCGGCACGAGCGGACCGAGCGCGAAGCTGCTCGCCGAACGGTTTCCGCAGAACCTGTACTTCCCGTATCGCGCGCAGTCGCGAAAGCTCGCGTACTTCATCGAAGACTGGGACTGGAGCGAAGCGCGTCCCGAGCTGCTCACGTCGCGTCAGCGCCAGATGATGCACACCGTGGCGCTCGGCGAGACCAGCGGCTCCGCAGTCTCCGACGGTTTTCTCCGCGCATTCCGGACCAACCCCGAGCTCGCCGCGTTCTTTGGCACCTGGTTCACCGAGGAGCTCAATCACTTCATCGGCTACCACATGTACTTGCGGCAGATGGGCGAGCCGTGGCCGGCGGCGCGTGGTCTCGCGGTCGCCGAGACCGAGGTGCTGCCGTATGCCGACAATCCGATGGAAGTCGCGGCGTGCAACATGTACCAGGAGCTGCTCGGCTTCCTGATCTATCGCTCGTTCTCGAAGCAGGTGAAGGATCCGTTCCTCGCGCGCATGCTCGACCAGTTCGCGAAGGACGAGTGCCGGCACTTCCGCTTCTATCAGGATGTCGTCGCGCGGCACCTGCAGGAGAATCCGGCGTTCCGGCCCGTCATCCTCAAGGTCTTCCTCAAGGCAACGTCGCCGTACAACCAGATCTCCGGCGGTCCGGCGAACGTGCTCGATCACCTGACGATGGGTGCGTTCTATTTCCGCAAGCGCGAGTTCGAGTACTTCCTGCGCGAGATCGAGTATCTGCTCGGCACGAACCTGCGCTCGTTCTGGGACTGGTACTTCGAAGGCGTCGTCGAGGCATGCACGTTCTGTTCGCGTCAGCCGCATCGCTGCGACTGCGAACACTTCGAGGACGGCAAGCCCGCGCCGGTCAAGAACCCGTCGTGGTGGAAGCAGGTGACGACGGCGAAGACGTACGACAAGCGCATCGACATCGACGAGTGGGCGAAGGCACTGATCGCGATGCAAGGCGGCCGGCGCGACACCAACGCGCGCGCGTAGTCAGGGCGCGTCGCAGCGGAACCCGACGTAGAAGGTATCGTCGTTGTTCACATCGCCGTCGGGGCTGAGACCGAACATCTGCACGGTCGCCGCGCCCAGGGTCATCGCGGTGCAGGTGTCGTCCGCGCCGATCCCGTTGGCGCAGGAGGCGATCGACACCTTGCCCCACTTGGCCGGCGCGGTCGTGCAGGCGTCGCAGCTGTCTCGCCAGCCGAAGAACAGCGAGCAGTGATTCGCGAGGTAGTCGGCGAAGATCTGGCTCGGATCGCCGCACTTGATCGTGCCGTCGACGTCGGTGCCGATCACGAATTTGCCGTCGGGGCACTGCCCCGTGGTGGAGTCGCCCGAGGATGGGGTGGTGTCGCAGGAGAGGCCGATATGGAACTTGTCGTTGCCGTCGACGTCGCCGCCGGTGTTGAGGCCGAAGAGCTTCACGGTCTCGCCGGCGAGGGTCGCCGTGGTGCAAGTGTCGTTGGCGCCGGCGCCGTTGACGCACTCGACATCGTTCGCGTGGCCCCACTTCGTCGGCGGCGACGTGCAGCCATCGCAGCTGTCGTTCCAGCCGAGGTACACCGCGCAGCGCGAGCGCACGTAGTTGACCGCAGCCTCGGAGATCGGCGCGCACCACCACGCGTTGTTCCGGCGGCCGGTGATCGCCCAGCCGGGCGCGCATGGCGCGGGCGCGAGCGGTCGCGCCGCGGTGATGCAGTGGAGGCCGGCGTAGAGCTTGTCGTCGTCGTTGACGTCGCCATCGAGATCGAGCGTCGCGAGCTGGACCGGCGTGGCAGGATCGTCGAGCGTCGCCGAGACGCAGGTGTTGCCCGCGCCGGTGCCCGGCGTGCAGCCGAGCGGATCGCTCTTGCTCCACTTGGTCGGCGCATCGCTGCAGCCGCCGCAGCTGTCGCGCTGCCCGAGGTACACCGAGCAACGCGAGCGCACCGCGACCGCCGTCGCCTCGTCGAACGTGGTGCACGTCATGTCGCCCGACGCCGAGATGCTCGTCGCGTAGCTGCCCGGGGCGCACGAGCCCGCGGTGGCGGCATCGATCGAGGGCACGGTGGGCGCGTCGACGGTCCCCACCGTCGCGTCCACGCCGCCATTTCCCGACGACGAACAGGCCACACAACCCAGGACGAACGCCGCCGCGATCGAGATCCGCTCCATGCGGCGGACGTTAATGCAGTTGCGGAAAAGTGGCCAGACCAATTCGACGCCGGTTGGCCGACCTCACTTCAGGCAGACCGTACAGTACGGATCCGGGCTGCGGTGATCGTAGAGCACGTTGCCCGTGAACGCGTCGAACGTTCGCACCCAGCCGATGTGGGGATTGCCGTCCAGGTCGGTGCAGTTCGCGTCGCTGCCCTCGAGCTGGGCGGTGTAGTTCGCGGGGGCCACCACGAGGGTCGCCGTGCTCTCGGGATGGATCGTCACGACGGAGCTCTCCTCCCAACGCATCCTGACCGCCGGATCGAGCGTCACGGTGTCCGCCGGCGTTACCGTGTAGCTACCGACGCCCGCGGCAGTACATTGCGCGGCGGGCGGCGGCGCGAAGATCTGATACGAGAACGGTGTCGAGAGGACGCCGGTCAGCACGTCGATCGCATGGCATCCCTGCAGCGTTGCAACCATCGCGGCGGTCGGCGGTGGGATGTAGACGCCGCTGAAGTTGCGAAAGACCGCGGTGCCATTCTGCACGTCGGCGACGACCGAGAACACGTCGTTGTCGAGCGGGAACGGGCCGTACGACACGCGATGAATCACGAGCGTATGGAAGCCGTTTGCCAGGATCTCGGAACACGGCAGTGTGCTGGTCGACCACTCGGTCGGGTCGATCTGAAACAGCGCCGGCGATCCAGCGAGGTAGTTGAGGAACAGATCGTAGGCATTCACGCTGCCGGTGCACGTGGGCAGCTCGACGACCAATCCCTGGATCGACGACAGCGTGCCGCGCGCGGGTGCCCAGGTCATGGTCGCGGTCGGCGAGAGTGCCAGCAGCGCAGCCGTCGCGTTCGCCTCGGCGTTCTGGTCGGGCGTCACCGTGAACGGGGACTGACATGCCGTCGAGACGGTGCCGTCCGGCGGCGCAGCATCTGCGGCGGAGCCGCTGTCCGACGGAGGGGCAGGGGAGGCATCGAGTGGCCGGTCATTGGACGACGAGCCACACGCTGCGGCGAGACCCGCGATCAAAGCGGGCGCGAGAAGGGACGGGCGAAGACGTTGGTACTGCACGATCGCTCCTTGAGACGGCACCGCACCGCTCGTCGTGACGCCCGTGCTGGGCTGCACTGCTCGCGGCGAAGGCGGCATGACAATGCGTGCGCTTCACGAATTCCGCAACGGTCGATGCCGCGTAGTGCGGACTCGGTAAACGAACAGAGTTGTGCGCGGCGTCGCTCGAGCAAGACACAAACTGTGCGCGCGGTTGCTGAACGGAGCGAGCCAGACGTCCGCGATCCAGACATCACGTCGGCGATCGAACGTCGCCAATTGCTGGACACATCACGGCTTGATGCCGTTGATGCGGTGCACAAGACTCGGCGCAAGAGATGCGCTGGCGGATCGCGGACGGTGTGTTGCTTGCAACCCTCAGATCAGCTGGCTGTGCACGCTGTGTTGCTTGCAACCATCAGATCAGCTGGCTCGTTGCCTGTGCGCTGATGCGACTGTTCGTCTACACCGAGGGCTTAGGTCGATCGCACATGTGCGGCGACCGCCGCCAGAACTGTGGCGGCGTCCGCTGCATAGAACCGCGCCGCGTTGAAGCAGTTCGCCTCGACGATTCCGAAGTGGTCGCCGCTGGACGCGACATCGATGCACGTCACCGGCGCCGGCGACCACCGCGCGAGCGCCGCATCGACGAGATCCAGTACGCGCGGCGGCGCCCCACGGTGAAATGAAGGCCGGCCGGCGCGTCGATACTCGGACGCGTCCACGATCTGTCCCCCGACGACGAAACACCGCCACTCGGCATCCACCGTTGTCGCGTGCCCACGCACGACCGCGAGCGATAGATCATTGCTGCCGAGTGCGGCGCGCAGCTCGGAGGCATCCGCGTACGTGCCGCCGTCGAACGCCTTCGAGTCCTCGTCGGGGCGGACGAACAGCGGCCCGCTCGTCTCGAGCTCCTCGAGCACCTCGCGCGCGGTCGCGACGGCTCCGTCGGCCGTGAACATGAGGCCACGCCAGCGCTCTGCCATCACCGACCAGCGAAACGTCGCCGGGTCGAAGTAGATGCCGGGCCGCCACGTCGTCTCGATCGCGATGCGTGGGACGAAGCTGGGGCCCATGCAAACAATCCGTCGCGCGTCGGCGGAGAACGGAAGGTCCGGGATCTCGCGACTAAATGGAACGAGGGCGATGGCGTGATGGTGCTCTCCGATCGAGTCGAGTGCCGTCTCGATCTTCTGCCGGAGGGCCTGGTCGCGCATGTTCGCCTGGATGAGCCAGGTGAGTGGCTCCACGCTGGGCTCGGCGTCACTATCGTCGCCGGTCACTCGACTCCATCCTGGCCCCCGGCCGGTTCTGGCCAACGCTCGAACCTGCACGCAACTTCGGCGATTCGCACGCAGCGATCGTAGAACAGTTTCGTGACGATCGGCGATGAGTAACCCGGGCCGGGCAATGACCGCCGCGGGCCTCAATGCCGGTCGAGCGCATCGCGCGTGATCTCGTTCCGCGCACACGCCGGCTCGACCGCGCGTTGGAGCTCGGGCGGAAGCTTCCGCCAGTACTTCCTCGCCGCCTCGGTGTCGCCAGCCTTGCACGCGTACTCGAGCGCGAGCGAAAGCGTTTCGCGATCGGGTTTGCACGCGGCCATCGCAGTCTCGAAGGTCCTCAGCGCGCCGGCGTGGTCGCCCTGCGCGTCGAGCGCTGCGGCCGCCTGCTTCGGTGCAGTCATCGTCGTCGCGCACGACTGGATCACCGCCATTCCCGAGGAACGGATCACGTAGAAGTGCGCACCGTTGAGGTCGTCGACGCGCACGGCGGCTACCCGACGGTCGGGCGAGACGGGAACGTCGATGGCGAACGTCGGAAAGATCGGCGGATCGACGCCCGTCATGTCGGCAGGTCCGAGCGCGACCGGTTTCGCGCCGATCGAGACTCTCGCGCCCGGAAACACCGTGCCGAGCAGATGAATGCTGTCCTTGGTGATCGAGTTGTTGTGGACGCGTGCGTTCGCGTACGGCCCGATCGGTTCGATCGGTTCGCTCGCATCGACGCGGTCGACGGCGATCGTGCCGCGTAGCGGCGGCTGGCCCACGCACCGCGACGTGTACTCGTACATGCCGTTGCTGGGGTCGAGCCCGGGCGTGAGGTGATACGTGCTCGCTCTGCCGTCGGGACTATCGGTGCCGACGATGATTCCGCCCGTCGACTCGATCGACAGCGCCGCCGCATCGCCCCGTTGCCCGCGCTTCATCCGCGCGGACGTCACCACCGCCACCTCGACTTCAGCGTTGCACGTCGACTGGATCTCGATGTCGACGGCGCCAAACGGCACGTGGATCCACGCGCTCTCGCCCGCCATGATCGCGAGATCCGCGCCGGTCGTCGGTGCGACCGGTGACAGGGGTGGCCTCGTCGCGAACGAAGGATCGACCTCGACTGCCGGGTCGCGGATGGGCGCGCGCGGCGGCGCGGGTGCGTCACTACGGCGCTTGTAGACGGTGACGCCGAGAAGACCGATCGCCGCAGCCGTGAGCGTTGCTGCACCGATGATGCGCTTGTCGAAGAGATTCATTTTGCCTTTCGCGCGTCCGCCCACAGGCGGCGCTTCAAGTGGTTCCTGGGCCGCGGCACGTACCAGCTCGCCTTGCCGGCCTCTTGCAACGCGCAGCTCGTCGAGTGGCGCATCGTGCGCGAGTGGTGCGAGCAGCTCCTCGAGCTCCTTGGTGTCGAGATCGGGAGGGCCCGAGCGGTCCCAGAGATAGTCATCCGACATCGGACTTCTCCTTCGCGGTCATGCCGAGTCGTTCGCGCAGCAGCTTCATGCCGCGATGCAAGTTGACGCGCACCGAGCCCGCGGAGAGGCCCGTTTGCTCGGCGATCTCGGGGCCGGTCATTCCTTCGACCAGGCGCAAGATCATCGTCTCCCGATATGCTTCGGGCAGCTCGCGCAATACCCCCAGCACCTGCGCGACCTCGGCGCTTCGCGTGACCGGCGCAGGCACGTCGACGAGCTCGTCGCTCGGCCGCGCGAGCCGCACATGATCGATTGCGTGGTGGCGCGCGATCGCCAGGAGCCAGCTCCCAAACGCCGACGCCTCGGTCAGCTCCGGCAGCCGCTCCAGCGCGATCGCAAACACGTCCTGGACGAGATCCGCCGCGTCGCCGAATGCCACGCGCGCGAGCACGACGCCGTGAACCGCGCGATGGAAGCGTCGATACAACTCGGCGAATGCGCTGCGATCGCCGCCCCTCGCCGCCGTGACGACGTGGACGAGGTCATCCTCGGCGACTAGCGACACGAGACCCACCTGCTTAGAGACGAACAAGTCGCCTAAGTGTTAACGAAGAATCGTCCGTGGCTGGCGCTGCGGCACGAGGTGCTTGCGCCAGTTGTCGTAGGTAATGGCCGCCGCGACGTAGATCAGCACGGGCTGCACCAGCACCACGCCAACAATCGCCATCGCAGCCATCACGACCATGCTCACGATGACAGCCGCTCTCATCGCTCGGGCCTCACCGACCACGCGCTCGAGGACGCTCCGCAGGATCAGGCCACCGTCGAGCGGGACCGCCGGTAGGAAGTTGATGATCGTCAGGATGAGGCTGCAGCGTGCAAATGTGCGCAGCGCGAGCGCAGCGACCGACGGCCACGTGTCGACGTCGAGCGCGGCCAGGAGCGCGTAGCCGACGACGGCACAGAGCGCATTCATCGTCGCGCCCGCACCTGTGCGCAAGATGTTCTCGGCGAAGCCCGGCGGTGCCCCGGAGTAGTCGATGCGCCCTGCGCGGGTCAGGATCATCCGATCGATCCCTTTACCGAACGCCGCCGCGACGCCGAGATGGCAGGCGAGGTGTAGCCCCGTTCCCAGCGCGAACGACGCGATGATGAGCGCGGCCTCGAGCAGCGAGTGTCCGGCGAACCCGGTGGCGAGGATGATCGCGGTCGCTTCGAGGTTCGTGTGAACCGTCATCCCTCGAAGGGTGACCACCCGCGAAGACCGATCGCCGTACATGGGGCGACATTACTCGGATTGGCAGTCAGAGCTCGCTGGAAACGCGACGTCGGAGGTGCACGCGAGCAGCAAACGAAACGCTCGCGGAGCTCGCGCGAGCTAGCCAATGACCCGGCTGCCGCGCCGAATGTGGGGAGCGCTATCTC